>NZ_JAOPWY010000180.1 GCF_025965415.1 Nocardioides sp.
CCGCGCATGGGCCGCATGCCGGCGCGGGTCGGGCCGCCCGAGACCGCCGGCCGCTGGGCCCTGCTGCCCGAGCGCGACACCGACCCGACCCGCCGCGCGAAGGCCCGCGCCGAGCACCTGCTCGAGCGGCACGGTGTCGTCACTCGCGGTGCCGTCGTGAGCGAGCGGGTGGCCGGCGGCTTCGCCGGCGTCTACAAGGTGCTCAGCGCCTTCGAGGACACCGGCCGCTGTCGTCGCGGCTACTTCATCGAGGGCCTGGGGGCTGCCCAGTTCGGCAGCGCCGGCGCCATCGACCGGCTCCGCACCTTCTCCGAGCCCGAGAGCGCCACGGGCGGCAAACCCGTCGTGGTCGCGCTGGCCGCCACCGACCCCGCCAACGTCTTCGGCGCCGCCCTCCCGTGGCCCGATCCCCTCGACGCCGAGCGCGCCGGTCACCGTCCGGGGCGCAAGGCGGGAGCCCTCGTGGTCACGGTCGACGGCGCCCTCACGGTCTACGTCGAGCGTGGCGGACGCACCCTCCTGACCTGGAGCGAGGAGCAGGACGTGCTCGCTCCCGCGATGAACGCCCTCGCCGATGCGGCCCGACGTGGTGCACTGGGGCGACTCACCGTGGAGAAGGCCGACGGACAGGCGCTGATCGGCAGCGGTGGCGAGACCCCCATCCGGCTGGCATTGTCGGCAGCCGGATTCATCGCAACACCGAAGGGACTGAGACTGCGTGCCTGAGGGCGACACCGTCTACCGCGCAGCGGCAGCACTCGACCGCGCCCTGACCGGCCACCGACTCACCGTCACCGACTTCCGCGTGCCCGCCTTCGCCACGGTCGACCTCACCGGCGGCACGGTCGTGCGCACCCTCGCGCGCGGCAAGCACCTGTTGACCCGGATCGACCACGACCGCGCCTGGACCGTCCACACCCACCTCAAGATGGAGGGCTCCTGGCACATCTACGCCACGGGCGACAAGTGGCGACGGCCCACCCCGCAGGTCCGGGTGGTGCTCGGCATCGACGGCCGATGTGCAGTGGGGTTCTCCCTCGGCATCGTCGAGGTCGTCCCACGCCAGGAGGAGGCGGCACTGGTGGCGCACCTCGGCCCCGACCTCCTCGGTCCCGACTGGGACATCGACCAGGCTCTCGCCCGGCTGTCCAGCGACCCCGGGCGCCCGGTCGGCCAGGCCCTGCTCGACCAGCGCAACCTCGCCGGCATCGGCAACATGTACATGGCCGAGCTCTGCTTCACCAGCGGCGTCCACCCCGGCTCCCCGATCGGGGCGGTGTCCGACCTCCCGCGCCTGGTCCGTCGCGCCCGCCTGATGCTCGAGGCCAACAAGGAACGTGCCATCCAGTCCACGACCGGTGACCTGCGCCCGCGCGAGCGGATGTGGGTCTACCGCCGCGACAAGTCGCCGTGCCGGCGCTGCGGCACGCCGATCCTCGTCGACGTGCTCGGCGATCCGGGCCTCGAGCGGGCGGCCTACTGGTGCCCCAGCTGCCAGCCCGCGGACTGAGGCGCGCTCAGGCGGCAGAGGCGACGACGTCGCCGGCGGGTCGGGCGGGAGCGATCTGCGCGCTCGCCACGACCCCGATCGCGATCTCCTCGAGCGCCACCGCGTCGGCGACGTCGCGCAGCACGTCGGACAGCGGCAGGTCCATGGCCTGGCACAGCGACGCGAGCAGCTCGGAGGACGCTTCCTTCTGTCCCCGCTCGATCTCGGAGATGTAGCCCAGGCTCACCCGCGCCTCGGCCGAGAGCTCGCGCAGGGTCATCCCCCGCTGCATCCGGGCACCGCGCAGCACGTCACCGAGCAGTCGCCGGAAGAGCACCATGCGCGCGGTCCTTACTCTGGATGGAGGGGAGTCGTCTGGACAACGCTACCCGAGGGCTCCTTCTTCCCGCGTGAGGATGTCCAGTTCCCTCGTGAGGCTCATCCGGCGAGGATCCCGTCGAGCGCCGACATCACCTCGTCGCACGTTGCCGCGCGGATGGCGAGCCGGTCCCCGTCGAGCGCCAGCAGGCGGGTCTCGACACCGTCGGGTCCGGCGACGGCGATCCACACCGTGCCGACCGGTCGGCCCTCCTGCTCGTCGGGGCCGGCCACGCCCGTCGTCGCGAGCCCCCAGGTCGCGTCGAGCCGGGCGCGGACGCCGTACGCCATCGCGCTCGCGCACTCCTCCGACACCACGCCGTGCTGCTCCACGACCTGGGCCGGGACGTCGAGCACGGACACCTTGACCCGTGTCGCGTAGGACACGACGCCGCCCACGAAGCTGCGCGACGCACCGGGCACGTCGGTGAGCCGGGCGGCCAGCAGGCCACCGGTCAGTGACTCCGCCGTGGCGAGGGTCTCCCCCCGCTCGGCCAGCGCCTCGAGCACCCGCCACGGCGTCGCCTGGCTCCGGTCTTGGGTCACGTCCGGGAGACTAGCCGCATGGCACTCCCCATCGAGGACTACGCCCTGATCGGTGACCGCGGCACGGCCGCGCTGGTCGGGAAGGACGGATCGATCGACTGGCTGTGCCTGCCGCGCTTCGACTCCCCCGCATGCTTCGCCGCGCTGCTCGGCACGGAGGAGAACGGGCGCTGGCTGCTCGCGCCGGCCGACCCGGTGACGCGGACGAGCCGCAGGTACGTCGACGGCACGGCGCTGCTGGAGACGACCTTCACGACCGCTGACGGCGAGGTCGTGCTGCTCGACCTGATGCCGACCGGCGACGGGCGCGCAGACGTCGTACGCCGTCTCAGGTGCACGCGCGGCACCGTGCGGATCCGCCACGACTGGGTGGTGCGCACCGACTACGGCAAGGTCCGCCCGTGGGTCAGCCGGGAGCAGGCCCACGACGAGGACGTCGTCGTCGCGGTCGCCGGGCCGGACAAGCTGGTCCTGCGCGGTCCTCGCCTCCCCGAGGGGCATGCGGGCCACCACACCGACGAGTTCGACATGTCCGCCGGCGACGAGGTCACCTTCTCGACGACGTGGGTCCGCTCGTGGCACGAGGTGCCCGTGCCGCTGGGGATGACCGAGCGGATCCGGGAGACGATCGCGGAGCAGCGCGCGTGGTCGCGGCGCTCACCCGACGACGTGCCCCTCGCCGACATGGTGCGGCGCAGCCTGTTGACGCTGCTGCTGATGACCCACGCCGAGACCGGCGGCATCGTCGCGGCGCCGACGACGTCGCTGCCCGAGGACTTCGGCGGCGAGCGCAACTGGGACTACCGCTTCTGCTGGCTGCGCGACGCGGCCCTCACGCTCGAGTCGCTGCTCGGCGCGGGCTACGACGACGAGGCCCTCCACTGGCGGCGGTGGCTGCTGCGCGCGGTCGCCGGCGACCCGGCGGACCTGCAGATCATGTACACCGTCGACGGCGGCAGGCAGCTGCCCGAGCGCGAGGTGCCGCACCTGCCGGGCTACGCCGACAGCCGGCCGGTGCGCATCGGCAACGGTGCCGTGTCGCAGCGGCAGAACGACGTGCTCGGCGAGGTGATGATCGCCCTTGACCTGGCCCGCCGGTCGGGGCTGGAGGAGACGTCCAACTCGTGGTCGCTGCAGCGCTCGCTGGTCGAGGAGCTGGCCGACCACTGGGACGAGCCGGACAACGGCCTGTGGGAGATCCGCGGCCCGCAGCGCCACTTCACCCACTCCCGCGTCATGGTGTGGGTCGCCTTCGACCGTGCCGTCCGCGCCGTCGAGGAGCACGGGCTCCCGGGCCCGGTGGAGCGCTGGCGTGAGCTGCGCGAGCGGGTGAGGGAGGAGATCCTCGACAAGGGCTTCGACTCGGCCCGGGGCACCTTCACCCAGCACTACGACACCACCGAGGTGGACGCGTCGCTGCTCACCATCTCGCTGGTCGGTTTCCTGCCGGGTGACGACCCCCGCGTGCTCGGCACGATCGACGCCGTGACGGAGGACCTGATGCGCGACGGCCTGCTGCTGCGCTATCGCACGCAGACCGGTGTCGACGGCCTCGCCGGCGACGAGCACCCGTTCCTGGCGTGCTCGTTCTGGCTGGTCACCGCGCTCGCCGCCGCGGGCCGGCGCGACGAGGCCTCCGCGCTGCTCGAGCGGCTCTGCGGGCTCGCCAACGACGTGGGGCTGCTGTCGGAGGAGTACGACGCCGGCAACGCGCGGATGGCCGGCAACTTCCCCCAGGCCTTCAGCCACCTCGCGCTGGTGCAGGCGGCCCTGTCGCTGAGGTGACGACCTGCCGGAGGCCCGGCCACCGCGAACGGTGACCGGGCCTCCGGGCTGGTGCAGGGTGCGTCAGGTCAGTTGCGGTGCACCTGGATCTTGACGAACTCGCGGGTGCCGCGGATCTTCCGGTTGCCCTGGAAGATCACGACGATCCGCTTCTTGCCGGTCTTCTTGAAGCGGTCGAGGCGCACGAACGCCTTGCCCTTCTTGAGCTTGACCGTGTACTTCTTGCCGCCGGCCTTGACCGTGACCTTGCCCGTGACCTTCGAGATGCCGAAGGCGGAGGCCTTGATCTTCACACGAGTGCGGGTCTCGCCCTTGACGATGCGCTCGGGCTTGGTGCGGGCCTTGATCTCGCCCTTCGCCTTGCGCACGTCGATCGGCAGCGAGAACGTCGTGCCCGTGGTGGGACCGGTGAACGTCAACAGCTGCTTGCCGGTGCGGGTCTTGCCCTTGAGCTTGACCGAGACCGCGCTCTTGCCGCTCTCGTCGAACGGCGTGGCGTCGACCGTGTTGTCGATCGGGGTCGGGTTGAGGGTCTTCTCGCCGACCTTGATGTTGAGCAGCGCGTCGCGAGCGTCCGCGGGCGACGTCATCGCCAAGGACGACAGGCTCAGCCGCACGTTCTGGCCGATGCGGTAGAAGCGCGGCGCACCTGCCGGCCACGAGACGCCGACCTGGCGCTGCTCCTTGTTGACGGCGAGCGGCGTCGTAGCGGCCTTGGACGCCATGTAGTCGACCATGGCCTGCAGGTCCACCTTGCCCGTGTCGCGCTTGGCGGTGCCGGCACTGAAGCCGCGGAAGTTGTCACCGCCGCTGGCGAGGAACGAGTTCACGGTCACGGAGTAGGCCGTGGCCGGGTCGATCGCCTTGCCGTTGAGCCACATGCCGGTGACCCGGTTGCCCTCGGCCTTCGCGGGGTCATAGGTCGCGAAGAAACCGTCGGACACCCCGAGACGCAGGAACGGTCGCGTCGGGACCGCGCCAGCTGCGTCGCGCTGCCACTGCTGCTCGAGCACCGTCTTGATCTGGGCACCCGTGAGCTTCATGTTGACAAGGGTGTTGGCGAACGGCTGGACGACGGCCGCCTGCTTGTAGGTCAGGTTGGCCGGGTAGCCGCCCGCTGCGCCCGTCATGTCGGCGCGGAGACCACCGGGGTTCATGAAGGCGATCTGCGCGGCGCCGGCCTCCGGGCTCGACGTCGCCCAGCGCTGGACCTCGGCGACGAGGTTGCCGAGGGTGGACTCGCCACCGCGGTTCTCGGTGGTGCCGTTGGTGAGCTTGGCGCGGTTGAACGGCCCGGCGACCTTGCCCAGCACCTGGGCGCCCAGGACGTCGGCCTTGGCGAAGGCCGCGTCGACGATGGCCTTGCTGTTGGCGTCCACCGGGTAGAGCGGCGGGGTGGCCTTGGGGCCGTCGCCGTCCGGGTCCTTGCCGAACATCGGCAGGACCTCCTGCGACTTCACCGCGACGGTCGAGTTGTTCGTCGCCGGGTTGTCGTCAGGGTCGGTGACGGTGAAGACGAGCTGGTTGAGGTTCGCGCCGTACTGGCCCGCCGAGACCACCGGGCGGCCACCGATGGTGTGGTTGTAGGCGAGGTGCGTGTGACCCGAGACGATCGCGTTCACCTTGTCGTTGACGCCGGAGACGATCTTGCCGAATGCCGAGTCGTCGGTCGCGCTGGCGATGTTGGTGGTGGCGGCGCCCTCGTGCACGAGCAGGACGATGAGGTCGGCGCCGTCGGCCTTGAGCTTGTCGGCCGCCGCGTTGGTCTCGGCCACGATGCTGTTGATCTTGACGTCGGCGATCCCAGCCGGGCTCACCAGGGACGGGAGGTCCTCGGTCACAGCGCCGATGAAGCCCACGTCGACCCCACCGGTGGTGGTCATCCACGTTCCGCCGTCCGAGGTGCCGGGCGATGCGGCCACGTCGGGAAGCGCGTAGGAGTTGTCGGACCGCTTGCGGACGTTGGCCGCGAGGTACTGCCAGTCGGCGCCGCCCTCGGGGTTGGTCGTGGCGTCGTAGGGCTTCATCACCCTGTTGACGAGGTCGGCGTAGCCTGCGTCGAACTCGTGGTTGCCCGCCGCCGAGACGTCGAGGCCGGCCTCGTTGAGCACGTCGAGGGTGGGCTTGTCGTGCTGGATGAACGACTCGAAGGTCGAGGCACCGATCATGTCGCCACCCGCAGCGAAGATCGTGTTGGGGTTCGCGGTGCGCAGCTGCTTGACGGCACCCGCCATGACTGAGGCGATCTCGATCGGCTCCGGGTTGGTGGACCCGGTCGGACGGTCGGCGAGTCGGCCGTGGAAGTCGTTGGTGGCGACGATCTGGACGTCGACGGACGTCGCGGCGTGGGCCGGCGTGGCGACTGCGATGGCGGCGAGCGGAGCGGCGAGCAGTCCAGTCATCGCGGTGGCGATGGTGAGGTTGCGACCTGGTCGTGATGCTGACACGAAGGGGGCCTTTCGTCAGGGGACGTGTGAGTCGGATCACCTTAACCCCAGACCTTTGCCGGACGGCACCATGGATCGGCACCGAATCACGACCGGCCCGGCCACCCCGTGAGGGATGACCGGGCCGTCCGGGTTCATCGGATCTGGCGGTGCGGGGTCAGCGCCGCTTGACCTTGATCCGGACGACATCGCGTGCGGGCTCGGTGGTCGCGTCACCGAGGTAGCGGACCTTCGCCCGGTAGACCCGCGGCTTGGTGAACGCCTTCAGCCGCACGACGGCCTTGCCGTCGACCAGGCGCGCCCGATAGGTCTTGCCGGCGATCCGCACCCGGACCTTGCCGGTGGGTGTGAAGCCGTCGGCGCGGACCTTGAGCACGACCTTGGCCCTCGTCCTCTTGACGACGGCCTCGTCCGGCCGCACCTTCGCCTTGACGCTCGCCTTCGCCTTGCCCACGACGACCGTGACCGCGCCGGTCGAGGGCTGGTGGCCCGCGTCGCCGCCGTACGTCAGGGTCAGCGTGTGCGTGCCGACCGGCAGCGAGGTACCTGGGAGGGCGACCGTACCGGCGCCGGACGCCACCGTGGTCGAGCCCAGGACGGAGCCGCCTTTCGACACCGTGACCGTCCCGGTGGCGGTCGCCGGGACGACCTTCACCGACACCGAGCCCGGCGTGCCGTAGACCATTGATGCGGCCGTGCCGGTGACCGTGGTGGCTGCTCCGGGTGCGGTCTTCCGCAGGCCGAGGACCACTGGGTCGTGGTCGGACGAGCGGTAGGGACCCGCCGCGTGGAAGTCGGTGCCGTGGTAGTTCCACCTGCTGTACTCCAGCGCCAGGGACTCCCCGCTGTTGATGTTCCAGATGTCGGTGCCGGTGGACCGCGCGAGGGCGGCGTCGTTGACGAGGATGTGGTCCAGCGAACCGGACAGCCCCGAGAACGAGTAGGAGTACTCGCCGTTGGCGAACTCCTGCTCCACGTTGCTGTAGCCCGCGTCGTAGAGGATCCGCAGCGGGTCCTCCATGGCGTAGGAGTTGAAGTCGCCACCGAGGACGACCGACTGCACGCCGGTCTCCGTCTTCAGCCCGGCGACCCAGTCGCGCAACGCAGCGGCCTGCAGCTTGCGCGAGCCGTTGGACGAGCCCTGGCCGTCGCCGCTGTCGGCATCACCCGGGTTGGGGCCTGCCGAGCCCTTGGACTTGAAGTGGTTGATCACGAACAGGAACGGGTCGCCACCGGCGTCGGCCCTGAAGACCTGTCCGAGCGGCTCGCGCGCGTTGTCGAACGCCTCGCCGGCGTCGCTCAGGGTGCCGAGCGCCCGGGACTCGCCCACGCGGTCCACGCTGGCGGGCTTGTAGATGATCGCGTTGGTGATCACGTCCATGCCGCTGGCGGGGAGCTCGGTGGAGGACGGGTTGGCCGCCCAGGTCCCGGCACCGGCAGCGGCGTTGAGCGCCGCGACGAGGGTGTTGGTCGCCTCGTCCGGCGTCTCGCCGAGGGTGAGGGAGTTCTCGATCTCGAGGAGGCCCACCACGTCGGCGTCGAGGGCGTTGATCGCCGCGACGATCTTCGACTGCTGCCGCTGGAGGTCCTGCGGGTCCCAGGCGCCGCGCTGCTCGCACCCGCCGCTGACGCTGTTGCCGTCGCCCGCGCGGTCGCGGAACGGGTCGCAGCCGCCGTCGCCGATGTTGTCGTCGTCCGCGTCACCGAGGGTGGTGAAGTAGTTCAGCACGTTGAACGACGCGACCTTGAGGTCGGCGGTGCCCTTCTCGTTGATGAGGGCCTCGTCCGGAGCGGACGTGCGGGTGTCCTCGAACGTCGCCGGGGAGCCGGCGTTGGCCGGGCCCACGACGGTCGTCAGGGGCTGGAACCGGTAGGTCGGCGCGCTCGGCGAACCGCCCTCAGTGAAGATCACGTCGGAGACGAACGTGGTGGCAGCGCCGACGATCACCGGCTCGGTGGTCGAGATGTACGGCGGCGTGAGGTCGCCGTTCGACAGGCAGGGCGTGGGGCGGGTGCCACACACGGCGCTGCTGGACGAGGTGGCCAGGAAGTTGGTCGAGGCACCGTCGTCGAGCACGACCGCGCGGGCCAGGTTGTCGGCCTCGGTCGGGCTGGACCCGGCCGGTCCGGGCAGCTCGACCTCGGTGCGCTGGATCAGCGGATTGGTGCCGTTGGCCAGGCCGACCTCGCCGAAGTTGTTCGTCGAGAACGTGTTGGTGACGGTGAAGGCGCCGGTCGGGCGGTAGCGCATGCCCTCCAGGGACTCCTTGGCCGCGGCGGAGCGTGGCCACGTGGCGGTCGTCGTGGTGGTGATCGGGGCGGGCGTGCCCGAAAGCTCCGTGATGTCGGCAGGCTGCACCTCGACCTGGGTCGCGCCGGCGAACTCGGTGACCTCACCCGTGACCTCGACGTAGTCGCCGGGGGTGACGGTGATGGCTCCGCTGGGCTGGCGCACGAACACGCCGTCGGACGCGTTGTGCGTCGCGAGGTCGATGTTCGCCGCACCCGTGCCCGGGGTCTGGAGGTAGAACCCGAAGAAGCCACCGCTCGGGTAGGCGGCGGTGACGACGCCGCGCGTGGTGACGGTGATGCCGACGATCGGGGAGGTCGGCCCGGTGCCTTGGATCGCGTCGATCGGGGTGACCTCACCGGCGGGCGGGTTCACGGTCACAGTGAAGGTGACCTCGTCGGTCGCATCTTCTGCGTCGGTCACCTTTGCGGTGACCTCGGCGACGCCGAGCGCGGTCGGCGTACCACTGATCTCGCCCGTGGCCGGGTCGATGGCCAGGTCGGCGGGCAGGCCGGCGGCCGACCAGGCGTAAGGGGTGGCACCACCCGTGGCGGTGACGGTGAACGGGGTGATGGCCTCGTCACGTGTGAACGTCTTGTCAGGGACGGAGCCCACCACGACGGCGTCGGGGTCGACGACGACGGAGGAGTTCTGCGGATCGGGCGTCACCTCGGCGAAGTCCTCGAGGTTGTTGTCGAGGTCGTCGCCGAGCGCGTCGCGCGACACGGAGGTGGTGACGGTCAGCGCGGCTCCGGTGCGCTCCGTCTCGTAGGTGTCGGCGGCCGTCCCGAACCCCACCGTGTCCACCAGACCCCCGGTGGTCACTCCGGCCACGTCACCTCGTGCCGCCACCGGCGTCTCCGAGCTCGCCAGGAAGACGATGCCGCCCGAGGCGGAGAGGTTCAGCCCGACCGTCGCGTCGGGCGTGGGGAGCGCCGGCGTACCCGAGACGGTGCCGGCCGAGCCCGACTGGATCAGGAAGTAGCTGTGGGGTGCCACGCTGCCGGTCAGGGGGGCCGCAGCGGCCGCAGCACCGGTGTTGGACCTGTACTGGACCGACCAGCCGCTCAGGGAGACTGAGCTGCTCGTCGGGTTGTAGAGCTCGATGAAGTCATGGGTGTAGCTCGGCGTGCCGCTGGTGCCGCCGCCACCGCCGTAGACCTCGCTGATGACGAGGTTGCTGCCGGCCGGGTTGGCCGAGGCCGATGCCATGGGAGCGAGACCTGCCGCCAGGAGGGCCAGGCCTGCTCCGACCGCGATGTGACGCGGCGAGATGAGCGCAGGTGTGCGCATGTGAGCTCCGAGGGTTCAAGGGACGTGACAGAGGCATCATCACCCACGAATCCCCCGGTGCCCAGACAAACCCCTCCCTCAGGCGGGGTGGGCGCGCTGCTTGCGCACCTCACGGACGAACTCCCATCCCGACCACAGCGTCATCGCGACGGCACCGGCGAGCATCACCTGGCTGAGGTAGAACAGCGCCTCGCCGAGCGGGCCGGGCCAGAAGTCGAAGGCGCCACCGTGGGCGTCGCCGTGCGGGAGCGGCCAGGTGAGGCCGGCGAGCGCGAAGGCCTGGAGGACGGTCTTGATCTTGCCGCTCTGCGCGGCCGGGATCACGACCTGCTTGAGGACAGAGAGGCGCAGCAGGGTGACGCTCCACTCGCGCACCAGCACGACGACCGTCACCCACCACCAGATGTCGCCGACCAGCGAGAGGCCGATGAAGGCCATGCCCGTGATGGCCTTGTCGGCGATCGGGTCGGCGATCTTGCCGAAGTCGGTGATGAGGTTGTGCTTGCGGGCCAGGTCGCCGTCGATCTTGTCGGTGATCATCGCGACCGCGAAGAGCGCGAAGGCCACCCACCGCCACATCGTCGAGTCACCGCCGTCGTGCAGCAGGGCCCACCCGAAGAGCGGCACCATGGCGATGCGCACCACGGTGAGCACGTTGGCGATGTTGAAGTTGGAGACCTGGCGCTGCTCGGTGCTCGTCGGATCGGTGCTCATCAGGATGCTCCGTTCACTCGCGCGATCAGGTCGACGCCGTCGGTGCCGGTGACGGTGGCGGTCAGCAGGTCGCCGATCCGCGCGTCGGCGGCGTCGACGAGAAGCGTCGTACCGTCCACCTCGGGTCCCTGGTGGGCGGCGCGGCCCAGGGTCCCCTCCTCGTCGACCGTCTCCACCAGCACGACGACCTCCTCGCCGATGCGCTCCTCGGCCCGCTGGGCGTTGAGCTCCTCGACGAGGGCGGTGACGTGCTCGGTGCGGTCGCGGATCTCGTCCTCGTCCAGCTTGATGTCGTCGGCGAAGGCCGCGGCCTCGGTGCCGTCCTCGTCGGAGTAGCCGAACACGCCGGTCACGTCCATGCGCGCGGCCTCGAGGAAGTCGCACAGCACGTGCAGGTCCTCGTCGGTCTCGCCGGGGAAGCCGACGATGACGTTGGAGCGGACTCCGGCCAGCGGGGCCAGCGTGCGGATCTGCTCGAGCAGGCCGAGGAAGCTCTCGGGGTCACCGAAGCGACGCATCCGGCGCAGCACTGTGGCGCTGGCGTGCTGGAAGGACAGGTCGAAGTAGGGCACGACGCCCGGCGTCGAGGCGATGGCCTCGATCAGCCCGGGGCGCGTCTCGGCGGGCTGGAGGTAGGAGACCCGGACGCGCTCGATGCCGTCGATGCCGGAGAGCTCGGGCAGCAGCGTCTCGAGCAGACGCAGGTCGCCGAGGTCCTTGCCGTAGGACGTGGAGTTCTCGCTGACCAGGAAGAGCTCCTTGACGCCCTGGGTGGCGAGCCACCGGGCCTCGCCCACGACGTCGCTGGGGCGGCGGCTCACGAACGAGCCCCGGAAGCTCGGGATCGCGCAGAAGGAGCAGCGCCGGTCGCAGCCGCTGGCGAGCTTGAGCGGCGCCATCGGGCCGGCGTCGAGGCGACGGCGCACGGCGCGGGGTCCCGTGGCCGGCGCGCCGGCACCGATGTCCCTGACATCGGCGACCTCGGCCTGGTGACCCGGGATCGAGACGGTCGAGGCGTCGCGGTCCACCGGCGAGATCGGGAGCAACCGGCGGCGGTCCGACGGCGTGTGGGCGTGGTGGGTCTCCCCCGCCACGATCGCGCGCAGCTTGGCGGCGATGTCGGGGTAGTCGTCGAAGCCGAGCACCGCGTCGGCCTCGGGCAGCGAGTCGGCGAGGTCCTTGCCGTACCTCTCGGCGAGGCAGCCGACCGCGACGACCGCCTGGGCGCGGCCGCCGTGCCCGGCCGAGGCCTTGAGGTCCGCAGCCTCGAGCAGCGTGTCCACGGAGTCCTTCTTGGCCGCCTCGACGAAGCCGCACGTGTTGACCACGACGGTGTCGGCGTCCTCGGGGTCCGCGACGAGCACGAAGCCGCCGGCCTCGAGCCGCCCGGCCAGCTCCTCGGAGTCGACCTCGTTGCGGGCGCAGCCGAGCGTGACGACGGCGACCTGCAGCGGAGCAGCGGGCTCTGCGGAGGCGGGAAGGGTCTGGGATTCAGTGGTGGTCATCGCATCCGTGAGTATGCCGGGTCGAGGCGCGTGGACCCGCAACCGCGAGGCGGTGAGGAGATTCACCCGCCGTCGCTCCCTTTCCCGAGAGCCTCTCTGCGTCCCCGTGGATCGCCGACCTCAGTCGACGACGTACGTGCCCTGACCGGCGACGCCGGGCTCCCCGACCGCACGGTCCTCGCCGCCCGCGAGCGAGACCGTGACGGACCCGTCGGTGGACATCACGCGCACCGGCGGGGACGCCTTGACCTCCTGCGTCTGGCCGACCGCCAGGTTGCCCGCGAAGACCTCCTTGCCCGCTGCGTCGCGCACGACGACGCGCGCGCCGCCCGACGGGGCGCTGACCACGACGGCGACCGGGTCGGCGAGCGGGGCGCTGCCGGCGCCCTGCGGACCGCCGGAGCCGTTGAGCACGGGCGTGGAGCCGCGCAGCTCGGGCGGGGTGTCCATGACGAGCCGGGCGATCGACCAGCAGAGCACCAGCGCCATCACGACGGCGACCAGCACGGACCAGTTGGGGCCGCCGCGGGTGCCGCGGATGGAGCCGTTGGCGCCGGTGGCCAGCTCGGCCTCGAAGACCCGGCGCGGGTTGATCGGGGCGTGGGCATAGCGCTCGGCGTACGACGCCAGCAGCGGCGCGACGTCGATGCCGAGCACGCGAGCGAGCGTGCGGAGGTGACCGCGGGCGTAGAAGTCGCCACCGCACGGCTCGAAGTCGTCGACCTCGACGGCCTCGATGACATGGGGGCGGATGCGGGTGCGCTCGGCGAGCTGGTCGACGGTCAGCCCCAGGCGGGTGCGGGCGGCGGCGAGCTCGGGTCCGATGACCGGGTCCTCGGCGGGCTCGACCTCGAACTCGTCGAGGACCAGCGGCTCCACCGGCTCACCGGGACGGGCGATGGCGCGGACGCGGTCGCCCCACGACTGGGTCTCCTCGACGAGGCTGACCCGGCCCGGGCGGCGCAGCTCGCGGCCCTCGGGCTGGTCGTCGGTCTCGGGGGTGACGTCGCGGGTGATCTCCGAGCGGCGGGCCGACGAGGACTCGCGCAGGGCGGCCGGCGTCGGGCTGGCGACGATCGCCTCCTCGACGGGAGCGGGCTCCTCGGTCTCGTGCTCGAGAGCCTCCAGGTCCTCAGGAGCCTCCGGCTCCACCGCGGGCTCGACCGCGGGCTCGACCGCGGGCTCGACCTCCACGACCTGGCTGGCGTCGCGGGCCACGCGACCCAGCGCCGAGGTGAGGTCGTCGCCGGCGCCGATGACGCGCGTCGAGAGGCCCAGCGGGACCGCGAACGGGGCGCCGTGCAGCAGCCGGGAGATCGTCACGTGGCGCTTGCCGGCGCCCGTCAGCTCGGCCTCGATCAGCTCGAGGTTGTGCGGCACCACGACCAGGCGTCCGTCGCGCAGCAGGCCGCGGCGCGGCGTGTGCTCGACGTGGTGGACCGCGGTCCAGGGCAGGCCGCGCCAGGTCCGACCCAGGCGGATCCGGATGCCCTGCGCGTCGGCGACGAGCAGCGGGGTGCGGGCGTCGACGAGGCTGACGAGCCAGTAGGCACCGAGCAGGCCCATCGCGACGACGAAGGCCCAGTCCAGCGCGGAGCCGGACTGCGTGGCCCGCCCGAAGTAGGCGATGGCGACCGCCGAGGCGGTCAGGCCGACGCTGGCGGCGACCCCGGCGTGGCGGCGTACCTCGACCGCGTCGGGGGTGAGGCCCAGGACCTCGCCGTGCTCGCCGTCCGGTCCGTCGTGGACCTCGGTCTCCTGCATCGCGGTGCTCATCAGACTCCCCCCTCGAGAGTGGCGATCACGGAATCGAGCTCGTCGGGCTTCACCAGGACGTCGCGCGCCTTGGAGCCCTCGCTGGGACCCACGACCCCGCGGCTCTCCATGATGTCCATCAGGCGCCCGGCCTTGGCGAAGCCGACCCGCAGCTTGCGCTGCAGCATCGACGTCGAGCCGAACTGCGTGGAGACGACCAGCTCGATGGCCTGCACCACCAGCTCCATGTCGTCGCCGATGTCGTCGTCGATCTCGCGCTTGGACTGCTGCGGAGCCGTGACCTCCTCGATGTAGGTCGGCTCGAGCTGCTTCTTGCAGTGGTTGACGACCTGCTGGATCTCGGCCTCGGTGACCCACGCGCCCTGCACGCGGATCGGCTTGCTCGCGCCCATCGGCAGGAACAGGCCGTCACCCTGGCCGACCAGCTTCTCGGCACCCGGGGTGTCGAGGATGACGCGGCTGTCGGTGACGCTCGAGGTGGCGAACGCCAGCCGAGACGGCACGTTGGCCTTGATCAGGCCGGTGACGACGTCCACCGAGGGTCGCTGGGTCGCCAGCACCAGGTGGATGCCGGCGGCGCGGGCGAGCTGGGTGATGCGCACGACGGCGTCCTCGACGTCGCGCGGGGCGATCATCATCAGGTCGGCGAGCTCGTCGACCACCACGAGGAGGTAGGGGTAGGGCGACAGCACGCGCTCGCTGCCCGCCGGCACCTCGACCTTGCCCGCACGGACGGCCTTGTTGAAGTCGTCGACGTGACGGAAGCCGAAGTTGGCCAGGTCGTCGTAGCGCATGTCCATCTCGCGCACGACCCAGGCCAGCGCCTCGGCGGCCTTCTTGGGGTTGGTGATGATCGGCGTGATCAGGTGCGGGATGCCCTCGTAGGCGTTGAGCTCGACCCGTTTGGGGTCGACCAGGATCATCCGGACCTCGTCGGGCGTGGAGCGCATCAGGATCGAGGTGATCATCGAGTTGATGAACGACGACTTTCCCGAGCCGGTCGCACCGGCGACCAGCAGGTGCGGCATCTTCGCGAGGTTGGCGACGACGAAGCCGCCCTCGACGTCCTTGCCGAGCCCCGACACCATCGGGTGGTGGTCGGCGCGGGCGGTCGTGGACCGGAGCACGTCGCCGAGGGAGACGATCTCCTTGTCGATGTTGGGGATCTCGATGCCGATCGCCGACTTGCCGGGGATCGGGCTCAGGATGCGCACGTCGGCTGACGCCACGGCGTAGGCGATGTTCTTCGACAGCGCCGTGACCTTCTCGACCTTGACCGCCGGGCCGAGCTCGACCTCGTAGCGGGTGACCGTCGGGCCGCGGGTGTAGCCGGTGACGGCGGCGTCGATGCTGAACTCCTCCATCACCTGCATCAGCCGCTCGACGACCGCGTCGCTGGCCTTGGAGCGCGCCTTGTGCGGCGAGCCCGGCTTGAGCGCGGAGTTGTCGGGGAGGGAGTAGGTGATGTCGCCCGACAGCGTGAGCTGCTCGACGCGCTGCGGCAGCGGGGTGTGCGGGGGCGGCTCGAGCGCGCCGGTGTCGGCTGCGGCACCCGGGACGGCGACGGCCGGGGTGACCTCGGTCGGCGCGTCGGCGAAGAGGTCGATGCCGAAGTCCTCGACCGGCTCCTCGTCCTTCTTCTTGCGCCGCTTCTTGAGCTCGCGGTCCGACAGCACGGGGCTGTCGTACGCCGGGTCGCCCAGGTCGGGGTCGACCTCGTCGTCGAGCATCGAGCGGCGGCGCGAGCGCACGGGCCGGGTCGGCTCGTCGACCTCGGGCTCGACGTCGGCGTGCGTGCGGCCCAGGGCCTTGTCGCGCAGCGCACCCAGCCGCGCCGGGATCTGGTAGACGGGGGTGGCGGTGATGATCAGGATGCCGAAGACGGCCAGCAGTGCCAGCAGCGGCACCACGACGTACGACGTCTGCATGAGGTCGAGCAGCAGGCTCGAGGTGACGTAGCCGACCGCGCCACCGGCCTCCTGGAGGTTGGTGGCGTCGCCGAGGACCGGCTGCGGGTTGCCGTTGGCGATGTGCACGATGCCGAGCAGGCCGAGGCCGAAGGCGGTCCAGCCGATGACCTGGCGGCCGGCGGGGCCGTTGCGCTCGGGGTCGCGCAGCGTGCGCCAGCCGGCTGAGGCGAGGAACAGCGGCACGAGCCAGCCGACCTTGCCGACCGCACCCGCGGTGACCGAGCGGGCGAACTCCATGACGCCGCCGGGCAGCTGCCACCACACGGCGGCGGCCGCGACGGTGGCGAGGCCGACGAGGAACAGGCCGACCCCGTCGCGACGGTGCTCGGGGTCGAGGTCGCGCGCCGACCGGCCGATCGACCGGGCGACCGCACCGAGGCCGTGGGCGATGCCCAGCCACACGGCGGCGATCCCGCGTCCGATCGCTCCGAAGGCCTGGGAGACCGGTCCCTGCCCGTTGCGCACGGCACGGGGCGCCGGACGCGCTGCGGGGCGCTTGGACGCGCTGGACCGGCTCCGGCTCTTCGCTGCGGAAGAGGAGGGGCGCTTGCTGGTACTCCGTGATCGGGTGCTCGAACCCTTGGTCCTGCTGGTGTTCCTGGACGTGCTCGAGCTCCGCGACCCCGGCGGGGAAGACGTACGGGTCGCCATGGTCCGAACCCTACGGCTACGTCCCACCCGTCACATGGATCACAGGGATGCGTGTCGCAGGTCCACCAGCCAGGGCAGCACGACGAGCAGCGTCGGCACGGCGAGGATCGCCGCCGCGAGCACCAGGACCACGCCCGCCTGCACCCGATGGCGACGGGTGTCGCGCAGCACCTCGACCCGGGCGGCCAGCGACGAGCCGGCAGACCCCAGGGCGCCCTCGGGGGCGTGCGACCCCGCGAGTGCCAGCAGTGCCGAGACGAGGGCGCGCCGGTCCCCCGCGCCCATGCGTACGGCGGCGCGGTCGGCGAGCACCTCGACCAGCACCTCGACCTCGTGGCGGGCGGCGGCGCTCGCCACCCAGCGGGGGAAGGCGCGGTGGAGCACCGCGAACGCCTCCAGCACCAGGTCGTGGCGGGCGCGCAGGTGCGAGCGCTCGTGCTCGAGGACCGCGCCGAGCTCGGCGGGCGCGAGCCGGGTCAGCGTGGAGCGGGAGACGACGATCCGCGAGGCGCTCATCCCCGGCACGCAGTAGGCCACCGGCAGGTCGTGCTCGAGCACCGACACCCCGTCGTCGACGCGCGCGACGAGGTCGACGCGCTCGCGGTGCACCCGCCGCATCCGGCGCAGCGCGGTGCCCGTGCGGTGGCCGCTGACGAGCAGCCTCGCCGCGACCACGATGGTGACCACACCGGCGAGCGCCGCCACGACGACGTCGCCCGCCGCCACGGGCGGCTGCCACAGGCGGTCGGTGGCCAGCGAGAGTCCGGCGCCCAGCGCAGCGAGGACCGCAGCCAACGCGGTGCTCTGCCACAGCAGCATCGCCGCTGCCGGAGTACGCCTCAGCGCGGTCCAGCGCGACAGCGCCCACGGGAACGGGCCGGCCAGCAGGACGGCGAGCGCCCCCAGCAGGACGGGCGTGACCACGACCGGAGCTGGGCGGCCGTCAGGCCAGGTCGGCGAGGGCGCGCCGCAGCGCGGCGAGGTCCTCGGCGCTGGCCTCGCCCACGAACGAGACGAGCGCCTGGTCGCGGTCGGCACCGGTCTCCCCCAGCGCGTCGTGCATCAGGCTCGCGGTCATCGCGGCGCGGGACTGGCGCGGTGCGTAGCGGTAGGCGCGGCCATCGCGCTCGCGCACGACGATGTCCTTGCCGACCAGCCGGTCGAGCACCGTCATCACGGTCGTGTAGGCCAGGTCGCGGCCGGTGAGCCGCTCGTGCACCTCTCGCCCGCTGGCACCGCTGCCGGCGTCGAGGTCCCACAGCGCCTCGAGGACGGCCTGCTCGAGCTCACCCATCCGGGACCTTGGACTCATGGAAGAAGAGTCTAGGGGCCCTGCCCGACGAAGTACGACACGGCGTAGTATCTACTACGCTTCGTAGTATTACTGCGCCGAAAGCACCGATCACACAAGGGGTGTGCCCATGGATGTCCTCGACATCGCCCGCTGGCAGTTCGGGATCATCACCGTCTACCACTTCCTGTTCGTCCCGCTGACGATCGGCCTCACCGCCGTCATCGCCGGCTTCGAGACCGCGTGGGTGCGCACGGGCAGGGAGGACTACCTCCGGCTGACCAAGTTCTTCGGCAAGCTCTTCCTGATCAACTTCGCCATCGGCGTGGTGACCGGCATCGTGCAGGAGTTCCAGTTCGGGATGAACTGGTCGGACTACTCCCGCTTCGTCGGCGACGTGTTCGGCGCTCCCCTGGCCATCGAGGGCCTGCTCGCGTTCTTCCTCGAGTCCACGTTCCTCGGCCTCTGGATCTTCGGGTGGGACAAGCTGCCCCGCGGGCTGCACGCCGGCTGCATGTGGCTCGTCCACCTCGGGACGCTCGCCTCGGCCTACTTCATCCTCGCCGCCAACTCCTGGATGCAACACCCGGTCGGCTACCGCTTCAACCCCGACACCGACCGCGCGGAGCTCGTCGACTTCTGGGCCGTGATGTTCAACAAGGTCCAGGTCGTCACGTTCCCCCACGTGATCATGGCGGCGTACATGACCGCCGGCACGTTCGTGCTCGGCGTCTCGGCCTACCTCTACATGAAGAAGAAGCACGAGGCGGACCGCCCGATGTACCACCGCGCCGTCCGCATCGGGGCGGTCATCACGCTGCTCGCCGGCATCGGCGTCGGGATCACCGGCGACCTGCAGGGCAAGGTGATGACCGAGGTGCAGCCGATGAAGATGGCCGCCGCGGAAGGCCTCTACGAGACCAGCGTGGGATGCGCACCGTTCTCCGTCTTCACCCTCGGCACGCCCGACGGGAAGGAGGAGAAGTTCTCCGTGACCATCCCCTGCCTGCTCTCCTTCCTCGGCACCGGCTCGTTCGACGGCACCGTCGAGGGGATCAACCCGCTGCGCGAGCAGTACGTCGAGCAGTACGGCCAGGACCCGACCACCAAGGCCTACTCCGACGGCGACTACACGCCGGTCATCCCGATCACCTACTGGTCCTTCCGCTTCATGATGGGCCTCGGCTTCTTCGCCGCGGCCGGCGCCGCGCTGATCCTCTGGCTGACCCGCAAGGGGCGTACGCCGCGAGTCCGCTGGCTGGGCGTGCTCGGACTGAGCCTGCCGATCGCCACCACACTGGCCAGCTCGTGGGGCTGGATCTTCACCGAGATGGGCCGCCAGCCGTGGGTGGTCTTCGGCCTGATGACCACCGAGTCCGGGGTCTCCCCCGGCGTCTCGGTCTTCGAGGCAGCGACGTCGCTCATCGTGCTCACCGCGCTCTACGCCTTCTTGGCGGTCATCGAGCTCAAGCTGCTCGCGACCTACATCTCGAAGGGCGCCGAGCAGTTCGAGGAGCCACCCCTCGTCAAGGTCGGCGGCTCGGACGACGACCGCCCGCTCACCTTCGCCTACTGACCGCCCGCCACACCATCGCCATCTGAGGACATCGACATGGAACTGACCACCGTCTGGTTCGCACTCATCGCCGTGCTGTGGGTCGGCTACTTCTGCCTGGAGGGCTTCGACTTCGGCGTCGGGATGCTCCTGCCCGTGCTCGCCCGCGACGACACCGAGCGCCGGGTCATGATCAACACCGTCGGCCCGGTCTGGGACGGCAACGAGGTGTGGGTCCTGGTCGCGGGCGGCGCGACCTTCGCCGCCTTCCCCGAGTGGTACGCCACCCTGTTCAGCGGGTTCTACCTCCCGCTACTGCTGATCCTGGTCGCCCTCATCGTCCGCGGCCTGTCGTTCGAGTACCGCCACAAGCGCGACGACGACACCTGGCGCGGGCGCTGGGATCTCGCCCTGATCATCGGCTCCGTGGTGCCGGCGCTGCTGTGGGGCGTCGCGTTCGCCAACATCGTCGCCGGCGTGCCGATCGACGCCGACAAGGAGTTCACCGGCACCCTCTTCACGCTGCTCAACCCGTTCGGCCTGCTAGGCGGGCTGGTCACGCTGACCCTGTTCGCCGCCCACGGCGCGATGTTCATCGCGCTCAAGACCGACGGCGAGATCCGGCACCGGGCCCGCGCCCTGGCCGTGCAGATCGGCGCGGTGGCGGCCGTGCTCGCCGTGGCCTTCCTCTCCTGGACCCAGCTCAAGACCGGCACCGCCGTCAGCGCGGTGGTCTTCGTCCTCGCCGCGCTGGCGCTGGTCGGCGGCCTGCTCGCGGCGATGGGCGGACGCGAGGGCTGGGCCTTCATGGGCACGTTCGTCACGATCGCGCTGGCCGTGGCCGGGCTGTTCGTCGCGCTCTTCCCCGACGTGATGCCGTCCACCACCGACGCGGCCTACTCGCTGAACACGACCAACGCCGCCGCGACGGCGTACGCGCTCAAGGTGATGACGTGGGTCGCGGTCATCTTCACGCCGGTGGTCCTGGCCTACCAGGCGTGGACCTACTGGGTCTTCCGCAAGCGGATCTCCGTCCACCACATCCCCGCTCCCGTGCCGGCGGACGCCGTCTCGTGAAGCCGCTCGACCCGGCTGCGCTCCCCCACCTGCGACCCGCACGAGGCGCGCTGGCTGTCGTCGTCGCGACCGGGGTCGTCGGCGGGCTCGCGACCGTGGCCCAGGCCTTCGCGCTCGGGGCCCTCGTGGTCGCCGCCGTCACGCCCCCGGCCGGCGGGTGGCACGGCGCGGCCTGGTGGCTCGCGTGCCTCGTGCTGCTGCGGACCGCGACGGCGTACGTCGGCCAGCGGGCGTCGACCCGCGCGGCCACCGAGGTCTCCGGGGCCCTCCGCGACCGCCTGCTCGAGGCCGCGCGCCACCTCGACGACGTCTCGCCGTCGCGCCTGGCCGTGCTGGCGACCCGCGGGGTGGCCGGGGTGGAGCCCTACGTCACGCGCTACCTCCCGGCGCTCGTGCCGGCCACCGTGCTGCCGGTCGTGACGCTGGCAGCGATCACCTGGCTCGACCCGCTGTCGGGGCTCGTGGTGGCGCTCACCCTGCCGCTCGTGCCCGTCTTCGCGATCCTCGTCGGCCTGACGACCCGGGACCGGGCGCGCCTCCAGTGGCGCGCCCTCGAGGCGCTCTCGGGACACTTCCTCGACGTCGTGCGCGGCCTGCCGACACTGGTCGCGCACCGGCGCGCCGAGGCGCAGGTCGGCACGATCCGCTCGGTCACCCACCGCTACCGCCGGGCCACGGTCGACACCCTCAAGGTCGCCTTCGCGTCCTCCTCGGTGCTCGAGCTGGTGGCGACGCTGTCGGTCGCCCTCGTCGCGGTGACCGTCGGCCTCCGCCTCGCCTCCGGGTCGGTCGACTTCCGGGTCGCGCTCACCGTGCTGCTCCTCGCGCCCGAGGCCTACTGGCCACTGCGCCGGGTCGGGGCCGAGTTCCACGCCGCCGCCGAGGGCACCGCGGCGCTGGCCGACGCCGATGCACTGCTCGCCCGCGCGTCCCACGACCTGCCCGGCGCGGTGCGTCCGGCATCGCCCCGGCTCACCACGATCGCCCTCGAGATCGGCCACGACGGCGGCTCGCCGCTGACGGCGGCGCTCGACCTCGCGCTCCCCGACCGCGGGCTCGTCGCGATCTCCGGCCCGTCGGGCTGCGGGAAGTCGACGCTGCTCGCCACCCTGCGCGGCGAGCTGGCGCCGCTGAGCGGCACCGTCGTGGTCGA
>NZ_JAOPWY010000037.1 GCF_025965415.1 Nocardioides sp.
CCCGCGGGGTGCCCGTGCCCTCGGCGTGCGGCTCGAGCCGGCGCAGGGCGGGCGCCAGCAGGGCCAGCGCCACGACGACGAGGGCGACCGCGCCGAGGAAGACCCAGCGCCAGTGCCACACGTCGGCGACCAGGGCGGCGAGGCCGGGCCCGAAGAGCGCCGGGAGGACCCAGGCCGCCGCGAACGAGGCGAACACCGCCGGCCGGAGGGCGGGCGGGTAGACCAGCCCGACGACGACGTACAAGCCCACGGTCAGGGCCCCGCCGCCCAGCCCCTGCAGCACGCGGCCGGCCAGGAGCACCTCCATCGTCGGGGCGAGGCCGCAGACGAGCAGGCCGAGGGAGAACAGGGCCATCGACGCCAGCAGCGGCACGACGGGTCCGGTGCGGTCGCTCCACGCGCCGGCGGCGACCATGCCGACCACACCGCTGGCCAGCGGGGCGGCGAAGGCCAGTGCGAAGAGCCCCAGGCCGTCGAGGTCGCGCGCCACCGTCGGCATCACGGTCGCCACCGCCATCGCCTCGAACGCGACGAAGGCGATCAGGCCGAACATCCCGATCGTGGTGGCCGCGTAGGCCGGGGAGAGGATCCGTTCGCGCGGGGTGGTGGAGACGGTCACGTCGAGGACGCTAGATCCTGAGGTGCACCTGAGGGCAACCGGGATCGCCCCGGAATATCCGTGCCGCCGATCGTGCTGTGGCGTCAGTGACCTCGCCTGCTCCCGCCCTGTCCGTGCTCGACCTCGTGCCGGTCCGCAGCGACCAGACCACCGGCGACGCCATCGCGGCCTCGCTCTCGCTGGCCCGGGTGGCCGACGACCTGGGCTACCGCCGCTACTGGGTGGCCGAGCACCACAACATGCCGGCCGTCGCGGCGACCAACCCGCCCGTGCTGATCGCGATGATCGCCTCGGCGACCTCGCGGATGAAGGTCGGCTCGGGCGGCGTCATGCTCCCCAACCACGCGCCGCTGGTCGTCGCCGAGCAGTTCGCCCTGCTGGAGGCGGCCTTCCCCGGTCGCGTCGACCTCGGCATCGGCCGCGCCCCGGGCACCGACGCGCTGACCCGCTACGTCCTGCGCGGCAGCAACGCCGAGAGCGCCGACGAGGCCGTCACCCGCTTCCCGGAGTACGTCGACGACATCCGCACGCTGATGTCGACCGAGGGCGTCGAGCTCCAGATCGGCCCTCGCCGCCAGCCCCTGCGCGCGACGCCGTCCGCCCGCTCGGTCGCCGACATGTGGCTGCTCGGCTCGTCGGACTACTCCGCCCGGCTCGCTGCCGAGAAGGGCCTGCCCTACGTCTTCGCGCACCACTTCTCGGGCGAGGGGACCGGCGCTGCCCTCGACCTCTACCGGTCGTCGTACCGGCCGTCCCCGGAGCACCCCGAGCCGCGCACCTTCCTCACCGTCAACGCCGTCGTCGCCGAGACCGAGGAGGAGGCCCGCCGGCAGGCGCTGCCCAACGTGCAGCAGATGATCGCGCTCCGCACCGGCGCGCCGCTGCACCCGCAGCGGCTGGTGGAGGAGGCGGAGGCGGTCGAGATGACGCCCGAGCAGCGCGCCTTCGGCCACTCCATGTCGGCGCGCTGGATCGTCGGCTCGCCCGAGCAGGCCCGTGCCCGCGTCGCGGAGCTGGCGTCGACGTACGGCGTCGACGAGGTGATGGTGCACCCGGTGGCCGGTGCCGCAGCGGGGGCCGACGTCAGGACCTCCCCGCAGCGCGAGACCACGCTGCGGCTGCTGGCGGCCTGACGACCCTCAGTGGCGCTCCTCCAGGCCGACGGCCTGGCGGAGCTTGGTGACGGACTCGTGCAGGTCGGGGTCGTCGGCAGCGCGGGACGTCATCAGGTCGGCCAGCGCCTCGGCGAGGACGTTGAGCTTCTCCTGCGCGGCCTCCTCGGAGCGGCGTCCGGCGTTCTCGAGGAGCACGAGGAGCAGCAGCGACAGGATCGACGACCCCGTGTGCAGGGCCAGCTCCCACTTGGTGACGGTCTTCCAGAGCGGGTAGCTCGCGGCCCAGAGCACCAGGGCCACGAGGATGATCGCGAAGAAGGGTGCCCGGCTGACCCGGTCGTTGACCGCGTCGACGAAGCGCTCGAAGTGGTTGGGGCGCTTGTCCTGCTGGCGGGACTCGTCCGCGTCGTTGTGCTCCATGGGCGGAATCTAGCGGTCCCCCGTGGGCGGTCGCTCCTGGTCGCCCCGGCCCAGTCCCGCGTCGCGCGCCCGGATGATCACGTCGGCGCGGTCGGTGGCCTGGAGCTTGGCCAGGATGCTCGTGATGTTGTTGCGGATCGTCTTCGGCGAGAGGAACAGCTGCTGGGCGATCTGGCCGTTGTTGCGGCCCGCGGCCAGGGCCAAGACGCCACGGGTGCTGGTCCATGCTGCGGACGACAGACGGGCCGCGGTGGCTGCGCGTCCGCCCGCAGGAGGACCCCCGTCCGCCCCGAGTAGGGTGCCGTCCATGACCCAGTGGGAATACCAGGTGGCGCCGATTCCGCTCCACAACGAAGCGCTCATGCTCAACAACTTCGGTCAGGACGGCTGGGAGCTGGTGGCCATCCACACCAACGCCCAGGGCGGTCTTGTGGCCTTCCTCAAGAAGCAGAAGGCGGCCTGACGTGGGCGCCGAGGCCACCCTGGCCGAGCTGGGCATCACGCTCCCCGAGGTCGTCCCGCCGCTCGCGGCCTACCAGCCCACCGCCCGCACCGGCAGCCTCGTCTTCACCTCCGGCCAGCTGCCGGCCCGCGACGGCGAGATGCTCGCGATCGGCAAGGTCGGCGGCGAGGTCACCGAGGAGCAGGGCTACGAGTGCGCCCGCCAGTGCGCCCTCAACGCGCTCGCCGCGGTGAAGGCCGAGATCGGCTCGCTCGACGAGATCAAGCGGGTCGTCAAGGTCGTCGTCTTCGTCGCCTCGACCCCCGACTTCACCGGACAGCCCAAGGTCGCCAACGGCGCCTCCGAGCTCCTGGGCGAGGTCTTCGGCGACGCCGGCAAGCACGCCCGGTCCGCGGTCGGCGTCGCGGTGCTCCCCCTCGACGTGCCGGTCGAGGTCGAGATCATCGTCGAGGTCTGAGTGGATCGTCTGCCACTCCCCGAGGCCCTCGTCGCGCAGGCCCAGGCGTACGCCAACGGCGACGCTACCGCCGCCGAGCCGCGCGACGCCGCGACCGTGGTGCTGCTGCGCCCCGGGGCCGGAGGCTCCGAGGTCTACCTCCTGCGCCGCCAGACGTCCATGGCCTTCGCCGGCGGGATGTGCGTCTTCCCCGGCGGTGGCGTCGACCCGCGCGACTTCGACGACGAGTTGGTCGACCGCGGGCTGTGGTCCGGGCCGTCCCCGGCCGAGTGGGCCGAGCGGCTCGGGTGCGACGAGCCGAAGGCCCGTGCGCTCGTCTGTGCGGCCGTGCGGGAGACCTTCGAGGAGTCGGGCGTCCTGCTCGCCGGGGCGAGTGCCGGCGAGGTCGTCGCCGACACGACCGGTGACGACTGGGAGGCCGACCGGGTCGCCCTCGAGTCGCGCGAGCTGTCGCTGACCGCCTTCCTCGAGAACCGCTCGCTGGTCCTGCGCACCGACCTCCTCGGCGCCTGGTCGGGCTGGCTGACGCCGGACTTCGAGCCGCGCCGCTACCGCACCTGGTTCTTCGTGGCCCGGCTGCCCGAGGGGCAGGTCACCCGCGACGTGTCCACCGAGTCGTCGTCCGTCGCGTGGGCGGGTGCGCTCGAGGCCGTGGAGCAGGTCGAGGCCGAGCAGATCCTGATGATGCCGCCTACCTGGCTGACCTGCCTCGACGTCGCGCAGCACGCCGACCCCGACGCCGTACTGCTCGAGGCGCAGGGGCGCCGGGTCGAGATGTTCATGCCCGAGGTGGTGGCCGACGGAGACACCTACATCCTGTCGACGCCTCCTGCCTACGCCGCGCTGATGGCCACCCGATGAGCGAGTCCGGCTGGGCCGGCGGGTCGTTCGGGTCGACCGGCACCTGCGTCCTCGCGCCCAACGCCGACATCATGACCCTCGACGGCACCAACACCTGGGTGCTCCGCGACCCCGGCTCCGCGCGCTCGGTCGTCGTCGACCCGGGCCCGTCGATCGCCGCCCACCTCGACGCGATCGACGCGGCCGCCGGCGACGTCGCCGTGGTGCTGCTGACCCACCACCACGCCGACCACAGCGAGGCCGCGCGGGAGTACGCCGAGCGGCACGGCTGCGGCGTACGCGCCCTCGACCCGGCCCACCGCCTCGGCTCGGAGGGCCTGGGGGAGGGCGACGTCGTCTCCGTCGGCGACCTCGAGCTGCACGTCGTGGCGACGCCCGGCCACACCGCCGACTCGCTGTCCTTCGTCGTCCCGCAGGACCGCGCGGTGCTCACCGGCGACACCGTGCTCGGTCGCGGCACGACCGTCGTCGCGCACCCGGACGGCCAGCTCGGCGCCTACCTCTCCTCCCTGGAGCGGCTGCACGCGCTGTGCGGGGAGCAGGGGATCACGTCCGTCTGGCCGGGCCACGGGCCGGTCATCGACGACGCCCTCGGAGCCCTCGACTTCTACCTCGCCCACCGCAAGCAGCGTCTCGACCAGGTGCGCGAGGCCCTGCGCGACCTCCACGCGGTCCAGCGCGAGGGCGGCGCCTTCCCCCACGAGGGCCTGCCGCGCGCGATCGTGGAGATCGTCTACGCCGACGTCGACCCGGTCCTCTGGGGTGCGGCGGAGCTGTCGGTGCGCGCGCAGCTGGCGTACCTCTCCCACTCCTCGGGATAGTCCGCATCAAAGAGCTCCTGCCGAGGCCGTCCTGGGGAGCTTTTTGACGCGGACTACGCCGAGGGGAGCTCCGGAGCTCGGACCGGCGAGCGCGAGGGGCTTGCGTCCCGCCACCGTCGGGAGTGAGGTGGGGGACATGACCGACTCTCCCGTGGACCATCTGGCTCGGGCGCTCGACCAGGCAGGCCAGGCCCTCGACGCCGTCACCGCCGACACCCTCGACCACCCCACCCCCTGCTCGGGCTGGACCGTGCGGCGGCTCGCCGGCCACGTCGCCTCCGGGCCGGCCCGGATGGCGCAGATGGGGCGTGGCGAGGAGGTGGACTTCGGCGCCGACCCGGGCATCGCCGACGGCGAGTGGGGGCCGGCGTTCCGGTCGGGCGCCGACGAGCTGCTCGCCCAGATCCACGACCTGCCAGCCGAGAAGCAGGGGACCGCGGGCTTCTGGACCGCCGAGCTCGCCGTCCACTCCTGGGACCTCGTGCGCGGGACCGGAGCCGACGTCGCCCTCGACGACTCGATCGCCGAGGCGGGGCTGGCCGCGATGCGGGGCGGGCTGACCGACGACAACCGTGGAGGCGCCTTCGGCCCCGAGGTGCAGGTGCCCGACGACGCGGGGGCCTACGAGCGGCTGGTCGCGTTCTCCGGTCGCGACCCGCGGGCCTGACCTCGCCGTCGTACGGACCCCACGTCCGTCCCGCCGGCTGCCTCCCGCGTGGGCCGGCGCGCGGGCGGGGTGTTCGGTCCGTACGACCGCGGCTGCGGCAGTCGGCTAGGTCAGCCGGCGCCAGAGTCGCCGCAGCCCCATGAGTACGGCGATCGCTGCCGCCACGCCGAGCCCGATGATCCACGAGATGTCGCGCTGGTCCGTGGGCTGCGTGAAGTCGTGCGTGAGCTGCTGCGACGACGTGCCGTCGAGGTCGGGGACGAGGTCGACGGCGATGCTGAGGCTCGACGTGTCGGGGACGTCGCGCACCAGGAAGCGGTAGGTCCACTCGGACTCGGGGCGGTCCGGCGAGGTGAAGATCACGAGGTGCCGGCCCTCGACGTAGCTCCCGGCGGGGGCGTCGACCCGCGCCACGAGGAGGCTGTCGTCCGCCCAGCCGACCGGGGTCACGGCGGCGCCGTCGGGGTAGAGGTCGCTCGGCAGCTCGCGGTCGGCGTCGGTGCCGTCGGCGGTCTGGAAGGGGACCGCCGCGGTCGCCTCGTCGCCGAGCGGGTAGGTCGCGCTGATGCCACCGCCGGGGGCCGGGACGCCTGTCAGCGGGGTCTTCCTGCTGGCGCCGGTGTCGGGGTCGATCGTCCATGACTCGACCGGGGGCTCCACGTCGTCCGCGGTGGCGAAGCCGTAGACGTCCACGGCCAGCTGCCCGTCGGCGGTCCAGGAGATGGCGCGCGGGGTGCCGGTGCCCGGTGGCACGTCCACCAGGTCGGACACGCCGGTCGTCAGGTCGACCACGACGTACCGGGACGTGGAGAAGGACGGCTGCCCTGCGGGTCCCTCGGCGAAGACCGTGGCCGCGTAGGCGACCTGCCGTCCGTCGGGCGAGACAGCCAGCAGCGGGCCGGTCGAGCGGTCGGCGAGGAGGTCGAGGACCTGGAGATCGGGGAAGCTCGGCAGCTCGACCCGGTGCGCCACGCCCGTCGTGGCGTCGACGAGGACCGGCGTGCCGGTCTCTTCGACATAGGCCACCGAGGCGCGGCCGATCGCCAGTTCGGTGATCGGCTGACCCTCCGGATCCTCGATCGTGCTGGGGATCGCGCCGCCCTCGACCTCCCCGCTGGACGCCGTACGCGCCTCGCGGTCGTTGGTGGAGACCAGAGTGGCGACGCCGCCGACCGAGACGATCAGCGCGAGCACGGCAGCGACAGCGAGCACCTGGCCGCGGCGACGCGCGGCGCGACCGCGCTGCCAGAGGTCGTCGGCGACCGGCATCGGGGCCGAGGAGTCGGCGATCCGGTGGAGGGTGGTGCGGAGGTCCGGGTCCGGCTGGGTGGTCATGCGTCTGCTCCGATCAGCTCGGCCAGCTCGGGGGCGAGGGCCCGGAGCCGAGCCAGCGCGTGGCGGCTCGTGGACTTCACGGTGCCGGCGGAGATCCCGAGCGCGCGCGCCGTCTCCACCTCCGTGAGGTCCTCGTAGAAGCGCAGCACCAGCACGGTGCGCTGCTTGGACGTCAGGCGGGCGAGCGCCTGGTCGAGAGTGAGGCGCAGGTCGGTGTCGGCCGACTCGACCGCCCCGTCGTGCGAGACCAGCGGGGTCTCGGTGATCCTGCGGCGCCGCCACCAGGAGATGTTCTGGTGGTACATCGCGCGCCGGACGTAGGCCTCCGGCGAGGTGTGGATCCTGCCCCAGTGCTTCGCCGCCTGCAGCAGCGCGGCCTGCACGAGGTCCTGCGTGAGGTGGTGGTCGCCGGTCAGGAGGTACGCCGTGCGCGCGAGCGCGGCACCGCGCGCGTGCACGAAGGCGTCGAACCCAGCCCTGTCGTCAGTGATCACCGCAACCCCCTTCACGACGTACGACGCACGCGGGCGCCGGGTCGGGGGTCAGTCGGCGCGGAGAAGTTTCAGCGGGCGCGGCGCGAGAGGCGCTCGAGGTCCATGATCACCACGGAGCGGGGCTCCAGGCGCAGCCAGCCGCGCGAGGCGAAGTCGGCGAGCGCCTTGTTGACCGTCTCGCGGGAGGCGCCGACCAGCTGGGCGAGCTCCTCCTGGGTGAGGTCGTGGTGGACGTGGACGCCGTCGTCGGCGGTGCGGCCGAAGCGGTCGGCGAGGTCGAGCAGCGCCTTGGCCTCGCGGCCGGGGACATCGGAGAAGACCAGGTCGGCGACGACGTCGTTGGACTTGCGCAGGCGGCCGGCGAGCTGCGACAGCAGGCCGCGGGCGACCATCGGGCGGCCGTCGAGCCACTTGAGGAGGTCCTCGTGCGACAGCGAGGCGAAGGTGGCGTCGGTGACCGCGGTGACGGTGGCCGAGCGCGGGCCCGGGTCGAAGAGGGAGAGCTCGCCGAACATCTGGCCGGGGCCCATGATCGCGAGGAGGTTCTCCCGGCCGTCGGAGGCGGACCTGCCGAGCTTCACCTTGCCCTCGGTGACGACGTAGAGCTTGTCGCCGGAGTCGCCCTCGTGGAACAGGACGTCGCCACGGCGCAGCGTGGTCTCCGCCATGGAGCCGCCCAGGGCGGTGGCCGCCTCGTCGTCGAGCGAGCTGAACAGCGGTGCCTGCCGAAGCACGTCGTTGTCCACGTCAATCCTCCATGTCGGTGCGTCCCTGGCCATGCCTTGTCACGGGGCCCTCGGGATCGGCACGATCCTAGCCGTGCTCTGGGTCACAAGGGCCACTCCGCCCCGATGGAAGGCGGTTTGCGCCACCTGCGGGGGTGTCGGGGGCGGACCGTAGGCTGAGCCCGTGCCTGCCCCGATCGAGATCGCCAAGCCCGACACGACGCTGGTCCGGCGGGCGCGCCGGATGGACCGGATCCTGGCCGAGACCTATCCCGACGCCCGGGCCGAGCTGGACTTCACCAACGCCTTCGAGTGCCTCGTCGTCACCGTGGTCTCCGCACAGACCACCGACCGCCGGGTCAACGCCGCGAGCCCCGCGCTGTTCGCGGCGTACCCGACCCCCCAGGCGATGGCGGCCGCCTCGCGCGAGCACATGGAGCAGCTGCTCGGCCCGCTCGGGTTCTTCCGCGCCAAGACCGACTCGCTGCTCAAGCTCAGCCAGGCGCTCGTCGAGCGGTACGACGGCGAGGTGCCGGCGCGTCTCGAGGATCTCGTCACCCTGCCCGGGGTCGGCCGCAAGACCGCCAACGTCGTGCTCGGCAACGCGTTCGGCAAGCCCGGCATCACCGTCGACACCCACTTCGGCCGGCTGGCCCGCCGCTTCGGCTGGACCGAGGAGACCGACCCGGTCAAGGTCGAGCACGCCGTGGGCGCGCTCTTCCGCAAGCGCGACTGGACGATGCTGTCCCACCACCTCATCTGGCACGGCCGCCGCCGCTGCCACGCCAAGAAGCCGGCGTGCGGGGCCTGCCCCCTGGCGAAGCTGTGCCCCTCCTTCGGTGCCGGCCCGACCGACCCGGTGGAGGCCGCGAAGCTCGTCACCACGCAGGGCCCCGCATGAGGAAGGTCCTCGCAGCGCTGACGCTCGCCCTCTCGCTCACCGCGTGCACGTCCGACGGCGACGGCATCGACGTACGCCCCCCCGACGTGCAGGTCGACACCCCGGCGCTGCGCGCGGCCAAGGACCGCATCGGCATGCAGGACTGCGAGCCCGGCACGGGCGGTCCGGTCGACGGGGGCCTGCCCTCGGTGACCCTGCCCTGCCTCGGCGGCGGCCCCGACGTCGACCTCTCGTCGCTGCGCGGGCCGATGGTGATCAACCTGTGGCAGGCCAACTGCGGTCCCTGCCGCGAGGAGATGCCCGCGCTGCAGGCCTTCCACCGGCAGTACGCCGACAGGGTGGCGGTCGTCGGCATCGACTTCAACGACGTCCACCCCGACGGCGCCCTGGCGCTGGCCGAGGAGACAGGGGCGACCTATCCCTCGGTCGCCGACCCCGGCGGCGACCTGATGGCCGAGCAGGCCTTCGCCATCGCGCGCCGCGGGCTGCCCGTCTTCCTCTTCGTCGACGAGACCGGGCGTGTCGTCGGCCAGGACTCGGGAGGCATCACGTCCGTCGGCCAGGTCGAGGACCTCGTCGCCGAGCACCTCGGGATCACCCTGTGATCGAGAAGGAGAGCAGCCTGTGATCGAGGGGACCGCCCTCCCCGGCTGGCTGGCGCCCGTGGTCGAGGCGGCGTCCTCGATCACCGTCCACGAGCTGACCCGCTTCATGCCGCCGGAGGGCAACCGCGCCCGGCGCGGCGCCGTACTCATGGTCTTCGCCGACCGGGGGGTCTCGACGGCGTTCGACCCGGAGGGTGCGCCGGACCCCGACGACCTCGCCCATCGCGGCGAGCTGCTGCTGACCGAGCGGGCCCACCACATGCGCTCCCACCCGGGCCAGGTGTCCTTCCCCGGCGGGTCGCTCGACGCGGGCGAGACCCCGCGCCAGGCGGCGCTGCGCGAGGCGTACGAGGAGATCGGCCTCGACCCGGCCGGGGTCGAGGTGTTCGGCGAGCTGCCCGAGCTGTGGCTGCCGCCGAGCAACTTCGCCGTGACGCCGGTCCTGGGGTACTGGCGCGACCCGGGCGAGGTCCGCATCGAGAGCCCCGACGAGGTGCACGCCATCCACCACGTCGCGATCGCCGACCTGCTCGACCCGCAGCACCGCATCAACGTCCGCCACCCCAGCGGCTGGACGGGTCCGGGCTTCCTCATCGGCCCCGACAAGGACGTCATCCTGTGGGGCTTCACGGCCGGCATCATCGCCCGGCTGTTCGGCTACCTCGGCTGGGACGAGGACTGGGACCGGGCGCGCGTGCGTGACCTGCCGGACCACATGCTGCAAGGTGTCCCCCAGAACACCGACCTGGCGCCCAACACCAAGCTCGAGGAGTAGCCGCATGAACCTCCTCGACTGGTGCCTCGTCGCACTCGTGGGGATCTATGCCCTCTCCGGCTACTGGCAGGGCTTCATCACCGGCGCCTTCGCCACGGCCGGGCTCCTGCTGGGCGGCCTGCTCGGCATCTGGGCGGCCCCCCTGGCGCTCGGCGACGCGTCCCCGTCGCTGTGGGTCTCGCTGGGCGCCCTCTTCATCGTGATCATCTCCGCGTCGCTGGGCCAGGCGATCTTCCAGTACGTCGGCTCCCGGATCCGCGCGCGCATCACCTGGCAGCCGATCCGCGCCGTGGACGCCGTCGGAGGGTCGGCGCTCAGCGCGGTCGCCGTGCTCCTGGTGGCATGGGCGCTCGGCGTCGCGGTGTCCGGCACCCGCATCGGCGCGATCACGCCGCTGGTGCGCGACTCGGCGATCCTGGCCAAGGTCGACGAGACCCTGCCGGCCGACTCCAGCAAGGTGCTGCAGACCTTCAACAACGTCGTCGGCACGACCTTCTTCCCGCGCTACCTCGAGCCGTTCGCGCCCGAGCGGATCGTCGCGGTCAAGCCGGGCGACCCGCGCATGCTCACCGACCCCGACGTGGTCGCCGCCCAGGCCAGCGTGGTCAAGGTCCGCGGCGCCAACGGCTGCGGTGGCGGCGTCGAGGGCACCGGCTTCTTCTACGCGCCCGGTCGGCTGATGACCAACGCCCACGTCGTCGCCGGCGTCACCCGCCCCGAGGTCGAGGTGGACGGGTCGTCCGTCGTCGCGTCGGTCGTGCTCTACGACGCCGACCTCGACATCGCGGTCCTCGCCCTCCCCGACGCCGGGATCCCGCACCTCGCCCTCGACACGACCGCGGAGCCCGGCGACAACGTGGCGGTGCTCGGCTATCCCGAGGACGGCCCCTACGACGTCGAGTCCGGCCGCATCCGCTCCCAGCAGCGGCTGCGCTCGCCCGACATCTACGGCGAGGGCACCGTGATCCGGCAGGTCTACTCGCTGCGCGCGCTGATCCGCCCGGGCAACTCCGGCGGCCCGATCCTCACCTCGGCCGGCGACGTCGCCGGCATGGTGTTCGCGGCCTCGGTCAGCGACCAGGACACCGGCTACGCGCTGACCGCGGGCCAGGTCACCGAGTCCGCCGCGCTCGGCGTGACCCGCGAGGCGCCGGTCGACACCGGCACCTGCGTGCGCTGAGCGGCGTACAGCCCTCGACGCCACGCCGGCGGGCGGTGATGGAGCCACATTGTTGAGCCGCGGAGTGTGGCTGGATCACCGCTCGGTCGGCGCGTCCCGCGCCGGACAGGTGCGAGCGGTGCTGAAGCCACAGTCGTGGGCTCAGGAACGTGGCTGGATCACCGCTCGAAGGGGGAGCGGCGAGCGTCAGCCCTTGCCCTTGAGCGCCGACGGGATCTGCTTGCCCTGCTTGATCGCCTTCTCGGGCGCCTTGACCTGCTTGACCTGCTTGATGCCGATGAAGGCGAGGAGGCCGGCGATGAGGACGTAGAGGCCGAACACGATCAGGAAGGCCCAGTGGAGGTCGAGGCCGTCGCCGTTCCAGTGGATGAAGTAGGCGATCGAGACCGACAGCATGACGATCGCCAGCAGGCCGAGGAACGCGGCGCCGGCGAAGAGGCCGATGCCCAGGCCCCCGTGCTTGACGCTGACCTTGATCTCGCTCTTGGCCAGCGCGATCTCCTGCGAGATCAGTGTCGAGATGTCGCGCTGCGCGTCCATGACGAGCTTGCCGAGCGTCGGATCGGTGTCCTTGATCGGTTCGTTCGCCATGTGGAGCGGTCCTTCGGTGTACGCCGGTGAGCTGACGGCTGCGACCCTACCAACGGGTCCGTCTACACTTACCTCTCAGGTGAGCCGGGAAGTCTGGTCGGCCCGTGGACACGTCTGCGGTGATGGTGCAACGACCACCCCGAAAGGTGTGCCACCGCATGGCTCCACGATCGATCAACCCCCACGACGACCCGAGCAACGGCAGTGTCGACGACCTCTGGGAGACCGGGCCGTCCTACATGGCGAGCGACAAGCCGCTGGCCCGCCTGGTCGCGCGGCCGGTGCGCGAGTTCCTCCGCGTCGAGGCGGCGGGCTCGCTGCTGCTGCTGCTCGCGGCGCTGGTCGCCCTCGTCTGGGCCAACAGCCCGTGGGCGGCGTCGTACGACACGCTGTGGCACACCCACCTCACCCTCGACGTCGGTCCGCTGCACCTCGACGAGACGCTGCAGCACTGGGTCAACGACGCGTTGATGGTGATCTTCTTCTTCGTCGTGGGGCTCGAGATCAAGTACGAGCTGGTCAACGGCGACCTGCGCGACCCGAAGACCGCGGCCCTGCCGATCATCGCCGCGATCGGCGGGATGGTCGTGCCGGCCGGGCTCTACCTCGCGCTCAACCCGCCCGGCAGCGACGGCAGCGCCGGCTGGGGGATCCCGATGGCCACCGACATCGCCTTCGCTGTCGGCGTGCTCGGGATCCTGGGGCGCCGTATCCCGTCGGCCGCCCGGCTGTTCCTGCTGACGCTGGCGATCGTCGACGACATCGGCGCGATCCTGGTGATCGCCGTCTTCTACACCTCCGACCTCTCGATGGGCTGGCTGGCGATCGCGCTCGCGCTGCTGGCCGTCATGGCGCTCGCGCGGATGCTGCGCATCTGGACGATCGTCGTCTACGCCGTGCTGGGCGTGGGCGTGTGGTTCGCGCTGCTCGAGTCGGGCGTGCACGCCACCCTGGCCGGCGTCGCGATCGGCCTGCTCGCTCCGGCCGGCCCGCTGCTCAAGGAGGAGGTCGCCCGCAGCCACGCCCGGGCGGCGCTGCGCGACAACGTGCTCGACCCCGACGAGCTGGCCAGGCTGCGCTTCCTGCTCAAGGAGTCGGTGTCGGTGGTGGAGCGGCTGCAGAGCACGCTGCACCCGGTGTCGTCGTACGTCGTCCTCCCGGTCTTCGCCCTCGCCAACGCGGGCGTCGAGCTCGGGGCGATCGGCAAGGTCTTCACCGACCCGATCGGGCTCGGCATCGTGCTGGGCCTCGTCGTCGGCAAGCCGCTCGGCATCTTCGTGGCCTCGTTCGTCGCCGTACGCCTCGGGCTGGGCCGGCTGCCCGAGAGCACCACCTGGTCGATGATCTTCGGCCTCGGCGCGGTCGGCGGCATCGGCTTCACCGTGTCGATCTTCATCGCGGGGCTGTCGTTCCCGGGTGCCGACCTGCTCACCGAGGAGGCCAAGATCGCGATCCTGCTCGCGTCGCTGTTCGCGGCTGCCGTGGGCGTCGCGCTTCTGATGGCGGCGACCCGTGGGCGGGCGTCCGAGCCGGACCGGGAGCCCGACACCGCCGACACCTGAGGTCGCACCGGACGGGTGCCGGCGGGGCCGGGCGGCAAGGCTCGGAGAAGGGCAGGTGCACCGCGCCGGACTCCACGAACGACCCGACCCGGCGGTGCGTGCGGTCGACGAGCTGGTCAGGCACCACGAGGTCGCCGGGCGCCACCGAGCCGCGTACGCCGAGCGACCGCAGGGCCCACGCGTTGGCGCGGTAGGGGATGCCGTGCGGGTGGAGACCTCGTGCTCGGTCGGGTCGGGGAGGAAGGCGTAGAAGCCGGAGCCGCCGATGACGGCGACGTCGGCCCGAGGAGTCGGGGTCACGGCCCGAAACCAGCCGACCCGGCAGAGGGTCTCTGCCGGGTCGGACGGTGCTCGTCGTGCTGCAAGGACTCAGTCCTCGGAGGCGGCCGAGCCCTCCTTGCCCTTGATCAGGTCCATCACCGTCGAGTCGGCGAGGGTGGTCACGTCGCCGACCTCGCGGTGCTCGGCGACGTCCTTGAGCAGGCGGCGCATGATCTTGCCGGAGCGGGTCTTGGGCAGCTCGGGCACGACCATGATCTGGCGCGGCTTGGCGATCGCGCCGATCTCCTTGGCGACGTGGCGGCGCAGCTCCTCGACGATGTCCTCGCCGCCGTCGCCCGCGGAGTCGCGGAGGATGACGAAGGCGCAGACGGCCTGGCCGGTCATGTCGTCGGCGGCACCGACCACGGCCGCCTCGGCGACCTTGGGGTGCGAGACGAGCGCCGACTCGATCTCGGTGGTGGAGAGGCGGTGGCCCGACACGTTCATCACGTCGTCGACGCGGCCGAGCAGCCAGATGTCGCCGTCCTCGTCGAGCTTGGCGCCGTCGCCGGCGAAGTAGAGGCCCTCCCAGCGCGACCAGTAGGTGTCCTTGAAGCGCTGGTCGTCGCCCCACAGCGTGCGCAGCATGGCGGGCCACGGCTCGCGGACCACGAGGTAGCCGCCGTTGCCCTTGCCGACCGACTCCGCCTCGTCGTTGACCACGTCGATCGCCACGCCCGGCAGCGCCTTCATCGCCGAGCCCGGCTTGCCGGCGGTGACGCCGGGCAGCGGGCTGATCAGGATCTGGCCGGTCTCGGTCTGCCACCACGTGTCGACGATCGGACAGCGCTCGCCGCCGATGACCTCGCGGTACCACATGTAGGCCTCGGGGTTGATCGGCTCACCGACCGAGCCGAGCAGCCGCAGCGACGACAGGTCGTAGCCGTCGGGGATCTCGCGACCCTGCTTCATGAAGGTGCGGATCGCGGTCGGGGCGGTGTAGAAGATCGAGACCTTGTAGTCCTGGATGATCTGCCACCAGCGGCCCTTCTCAGGGGTCCCCTCATACATCACCTGCGTCGCGCCGTTGGCCAGCGGGCCGTAGGCCATGTAGGAGTGCCCGGTCACCCAGCCGACGTCGGCGGTGCACCAGTAGACGTCGTCGTCCTTGAGGTCGAAGACCGACCAGTGCGTGTACGACGTCCCGGTGAGGTAGCCGCCGGTGGTGTGCAGGATGCCCTTGGGCTTGCCGGTCGTGCCGGAGGTGTACATGACGTAGAGCGGGTGCTCGCTGTCGAAGGCCTCCGGCTCGTGCTTGGTGCTGGCCTTCTCGACGGTGTCGTGCCACCAGACGTCGCGGTCCTCGGTCCTGGTGGTCCGTCGTACGGGCCAGGACGTCGACTGGGACGACTCACGCGACAAGTGGTGGCACGAGACCGTCGAGAAGGCCTCCACCGAGCACGAGGCCGAGGCCTTCGACAGCGAGCACCCGCTCTACGTGATGTACACCTCCGGCACGACCGGGAAGCCGAAGGGGATCCTGCACACGACCGGCGGCTACCTCGTCGGCACGTCGTGGACCCACTGGGCGGTCTTCGACCTCAAGGACGACGACGTCTACTGGACCGCGGCCGACATCGGCTGGGTCACAGGCCACTCCTACGTCGTCTACGGGCCTCTCGCCAACGCGACGACCAGCGTGATCTACGAGGGCGCACCGGATGCGCCGCACCGCGGCCGCTGGTGGGAGATCGTCCAGAAGTACGGCGTGACCATCCTCTACACCGCACCGACGGTCATCCGGACGTTCATGAAGTGGGGCGAGGACGTCCCGAAGGGCTTCGACCTCTCCACCCT
>NZ_JAOPWY010000039.1 GCF_025965415.1 Nocardioides sp.
GTGGGCGGACAAGTTCACCGCCGCGGGTGTGCCGATCATCGGTGACGACATCAAGAGCCAGGTCGGGGCGACCATCACCCACCGCGTGCTGGCCAAGCTGTTCGAGGACCGCGGCGTGCAACTGGACCGCACCATGCAGCTCAACGTCGGCGGCAACATGGACTTCAAGAACATGCTCGAGCGCGAGCGCCTGGAGTCCAAGAAGGTCTCCAAGACCCAGGCCGTGACCTCCAACCTCGTCGGCACGCTGGCCGGCGCCGGGGCCAACGACCGCAACGTGCACATCGGTCCGTCGGACTACGTGGCCTGGCTCGACGACCGCAAGTGGGCCTACGTCCGCCTCGAGGGTCGCGCCTTCGGTGATGCCCCGCTCAACCTGGAGTACAAGCTCGAGGTCTGGGACTCCCCCAACTCGGCCGGCATCATCATCGACGCCGTCCGTGCGGCCAAGATCGCCAAGGACCGCGGCATCGGCGGCCCGATCCTGGGTGCCTCGGCCTACCTGATGAAGTCCCCGCCGGTGCAGATGGCCGACGACCTCGGCCGCGCCGAGCTCGAGAAGTTCATTGCCGGGGAGTGACCCCGACGCAGCACTGAGCGTCCCACGACGCTGACAGCGGCCCCGCAGTCCACACCGGACTGCGGGGCCGCTGCCGTTGCCCGGTGCCCCGCGGCGCGAGGATCATGGAGCAGCAGTGGGCAGGGCGCTCCACGCCTTCGGAAGGACACAGCCATGGACATCGCCGTACTCGGCACCGGAGCGGTCGGCCAGGCCCTCGCCGGTGGACTCAGCCGCCTCGGCCACGCGGTGGCGGTGGGCACCCGCGACCCGGAGGACACGCTGGCGCGCACCGAGCCCGACGGCATGGGCAACCCGCCGTTCGCCGTGTGGCACGCCCAGCACGCCGAGGTCGCCCTCACGACCTTCGCGGACGCCGCTGCCGGCGCCGACCTGGTGGTGCTCGCGGGAAGCGGCTCCGCGGCCCTCGACATGCTCACCGCCGCCGGTGCCGACCACCTCGCCGGCAAGCCCGTGCTCGACATCTCCAACCCGCTCGACTTCTCCGCCGGCTTCCCGCCGACCCTCTTCGTCAAGGACACCGACTCGCTGGCCGAGCGGATCCAGGCCGCCTTCCCCGAGGCGAGGGTCGTGAAGTCGCTCAACACCCTGACCGCACCGCTCATGGTGGACCCCGGCCTGCTCGGCGAGGCGAGCACCGTCTTCGTCTCGGGCGACGACGCCGACGCCAAGGCGGCGGTGACGCAGCTGCTGGTCGGCCTCGGTCACCAGGACGTGATCGACCTCGGCGGGATCGAGACCGCGCGCGGCACCGAGATGCTGCTCCCGCTGTGGCTGCGCACCATGGCCGCCCTGGGCACGGGGATGTTCAACATCAAGGTCGTGCGCTGACGCCCTCCCCACGACCGTGGGCCCACCACGCGCGCAGGGCGGCCTCGGCCTCCTCGGGCGACTTCGGCCCCTCCTCCATGCGCAGCTCGAGCAGGAACGCGTACGCCTCCCCCACCTCGCGGCCCGGACCGATGTCGAGGATCGTCATGATCTGGTTGCCGTCGAGGTCGGGACGGATGGCGGCCAGCTCCTCCTCCTCGCCGAGCCGCGCGATGCGCTCCTCCAGCGAGTCGTAGGTGCGGCGCAGCCGGTCGGCCTTGCGCTGGTTGCGCGTCGTGCAATCGGCGCGGGTGAGGATGTGCAGGCGCTCGAGCTAGTCGCCGGCGTCGCGGACGTAGCGGCGTACGGCGCTGTCGGTCCACTCCCCCGACCCGTAGCCGTGGAAGCGCAGGTGCAGCTCCACGAGCGTGGCGACCGCGTCGATGTCGGCGTTGGCGAAGCGCAGCGCCTGCATCCGCTTGCGGGTCAGCTTGGCGCCCACCACGTCGTGGTGGTGGAAGGTCACGATGCCGCCGGACTCGAAGCGGCGGGTCTTGGGCTTGCCGACGTCGTGCATCAACGCGGCGAAGCGCGAGACGAAGTCGGGGCCCCCGCCGAGGCGGTGCTCGAGGTCGATCGACTGCTCCAGCACGGTCAAGGTGTGCTCGTAGACGTCCTTGTGGCGGTGGTGCTCGTCGCGCTCGAGCGCGAGGGCGGGCAGCTCCGGGAGGACGTACGCCGCCAGGCCGGTGTCGACGAGCAGCTTGAGGCCCAGGCGCGGGTGCGGGGCGCAGATCAGCTTGACCAGCTCGTCGCGCACCCGCTCGGCGGAGATGATCTCGATCCGACCGGCCATCGCGGTCATCGCCGCGACCACGTCGGGGGCGACGGAGAAGCCGAGCTGGGCGGCGAACCGGGCCGCGCGCATCATCCGCAGCGGGTCGTCGGAGAAGGAGTCCTCCGGCGTGCCGGGCGTGCGCAGGACCCGCTCGGCCAGGTCGACGATCCCGCCGTAGAGGTCGACGAAGTCCCGGCTCGGCACCCGCACCGCCATCGCGTTGACGGTGAAGTCGCGCCGCCCCAGGTCGCCGGCGAGGCTGTCGCCGAAGTCGACGTCGGGCTTGCGCGAGGTCGGGTCGTAGCTCTCCGAGCGGTAGGTCGTGATCTCGACCTGCCAGGGACCCTTGCGGCAGCCGATCGTGCCGAACGCTCGGCCCATGTCCCACACGGCGTCGGCCCAACCGGCGAGCAGCCGCTCGGTGGTGTCGGGTCGGGCGGAGGTGGTGAAGTCGAGGTCGTTCTGCAGCCGGCCGATCATCGCGTCGCGGACCGGTCCGCCGACCAGTGCGAGCTCCTCGCCGGCCTCGGCGAAGCGGGCGCCGAGCTCGTCGATGACCGAACCGATGCGATCCAGCTCCGCGCCGACGCGGCGCTGGATCTCGACGATCGTGAGCGGGGGCAGGGGGGCTTCGGACACGACAGGACAGTCTAGGTGGCGTCCCGGGCCCACCCGGCAACTGGCGCGAGTCAGCCGAGGGGGTGGCGACCGGTCAACTAGCATCGTCGCGTGCCCCGCCCGTCCGTGTTCCGTGCTGCCCTGGCGGGGCTCCTGGCGCTCGGGGCGTCGTGCGCACTCGCCGTGGCGCCCGCCGCAGCGGCGCCCGCCGAGGACCCGGACCCGCTCCTCGTCCACATCGACACCATCAGTCCCGTGCTGCCGCGCAGCGGCGACGTCGAGATCGCCGGCACCGTCACCAACACCAGCGACGACACGTTCACCCGGATCAACGTGCACGCGTTCGCCTCCCAGTCACCGATCCTCGAGTCGGCCCTGCTGGCGGTGGCCACGACGATCGCGCCCACGGCGTCCGTCGGCGAGCGGGTCATCGTGCCGGGCACCTTCGACACGATCGACGTGCTCGCGCCGGGCGAGAGCGCCGACTTCTCCGACTCCGTGCCCGTGGAGCTGCTGGGCATCCCCGACCAGGCCGGCGTCTACTGGATCGGCGTGCACGCCCTCGGTGACGGTGCGGTCCCGCGCGACCAGGTGGCCGACGGGCGAGCCCGCACGTTCATCCCTGCACGACCCGAGGGCGACGCCCGCCAAGAGGCCTCGGTGGTCCTGTCGCTGCGCGGACGGGTCTGGTACGACGACGAGGGCAGGATCGGCGGCACCGATCGCTGGGCCCGCCGCCTGGAGGAGGGCGGCACCCTGGACAGCGTCCTGAACATGGCCGACTCCGCCGGTGGCGCTGCCTACAGCTGGCTGGTCGACCCAGCGGTGCTGGTCGCGCTCAAGCGGCTGTCGTACGGCAACCCCACCCGCGACATCACCCCGGACCCCTCCGTGCCGGACCAGCAGCCCACCCCGACGCCGACCGACGGGGAGACGAGCGAGGGTGAGACGCCGAGCCTGGCGCCACCCGCCACCGAGCCCGGGGCGAGCACCGACGAGGACGCGGAGCTCACGGCCGCGGCCACCGCGTGGCTCGCGCGGTTCCAGGCGCTCGTGGGCACGGAGCCGGTGCTGACCCTGCCCTTCGGTGACCTCGACGTGTCGGCGGCGGTCCGGCACGACCCCGACCGCTACACCCAGGCACTGTCGCGCAGCACCCAGGTCATGGCGCTGCTGGGCCTGCCGTCCCGGCTGGCCGTCGCCCCGGACGACGGACTGCTCAGCCCCGAGGCGCTCGCGGCCACACCGCCCGAGGCGCTGGTCATGCTCGGCGACAACGCGTTCGCCCTGCCGCCCGACAGTCCCAGCTCGGTGGTGCGGCTGCTCGGCCACAAGGTGGTCGTCACCAGCACCGGGGCGGAGGCGGGCGGGCCCGGACCGACGGCTGCCAGCGACCCGCTCGCCCTGCGGCAGCGGCTCCTCAGCGAGGCCGCGCTGCACGCCGTCCATGACGACACCGCGCCGGTCATCGTCAAGCTGCCCACGGTGTGGCGCGGCGAGGACGCCGCCTCGTTCTTCACCGACCTCGAGCAGCCGTGGCTGGACCTCGTGCCGGTGGCCGAGGTCGCCGACCGGTCGGCGACGGGCGTCCCGGCCTCGAGCCTGGTCTACACCGACACGGACGTGCAGGCCGAGCTCGGCGCCGCCGGATTCGTCGCCGCACGTCGTGCCACGGACCGGGCCACCCTGCTCGAGCAGGTCCTCACCCTCCAGACGACCATCGAGACGCAGGTGGGTGACGAAGCCATGGTCACCCTGTCCGCACAGCACCGCGCCGCGCCGCGGCTGGCCGCGCTCGCCGCCGGCCGCATCGACGACGCGCTGCGCGCCGACCTCGGCAAGATCCAGATCGAGGCGCCCACCCGCGTCACCCTCTCCAGCGACTCCGGGCCGCTCGGGGCCACCCTGGTCAACGGTCTCGACCAACCGGTGACGGTCCGCGTCGACGCGCTGACCGACTCCGACCTCACGGTCACCGGTGCCGGCGAGCGCACGCTCGGACCCGAGGCGCGCAGCGTGGTCAGGCTCGAGGCGGCCACCACCCAGCCCGGCCTCCACAACCTCCGCCTGGCCGTGATGAGCACCGACGGGGTCCCGCTCGGCTCGACCGACGAGCTGCCGGTGCGTGCCGCCCGGGTGAGTGCGCTCATCTGGATCATGATGGGCGCGGGCGGGCTGGTCCTCTTCGGGATGATCGGCTACCGCCTGCCCGGACAGATCCGCGCCCGGCGGCGCGAGCTGGCGGCGCGGGAGCACGGCGACGACGAGGGGGACGAGCCCGAGCCGACCGATGCCCACCAGACCGGCTCCGACCCGCGCGACACCGGCCCCGGTGACGCCCGCCTGTTCCCGGAGCGACCATGACCGAGCAGCGGATCCTGGCCTCCTCGGCGGTGATGGCCGCGGGCACCGTCTTCTCCCGGGCCTCGGGCTTCATCCGCAGCGCCCTGCTGGTCGCGGCGCTCGGCGGGGTGCTGCGCGCCGACCTCTTCACCATCGCCAACACGCTGCCCAACATGGTCTACATCCTGCTGGCCGGCGGCGTCTTCAACGCGGTGCTCGTGCCCCAGCTCGTGCGGCGGATCAAGGCCGATCCCGACGGGGGCGACGCCTACGCCAGCCGCGTCATCACGCTGTCCGCCCTGTTCCTCGGGTCGGTCACCGTGCTGCTGGTCGTGCTCGCGCCGCTGCTGCTGCGCGTCTACCTCGACGGTCGCTTCCTCGACCCCGACCGGGTCGCCCACCTCGAGACGATCGTCGACCTGACCCGGTGGTGCCTGCCGCAGGTCTTCTTCTACGGGATGTACGTCCTGGTCGGCCAGGTGCTCAACGCCCGCGGACGCTTCGGCCCGATGATGTGGGCCCCCATCGCCAACAACCTCATCTCCGTGGTGATGCTGGTCGCCTACCTCGTCGTGTGGGGTTCCGTCGGCGACAGCGTGGCGCGCTACCAGGCGCTCGACACCAGCCAGGAGGTGCTGCTCGGCCTCGGCTCCACGCTCGGCATCGTCGCGCAGTTCGCGGTCCTGGTCCCCTACCTCCGCGCGTCGGGCTTCACCTACCGCCCGCGCTTCGACTTCCGCGACCCCGAGCTCAGGCACACGCTCTCGCTCGGCGTCTGGACGGTGCTCTTCGTCCTCGCCACGCAGGCGGCGTACCTCGTCGTGGTCAAGCTCGCCTCGGGCGGCACGGCCGGCGGCGGCGACGGCACCGGCCTCACCGTCTACTCCAACAGCCTGCTGATCATGATGGTGCCGCACGCCATCGTGACGGTCTCGCTGGCGACGGCGATCCTGCCGCGGCTCTCGTCGTACGCCCACGAGGACCGGCTCACCGAGCTCGGCAGCACGGTCGGCTCGACGCTGCGCACCGCCCTCGCGCTGGTCCTGCCCTTCGCGGTGCTCATGCCCGTGCTCGCCGGCGACGTGGCCGGCTTCGCCTTCGGCTGGGGCGGAGGAGAGGACACGGCCGCCACCTTCGGGCCGACCCTGGCGCTCTTCGGGCCGGCTCTCGTCTTCTTCACCATCCACTACTTCATGCTGCGCGGCTTCTACGCGATGGAGATGACGCGCCTGGTCTTCTTCATCCAGCTCGCGGTGTCGACCACCAACGTCCTGGTGGCCACCGCCCTCGTCCCGAGCCGCCCGCCGGAGGAGACGGCCCCGATGCTCGTCGTCGCCTACCTGTCGTCGTACGCCGTGGGTGCGGTGGTGAGCTTCGTGGTCCTCCGGCGCACCGTCGGCGGCCTCGAGACACCACAGCTGGTCCGGTTCCTCGTCCGGATGGCGCTCGTCCTCGCCGCTGCCGCGGCGACCGCCTGGCTGGTCGAGCACGCGCTGGCCGGCCTCGGTGACCGTCCGGGACCGCTGGTCGCGCTCCTGCGCGGCGGCCTCAGCGGGCTCGCCGGCGGGGTCGTGGTCCTCGCGGGCGCCCGGCTGCTGCACGTGCGGGAGGTCACGACCCTGGTCGACACCGTCGCGGCGCGGCTGCGGCGGGGGTGAGACTCCCTACGATGGCGTAGCAAGGACGAGGTCCGAGACGTGTGGGAAGTGGGGTGAACGATGCCGACGTCGATGCAGGCCGGTGACGTGCTCGCCGCGCGCTACCGCCTCGACGACCTCCTGGCCGACTACGGCTCGGGGCGGTTCTGGCGTGCCCACGACCTCGTCCTGCACCGCCCGGTCGCCATCCACGTGCTCGCGGCCGACGACCCGCGGGCCGACGCGGTCCTTGAGGCCGCGCGCGGCGCCGGTCCGGTCATCGACCGGCGGCTGCTCCGCGTCCTCGACGCGGAGGTCACCGACAGCCGGTGCTACGTCGTCAACGAGTGGGGCCAGGGCGACTCGCTCGACATCCTGCTCAACCGCGAGGGCCCGCTGCCGCCACGGCGCGCGGCCTGGCTGGTCGCCGAGGTCGCCGACAGCATGGCGGAAGCCCACGCCGCCGGTCTCGCGCACGGTCGGCTGACCCCGGAGAACGTGCTCGTCGACCAGCACGGCCAGGTGCGGATCATCGGCTTCGGAGTCGACGCGGCGCTCCGGGGCCTGCCCCGGGGCCGCACCCACGTCGACGAGATCGACCTCGCCGGCCTCCTCTACTTCGCCCTCACCGGCACCTGGGCCGGCGTCTCGGAGTCGGCCGTCCCGTCCGCTCCCGAGGTCCACGGCCAGGTGCTGCGACCGCGACGCGTCCGGGCCGGGATCCCCCGCCTGCTCGACACCCTCTGCGACGAGGTGCTCAACCCCCAGGACACGCCCGGTCCGACGGCCGACCTCAGTGCCCGGGGCATCTGCGACCTGCTGCAGGCCTACGTCGGTGACCTCACCGGGACGCACGCCCCCATCCAGGCGGTCCGGCCGCTGCCCCCCTCGTCCATCGCCGCGGTCCCGACCATGGCCGTCCCCGCCGTGACGCCCGAGCCCGTGCCCGACCCCGCGCCCGTGTCGGACGGGCCGACACCCGTGACCGACCTGCCCACCCAGGCGGGCATGCCCGTCTTCCACGACGACGACGAGGTCGACTGGTTGCGGGCGCGGGCCGAGAAGCCCGAGCCGCCGCCGCCGCTCGAGGAGCCCCCGCCCAAGCCGCTCTTCGCCCCCGACCCGCCGGCCGGCGAGCCCGTACGACGCCCGCGTCCCGGTGCCCGGGTCGCGTCGGCCAACCCGGAGTACTGGCCGTGGGACGTCTCCCAGGACTCGAGCCGGGACTCGAGCAGGCCCGCGGGCCGCGACACCGGCTCGTGGTCGTCCGGCTCCTGGACGGGTGACCCCTGGGCCACCGGCGAGGGCCTCGACGACACCGGCGACCAGGTGCCCGGGCGCAGCTGGATCCGGCTGGCGATGATCGTCGGGGTCTGCGTGCTGGTGATGGTGGCGGCCGTCGCCGCCTACCAGCTGGGGCTCAGGCCGCCGACGGGCGACTCCGGCGACGAGCCGAGCGCGTCGACGACACCCTCCGTGGCGCAACCGACCCCGTTCACCGACCTCGTCGCCGACGACTTCGACCCGCAGGGCTCCGAGCCGCGCGAGGAGAACCCGGAGGCGGTCCCCAACGCCGTCGACGGCGACCCGACCACGTCGTGGACCACCTCGAGCTACCTCCAGAACTTCGGCCCGGGCGGGCTCAAGACCGGCGTCGGCCTCGTCATCGACCTCGGCGCCACCAAGGGCGTACGCCGGGTGGTGGTCACCACCGCGGGCGGCCAGACGTCGCTGGCGGCGTACGTCACCTCCGCGGCACCCACCGGCGTCTCGGACCTGACGCCCGTCGGCACGGCGTCCGGCACCGGCGAGCTGACGATCGACCTGGCCGAGGCGGTGTCGGGGCGCTACGTCACGATCTGGCTGACCCTGCTGCCCGCCGTCGACGGGGAGTACCGCGGCGCCATCTCCGAGGTGCAGGTGCTCGGATGACCGCCCCGCGGAGCGACGACCGCTCCGACCTGGAGCTGATCCAGGCCCACGTCGACGGTGACGGCGATGCGTTCGGCGAGCTCTTCGCGCGCCATCGCGACCGGCTCTGGGCCGTCGCGCTCCGCACGATGGACAACCCCGAGGACGCCGCCGACGGGCTCCAGGACGGCATGATCGCCGCCTTCCGGCGGGCCGGCTCCTTCCGCGGCGAGGCCGCCGTGACCACGTGGCTGCACCGCGTCGTCGTCAACGCCTGCCTCGACCGGCTCCGGGCGTCGAAGATCCGCCGCCTCGAGGCGCTGCCCGACGACGTCGAGGACCGCGGCACCCTGGTCGCGACCGCCGTCCACGACGACCAGCCCGACGCCGCCGCCGAGGACTCCGAGCGCCGTCGCCGCGTCCTGGCCGCCCTCGCCACGCTCCCCGCCGACCAGCGCGCCGCGCTGGTCCTCGTCGACATGGAGGGCTACCCGGTCGCCGAGGTGGCCACGATGCTCGGCTGCGCCGAGGGCACCGTGAAGTCGCGCTGCTCACGCGGGCGCACCAAGCTCGCGGGGCTCCTGCTCGACCTCCACCAGCCGTCCGGTGACACGCCTCACGGGAACCCGCCCCCGGACGGTCCCGTCCAACCCACCGTGCGGCCCCGCGGACCACCCGCGCCCTGAGCCGATCGACCGCACTCCCCACTGCAGCACCGCACCCCCAGCACCGCACCCGAGGAGGTGACCCGATGACCGATTCCTCCGGCCTCACGCCCGAACAGGACGCCGTACGAGGCCTGCTCGCCGACGCCCGGCACGACGGACCCGTGCCTCCCGAGGTCGTCGCCCGCCTCGACGAGACCCTCGCCTCCCTCGTCTCCGAGCGCGGCGAGGCCCCCCTCACCGGGAACGCGCCCGCTCCCGTCGTCGACCTCGGCGCCCGCCGTCGCCGCGCGGCCGGGATCGGCCTGCTCGCCGCGGCCGCGGTCGTGGTCGCC
>NZ_JAOPWY010000136.1 GCF_025965415.1 Nocardioides sp.
CTCGACGTGGACCGGCTCGACGACCTGGTGCCCGACCTCGCTGAGCGCCGTACCCTCGCGTGCGGTCCCGCCGGCCTGCTGGACGCCCTCGCGGCCCACCATGAGCGCGCCGGCCTCGAGCTGGTGACCGAGCAGTTCCGTACGGAGCGCATCGAGCCGGGCGACGGTGGGACGGTGGCCTTCGCCGACGGCACCTTGCTCGAGCTCGACGGAGCGACCTCGATCCTAGACGCGGCCGAGGAGGCCGGCGTCCTGATGCCCAGCGGGTGCCGCATGGGCATCTGCATGGGCTGTGTCCTGCCGATGAGGGCAGGCGCGGTGCGCGACCTCCGCAACGGCCAGATCACTGCTGTCGTCCCTGGCGACGGCGCCATCAAGGTCCAGACCTGCATCAACGCCGCCGCCGGCGCCTGCCACCTCGACCACTGACCCGATCTCCCCCCTGAAGGAGTCACCATGACCACGATCCAGAAGCAGGCCCAGAGCCCGATCGCGCACCTCACCGAGGCCGACATCGAGCAGATCGGCATCGAGCTCGACGCCATCCGCCAGGACGTGCTCGACTCCCGCGGCGCCGGCGACGCGGCCTACATCCGCAAGCTCATCGACCGCCAGCGCAAGATCGAGCTCGGCTCGCGCGCGGTGCTGCTCTTCAGCGCCTTCCCGCCGGCCTGGGTGCTCGGCACCGCCGGCCTGAGCATCGCCAAGATCCTCGACAACATGGAGATCGGCCACAACATCCTGCACGGCCAGTGGGACTGGATGCGCGACCCGAAGATCCACTCCAGCACGTGGGAGTGGGACATGGCGTCGCCCGCCGAGCAGTGGAAGCACAGCCACAACGAGGTCCACCACACCTACACCAACGTCGTCGGCAAGGACAACGACCTCGGCTACGGCATCATGCGCGTCGACGAGGACCAGACCTGGGCGCCGTTCCACCTCGGCCAGCCGATCTGGTGCTTCATCAACGCGGTCTTCTTCGAGTACGGCATCGCCGCCTACGACCTCGACCTCGGCGCCGTCATCAAGAAGAAGCAGACCAAGGACCCGGCCTTCCGCGCCCGCGCCAAGCAGGTGCTCAACAAGATCCGCAAGCAGGCCACCAAGGACTACGTCGTCCACCCGGCGCTGTCGATCCCCACCGGCTCGTTCCTCCCGACGCTGGCCGCCAACTTCACCGCCAACGTCGTGCGCAACCTGTGGTCCAACTCGATCATCCTGTGCGGTCACTTCCCCGAGGGCGTCGAGACCTTCGAGAAGCGCTCGATCGAGGGCGAGACCAAGGGCGACTGGTACCTCCGCCAGATGCTCGGCTCGGCCAACATCTCCGGCTCGAAGGCCCTGCACCTGATGAGCGGCAACCTGTCGCACCAGATCGAGCACCACCTGTTCCCCGACCTCCCGTCCAACCGCTACGCCGAGATCGCGCCGAAGGTCCAGGCGCTCTTCGAGAAGTACGACCTCACCTACTGCGCGCGCCCGCTGGTCCCGCAGGTCTACTCCGCGTGGCACAAGGTCGTCCGGCTCTCGCTGCCCAACGGCTGGCTCAAGACCACCAACGCCAAGAACGCCCCGCAGCAGCTGGGCATCCTCTACAAGATGGCCACGGGCGACCGTCGTACGCGTCGCCTGCTGGGTCGCAAGCTCGAGAGCGAGTCCCGGGCAGCCGCCTGAGTCCGGGACGGGACGTATCAGATCGCGCTCCCGCGCTTCCTTGGAGAAGGACAGGAGACACGTCGATCGCGGGGGACACGGATGAGCACGCACGTGACGGGAGCGGCACGATGATCCGCTGTGGCTCCGTGGACGACCCGGCGACCCAGCCGCGTGCCGAGCACCCTCGTCCCCTGCTGCCGCGCCCGCGCGCAGCCGCGGAGGACGGCGCCGGGGCGCGTCGGCCGTCGGCCTGAGGGACGTCCGCACGCCCGGTGTGGCCGGTCGACCATCAAGGCCTGACCACCGTTGGCCGGGACACGGGCCCCTGGTCTGGACCGTCTCCCGCAGACTTCCCGAAGGCTTCGGCCAGGGACGGTCGGTCGCGTCCGGGTGCTCCTAGTCTTCTCCTCAGGCGATCCGTGGGGGATCTGCCACGGGGGGTTGGGGAGGAGCACGCCGATGAAGAGTGAGAGCCACGCCCAGGTCATCGACCTCGCGGGTCGACTCAAGGACCTCGAGCAGTTCACGGGGACGCGCGTCGCCCGTCCCAGGCCCGAGCCCGGGGCCGTGCCGGTCAACGAGGCGCCAGCGGCGCTCGTGCCGGTTCCCCGGCGCTCCCGCGTCTTCCTGCGCGGCCGGGAGGGACACGGCGTCTTCGCAGACGTGACCCTCACCGCTCCGCTGCCCCGCCCCGCCCTGGACTGACGCCGACCGGGCGCCGCCACCCACACAGTGGCGCGGCCCACGTGGCCGCCGCCGATGCGCCTCCCCCGACGCGGGCGTCCCCTCGCCTAGGGTCGCCCGGTGGTCTGGCTGGTCGGTGCGCTCGTGCTCCTCTGGATCGCCTGGGGACCGCTCGTCCTGGTCGTCGCCGCTGCCGCCCTCTGCGTGCCGCGCCTCCGGTGGTGGGTCCAGGACCGGGCCCGTGTCAGCCGCCGGGTGGCCGGGGGTGTGACCGGCTCGCTCGTCGTGCTGGTCGCCGTCGTCCTGGCCGTCCCCGACGGCTGGCTGCCCATCCCGCCGGCCCCGGGTGCCTGGGTCGGGCCGTCGTACGTCGGCCGCCCGGCGATGGCGCGCCACTACGCCGTCGCGGTCGCGCAGAACCCGCACCTGGCAGCCCTTCCGCCGGAGGTCCGCACCGGACCGCTGGGGCTCCAGCCCGAGGTCGAGACCTCGTGGTTCGGCCTGCAGCGCTGCGGCCGGCTGGAGCTCACCTCCACGGACCGCCTCGTCGCGCTGTGCTCGGACCGGTCGGGGCCGAGCCTCCGGCTGGTGGACCCGGACACCATGCGGCCGGAGACCACCCAGGACCTGCCGGACGCGACGGCCTCGTGCACGGGTGACGTCGTCTACCTCGACGACGCCGACCGGGCCGTCGTCGCGACCACCGACCGCCGAGTGCTGGCGGTCCGCACGGGATCGGCCGAGGGCGACGCGGAGCTCGCGACGGACGCCACCTGGGACCTCAGGCCCTACGTCCCCTACGGCGACTGCCTCGTCGCGCTGGCCCCGGACTGGGCCGGCCGGATCTGGTGGGCCTCGCGGCAGGGACTCGTCGGCACCATCGCCCCCGACTCCGGGGAGGTCCGGGTCGTCGACCTCGGCGAGGAGGTCCGCCGAGGCCTGGCCGCCGACGAGGCGGGTGGGGTCTACGTCGTCACCGACACCGCCCTCCACCACCTCGCGGCCGGCCCCGACGGCACTCCGCAACCCGCCTGGCGCACGGCGTACGACGGCACCAGCGGCTCGGCGCCGGTCCTGCTCGACGGCGGCGTCGTGGCGATCACCGACAGCGCGGACTCGCGGATGGGCGTGCTCCTCGTCGCCCGAGACAGCGGGCAGGTGATCTGCCGCCAGCCCGTCTTCGGCAAGGACGAGGGCGCCACCGAGAGCACGCTGGCTGCTGTCGGCACCGGCGTCGTGGTGACCAACAACCACGACTACTCCTCGCCGCGCAGCACGCTCCTCGGCTTCACCAGCAGCCACGGCATCGCGCGCGTCGACCTGGTCGACGGGGCGTGCGCCGAGCGCTGGAGCAGCGACGTGGTCTCCCCGGGCTCGGGGGTGACCGCGAGCCGGCCCGACGGGCTGCTCTACGCCTGGACCAAGCGGCCCTCGCTGGCCGGCGTGAGTGCGTGGTACCTCACCGCCCTCGATGCCGAGACCGGGCGCAGCATGTGGAGCGTGCGCGCCGGCACGGGGCTCCTCGCGGGCAGCGACGGCTCGCAGGTCACCCTCGGTCCCGCGGGAACGGCATGGATCGGGACCCTGGCCGGGCTGGTCCGCGTCCGCGACCGCGAGTGACGTGGGGGGTCAGGGCCAGGTGAGGCCGACGGTCTCCTCACTGGTCTCCCACAGCCTGCGCTGCGCCATCTCGTCGCGCGCCAGGGGAGCGGTGCCGACGACGCGCGGGCGTCCACTGGCCTGACCGGGGCCGCCGGGTCCGACGTACGTCCCTCCCGGCAGGTCGGCGGTGGCGGCCATCAGCGTCGGCCACGCCCCGGCGGCCGCGGACTGCGACACCGCCTTGACCGCGGCGTCCAGAATCGCCGCACCGCGCTGCTCGATGCCACGCATCTGCCCGTTGACCACGAGGTGCGTGCCGGCGAGGCCGGGGTGCGCGGCCAGCGCGAGCACGGGCAGCCCCGCCCGCCGCAGCCGTCGGTCGAGCTCGAGGGTGAAGAGCAGGTTGGCGAGCTTGGTCTGGCCGTAGACCATCCAGCGGCTGTAGCGCCGCCGTGCCCGTGGGTCGCCGAGCGGCGCGGACCGGGCGAGCCGGTGCATCTGCGACGACAGGGTGACCACGCGCCCGTCACCGGAGGCGACCAGCTGGTCGAGGAGCAGGCCGGTGAGGAGGAAGGGCCCGAAGTGGTTGGTCGCCATCTGGGACTCCAGCCCGTCGACCGTGCGGCGGAACGGACTGGCCATGATGCCGGCGTTGTTGACCAGCAGGTGGATCGGACCGAGCTCGCCGGCTGCCTCGCCGGCAGCGCGGACCGAGGAGAGGTCGGAGAGGTCCACGACGAGGGTGTCGAGGGCGGCGTGCGGAACCTGTGCGGTGATCTCCTCGGCCGCCGCGTCGAGCTTCGCCGTCGTACGTCCGGCCAGGACGACCCGGGCACCGTGACGTGCCAGCTCGAGCGCGGTGTGGAAGCCCAGGCCGCCGACGGTCGGGCCGGTGACGACCGCGGTGCGGCCGGTCAGGTCGCCCATGTCGTCGGTCGTCCAGGCGGCCTCGCTCACGGCGTGACGCCCATGGCGGCGAGGACCCGTGCGCCCAGCTCGCCGTCGCCGGTGACCTCCACGGCGCCGGGATCGGCGGGACGTCGGCCTCCGGCCAGCACGACGAAGGTCTCGCGGTCCATGGCGAGGGTCACCGTCGGCGCCCCGTCGTCGGGCGTCGCGGTGCGTCCCCGGCCGTCCTCGCCGACGACCGCGGCGACGGGCGCGTGCCCCGCGACCTCGAGGCGTACGACGCTGCCGGCCGGAGCCTGCACCCGCTTGCCGACGATGAAGGGCAGGCTCTCCATGAGGTAGTCGGCACTGTGGATCGCGGGTGCGGAGTCGAGGTTGCCCGGCATGCCGAGCGCGCGGCGGACGTCCTGCTCGTGCATCCACACGTCGAGCGGCCGGTTGCGCAGCAGCAGCCCGGTGCTCCAGCCGATCGCACCGAAGGGGCCCGGCGCGGGCGCCGACGCGTCGGTCGGCGGGTCGGCGAGGAGCTGGGTGTGCCGGGCGGTGGTCGACTCGCGGATCTCGGTGATCAACGCGTCGGGCGACTCGACGCGTCGGGCCACGACGCCCTGCTCGGTGAACTGGCCCATCATGCCGCGGGCGTGCGGCGCGTCGCCGATCTCGACCTCGTCGTGCGGGCGCCCGGCCAGCAGCGACTCGAGGTGGGCCGTGTGCGCAGCAACGCAGTGGACGTCCCACCCGGGCAGGTCGGTCGCGGCGGCCCACTGGTCGGCGCCGACCTCTTCGAGGAGGTGCGTGAACGAGTCGACGGCCTGCCACCACACGGCCACGAGGGCGCTCAGTCGCTCCGCTTCGGTCATGGGGAGAGGGTAGGCCCACCCCGGCGGAGGGGTCCGCGGGGTCGATTCGAATGGTTCTTGGGCCGGCCTGCCGTCGCACTCGTCACGACGACGCTGGCAGCCAGCGTCCTCGGCATCGCCCCGAGTGCCTACGCCGCAAGGTCGGCAAGGTCACGTGACGCCTGCCTGACGCGCCTACGAGGGCCGGATCCCACGGGGGCCGGCCCTCGTGGCGTTTCGGTCGCCGCTGACCCGCGCGCGACGGCGCAACCCCACCCTCGGGGTGGGGCTGCGTCGTTTCCGGTCCGGCCGGCCCTACGCTGCGCGGGACGACCGGGGCCCGCACCGGTCGCACACCGACAAGGGAGTCGTCATGGGTATCGGAATCGGCATCGTGCTGCTCGTCATCGGCCTGATCCTTCTGTTCGCCATCAAGGAGTTCCCGCAGTCCCTCCAGGACGTCGTCGACCCCACCACGGTCGGCTGGATCCTCGTCATCGCCGGTGTCCTGGCCCTCGTGCTCAGCCTCGTGATGAACAACCAGCGCTCGAAGACCACCCACGTGGAGGAGCGCCGCGAGATGTGAGCGGGGCGGTCGCCGGCGAACCGACTGATCAGAGCCAGCCGCGGTCCTGCGCGATGCGCGCGGCCTCGCTGCGGGTCGTCGCCCCGGTCTTGCCGATCGCGGCCGACAGGTGGTTGCGGACCGTGCCCTCGGAGAGGTGCACCCGTGCGGCGATGGTGGCCACGGGCGCTCCGTCGAGGGCGTGGGTCAGCAGCTCCTGCTCGCGGGCCGTCAGTGGGCTCGGCCCGTCGATCAGCGACTCGGCCGCGAGGTCAGGGTCGATCACCCGCAACCCGGCGTGCACCCGGCGTACGGCGTCGGCGAGCTGGCGCGACGGGGTGTCCTTGACGACGAAGCCCGAGGCGCCCGCCTCGATCGCCCGCCGGACGTAGCCCGGGCGGCCGAAGGTCGTCACGATCAGCGAGCGCACCTCCGGCAGCTCGCGCCGGATCGCGGCTGCGGCGTCGATGCCGTTGAGGCCGGGCATCTCGATGTCGAGCAGGCACACCTCGGCGCCCGACGCCCGGGCCGCGTCGACCACCTCGTCGCCACGACCGACCTGGGCCACGACCTCCAGGTCCGGCTCGAGGTCGAGCAGCGCCGCCAGGGCGCCGCGCACGAGGGCCTGGTCGTCGGCGAGCAGCAGCCTGATGATCACGGCAGGGCCACCTGGATGCGGGTGCCGGGCGTGGTGGGGACGATGTCGAGCGTGCCGCCGGCCCCGGCCACGCGCTCGCGCATGCCGCGCAGCCCGTTGCCCTCGGCGCCCGCGCAGCCGGCGCCGTCGTCGGTCACGGCGATGCCGTGCGGGCCGAGCTCGATGACCACGGACCGCGCCCGCGCATGGCGTACGACGTTGGTGACCGACTCACGCAGCACCCAGGCCAGCAGCGCCCGGTGCCGCGGGTCGGTGTCGGCGACCTCGCCGGTGACGGTGGTGCTCACGCCGATGTCGGCAAGCACCCGCGGGGCCGCGGCGAGCTCCGCCTCGAGGTTGCCGGCGCGCAGGCCGCCGACGGTGGCGCGCACCTCGGCGAGCGCCTGGCGTGCGGTGTCCTGGATCGACTCCAGCTCCGCCTTGGCGCGCTGCGGGTCGACGTCGATGAGCCGTGCGGCGAGCTCGGCCTTGACCGACAGGGCGGTGAGCGAGTGCCCGAGCACGTCGTGGACGTCACGGGCGACCCGCTCGCGCTCGGCGACCATGGCGTACTGGCTCTTGGCCTCGTGGGCGACCTGCTCGCGCTCGCCGAAGACGCGGAGGATCACCCCGCCCAGCATGACCGGCCAGAACATGAGGAAGAGGTAGGGCGGGAAGCCGTCGACGCCGAGGAGCGAGAGCAGCGGCAGGGCCACCCAGAAGGCCACGGCCCACTTCCACGCCGGCGCCGGCAGCTCGAGCGCCGAGAGGATGGCGAGGTACGGCGTGTAGGAGATCGCCTCGATGCCGATGACCGGTGCCGTGGCGAGGCCCAGCGCGACCATCAGCCCGAGGAACAGCCAGGGTCGCCGGCCGTGGCTGGCGTAGCCGAGGACGTTGGCCACCGCGAAGCCCACGATGCACAGCAGGCACAGCGCCTTGACCACGGCCGGGACGTCCGCGTCAAGGACCGCGAGGACCGGGTAGACGAGGAAGACCAGCCAGATCGACGCGAACGCCCAGCCCCACTTCTCCCAGGGGTTGGCGGGCAGCTGCTCGTCGGTCACGTCCGCGCCCGGCTCCGGCGTACGCCCCACAGCGCGAGCAGGGAGAAGATGACGGTCCACGCGAGCACGTTAGCGACTGGCAGCCAGAGCGCGTCGCGGCCGCCGACCGGCAGGTAGCCCTCGGTCAGGGGGAACCGGGCGAGCGCGGCGTAGCCGTAGAGCGGGGTGAGGCGGCCGATGTCGAGCAGCAGGCCGCTCATCGGTGTGAAGACGTTGCCGAGGAACGCCATGATCACGATCATCCCGGAGGCGATTCCGGTCGCGTTGGGGCCGCGGAAGACCAGCGACATCGCCAGGCCGTAGATCGCGAAGAGGGCCGAGCCGAACCACACGAGGAGCGCGGCGAGGACCCAGTCGCTCCAGCTGCCGCGCGCGCCGGTGAGCGCACCGATCGCGAAGATCAGCGTCACGGGCATGAGGGCCACCAGCATCGCGATGGCGGCCTTGGCGGCGACGAAGGCGGACGGCCGCATCGGGGTCAGCCCGAGCTGGCGCCCCCAGCCCATCACCTGCTCGGTCGCGGCGCTGCCGGCGACGCCGGTCGTGGCGGTGACGGCGCCGTAGGCGGCCATCGAGATCATGATGTACATCCCGACGTTGCCGCTGCCGACCTGCTCGTCGGAGCCGAGGCCGAAGACGAGGAACATGAAGGTCGGCAGGCCGACGATGAAGAACATGCCGAACGTGTCGCGCAGCTGGCGGCGCAGGTCGAGACGGGCGTAGGTGACCATGTCCGGGCGCGGCGCCGTGCGTACGACGTCGGGTGCGGGCTGGACGAGCTGCTCGGTCATCGGGTGGCTCCTTGGAGGATCGTGTCGACCGGCGTGTCCGCGGTCAGGGCGAGGAAGGCCGCCTCCAGGCTGGCGGCGGAGACCTCGAGGTCGGTGACGCCGAGCGGCGCCAGGGCGTGCTGGACGCTCGCCAGCCAGGCCGGGTCGATCCCGTCGGAGCCGACCACGTCGGCCGGCGGCCGGAAGGTGAGGGTGCGCCCGCCGTAGGCAGCGCGTACGTCGGTGGTGGCGGCGTCGTGGACGATCCGGCCGTGGTTCATCAGCACGGTCCGCGCGGCGAACTCGTCGGCCTCGGCGAGGTAGTGGGTGGCGAAGACGATCGTGCGGCCGTGGGCGGCGTCGTCGCGCATCGTCTGCCAGAACTCCTGCCGCGCGCCGACGTCCATGCCGGTCGTCGGCTCGTCCAGGATCACCAGGTCGGGGTCGGGCACGAGCGCGAGCGCGAACTTCAGCCGCTGCTGCTCGCCGCCGGAGCACGCCTCGACGCGCCGGCCGGCCAGCTCGGTGAGCCGGGCCCGCTCAAGCACGACGTCGACCCGGTCGGGCCGGCCGTGCAGGGCGGCGATCGCCCGGACGGTCTCCTCGACAGTGAAGTCGTTGAGCAGCCCGCCGGTCTGCATCACCGCCGAGACCCGGCCCGCGCGCACCGCGGCGCCCGGCGCGACGCCGTACACCTCGACGGTGCCGGCGTCGGGCCGGGTCAGACCCAGCAGCATGTCGACCGTGGTCGTCTTGCCGGCGCCGTTGGGGCCGAGGAAGGCGACGATCTCGCCGCGGTGGATGGTGAGGTCGACGTCGTCGACCGCGAGGACCGGGGTGCCGTCGGCCTGGCGGAACTGCTTGCGCAGGCCGGTGGCGCGGATCGCTGGAGTGCTCATGTCCCCAGCCTGTCGGCGGCGGGCGGGCGGTGCCCGGCACCGGTGTCACGACCTCGCCGTGACACCTGTCATCTGCGAGCGCACTCCCTCGGTGGAGGAGGTGCGAGCGCAGCGAGCCTCGAAACCACACGTCTCGTGGGTTTCGAGGCTCGTCGCTAGCGCACCTCGCACATCAACCAGCGAGGCACGTTCCGATCAGAAGGACGCCTCGTCGAGGTCCATCAGGTCGAGGTCGATCCCCTCGGCGATGGCACGCTCGGCGCTGATCTTCGGCAGGTTGGTCTGGGCGAAGAACTGCGCGGCCGCGACCTTGCCGGCGTAGAACGTCGGGTCCTTCTCCGACACCTCGCCGGCGAGCTTGCCCAGGGCCACGTCGGCCTGGCGGAGCAGCAGCCAGGCGCAGACGACGTCGCCGAGCACCATCAG
>NZ_JAOPWY010000049.1 GCF_025965415.1 Nocardioides sp.
ACCAGGCCGACCAGGTCGCGCGACCTGGGCAGCGGTGACCTGTTGACCCGCGCCCGGTTGGCCTTGCCCGGGTTGAGCTCGACCTCGAGCACCGCCGTGCGCCCCTCGCGCACCACCGCGGCGCGGACGATCGCCTGGTCGGTGCCGGCCTTGACCAGCGGGGCGTCGGTGGCGACCCGGTGGGAGGACAGCCGGGAGAGGTAGTCGATCGCCTCGACGAGGTTGGTCTTGCCCTGCCCGTTGCGACCGATGAACGCGGTCGCCCCCGGCTCCAGCTCGACGTCGAGGTCGGCGTACGAGCGGAAGTTGTGCAGGCTCAGGTGGGCGACGTGCACGGGGCTAGCTCTCGCCCGGCTCCTGGGCGCTGCCGGCACCGGCCTTCTGGCTGGTCGTGGACTGCTCGGCACCCACGCTGCCCTCGGCATCGCCCCCCTTCGGTGCGGACGACCGCACCGCGTGCCCGCCGAACTGGTTGCGCATGGCGGCGACGGCCTTCATCGTCGGGGAGTCGTCCTGCCGGGAGACGAAGCGGGCGTAGAGCGCGGCGGTGATCGCCGGGGTCGCGACGGCGTTCTCGATGCCGGCCTCGACGGTCCAGCGGCCCTCGCCGGAGTCCTCGGCGTAGCCGGCGATCTTGCTCAGGCTCGGGTCCTCGTCGAGCGCGTTGACCATGAGGTCGAGCAGCCACGACCGGATCACGGTGCCCTCGCGCCAGGAGCGGAAGACCTCGGTCACGTTGTCGGTGAGCTCGGCCTTCTCGAGCAGCTCCCACCCCTCGGCGTACGCCTGCATGATCGCGTACTCGATGCCGTTGTGGACCATCTTGGAGAAGTGACCGGCACCCACCGAGCCCGCGTGGACGGCGCCGAAGTCGCCCTCCGGCTTGAGGGCGTCGAAGGCTTCCTGCACCTTGGCGATGTCGTCGGCGTCGCCGCCGTACATCAGTGCGTAGCCGTTCTCCAGGCCCCAGACACCGCCGGAGACACCGCAGTCGACGTAGCCGATCTTCTTCTCCGCGAGCAGCTCGGCGTTGGCGATGTCGTCGGTCCAGCGGGAGTTGCCGCCGTCCACGATGACGTCGCCCTCGTCGAGGAGGTCGCCCAGCTCCTTGACCGTCGCGCGTGTGGGTTCACCGGCCGGCACCATGACCCACACGACCTTGGGGCTCGGCAACGCGTCGACGAGCGCGGCCAGGGAGTCGACGTCACTGACGTCGGGGTTGCGGTCGTAGCCGACGACCGTCAGTCCCGCGCGGCGCATGCGCTCGCGCATGTTGCCGCCCATCTTGCCCAGCCCGACAAGTCCGATGTCCATAGGCAGGAGCCTAGTCCCCGGTCCTCGTCGGTCGAGTTGGCAGAGCGCGGAACGAGCGAGGTGTCTCCAGACAGGATCAGCTCAGCAACCGGCGCGGCATCAGCAGGTAGCGGAACGAGCTGGCGTCGTCGGCGTCCGTGCCGGAGATGACCACCGGCTTGGTCGCCTGGGTGAAGGCGAGGTCCACGAACTCACCGTCGATCGCGGTCAGGCCGTCGAGCAGGAACTGCGGGTTGAAGCCCGTGGTCAGGTCGTCGCCGTTGATGTCGGCGTCGACCGCCTCGGTCGCCATCGCCTCGTCGCCGGAGCCGGCGTCGAGCACGATCTGGTTGTCGCCGAACTTCATCTGCACGGCGGTGTTGCGCTCGGCGACGAGCGCCACGCGCTTGACGGTCTCGATCAGCTCGGCCTTGTTGACCTTCGCCACCGTGAGGTGCTCGGCCGGGAACAGCGACCGGACCTTGGGGAACTCGCCGTCGAGCAGGCGCGTGGTGGTGCGTCGTACGCCGCCGAGGCCGGTGCCCTCGAACCCGATCAGGCCCTCGCCGGCACCGCTCGCGCTCAGCGCGATGGTGACCTCGGCGCCCGAGGTCAGCGACTTGGCGGTGTCGCCCAGCACCTTGGCGGGCACGAGCGCGGCGACCGACGCGTCCGGGGACTGCGGGTTCCAGGTCAGCTCACGGTGCGAGAGGCGGAAGCGGTCGGTGGCCAGCAGCGCCATCGTGGAGCCGTCGATCTCGATCCGTACGCCGGTGAGCACGGGCAGCATGTCGTCGCGACCGGCCGCGGTGACCGCCTGGGAGACGGCGTGGGCGAAGTCGGCGCTGGAGACGGTGCCGGTGGCCGAGGGCATGTCGGGCAGCGTCGGGTAGTCGGCGACGGGCATGGTCTGGAGGCTGAAGCGCGCCGAGCCGCAGATCAGCGAGACCCGCGGGCCCTCGAGGGTCAGCTCGACGGGCTTGGCCGGCAGGCTGCGGCAGATGTCGGCCAGGAGCCGGCCGCTGACCAGGGCCTTGCCCTCGTCGCTGACGTCGGCGGTCAGGGTGGCGCGGGCCGAGGTCTCGTAGTCGAAGGTGGAGAGGACCAGACCCGCGTCGCTCGCCTCGATCAGCAGACCGGCCAGCACGGGGGAGCTGGGGCGGACCGGCAGGCTGCGTGCAGCCCAGGCAACGGCATCGGCGAAGACGTCGCGTTCGACGCGGAACTTCACAAGGGTCTCCTCGGCGAGAGATCTGGTAACGAGAAACGATGGGGGAGCTGCTGGGTGCAGCCTCCGGCGCACGCGCGAGCGCGTGGGAAGTGCATCCTGCCACGCCCGGTCGGGGCTTCGGCAGGGTTCTCCCCAGAGCGGGGTGTGTTCAGTGGTGGTGGGTGATCGGACCAGTGTTGAGGTTCGTAGCAGTCATAGGGTCCGTGGAAACTGTGGACAAGTCGCATCTGTGCAGGTCAGCGGCTCGCAGGCGTGTGCACAGGGGGTGTGCACTCACCACGGTCAACTCGCCGGCGGGTGTGCACTCAGCGAGGCTTGTCGTCATGGGCACCGGCCCGTCCACAGGGCCTGGGGAGGAAGGACGCGCCGGAACCACATCTTCTCCACAGCCGGACCGGTCCGGACCGACGCGGGACGTCAGGACTGGCGGGCCTGCATCTTCACGCGGTTGGTGAGCTCGCTGACCTGGTTGAAGACGGCTCGCCGCTCGGCCAGGAGCTGGCGGATCTTGCGGTCGGCGTACATCACCGTGGTGTGGTCGCGGCCGCCGAACTCCCGGCCGATCTGCGGCAGCGACATGCTGGTCAGCTCGCGGCAGAGGTACATGCCGATCTGGCGGGCCATGACGAGGTGCCTCCCGCGCGAGGGTCCGGTGAGGTCCTCCAGGGAGACGCCGAAGTAGGCCGCCGTCTGGGCGATGATCAGCGCGTGGGTGATCTCGGGCTCGCCGCCCTCGGGGATCAGGTCCTTGAGCACGATCTCGGCCAGGGTCATGTCGACCTCCTGGCGGTTGAGGTTGGCGAACGCCGTGACCCGGATCAGCGCCCCCTCGAGCTCGCGGATGTTGGTCTGGATCTTGGAGGCGATGAACTCGAGGACGTCCGGCGGTGCGGTGAGCCGGTCCATGGCGGCCTTCTTGCGCAGGATCGCGATGCGGGTCTCGAGGTCGGGCGGCTGCACGTCGGTGATCAGGCCCCACTCGAACCGGTTGCGCAACCGGTCCTCGAGCGCCTCGAGCCGCTTGGGCGCGCGGTCGGAGGTCAGCACGATCTGCTTGTTGGCGTTGTGGAGGGTGTTGAACGTGTGGAAGAACTCCTCCTGCGTCTGGGTCTTGCCCTCGAGGAACTGGATGTCGTCGATGAGCAGCACGTCGACGTCTCGGTAGCGGCGCTTGAAGCGGTCCTGCCGGTCGTCGCGGATCGCGTTGATGAACTCGTTGGTGAACTCCTCGCTCGAGACGTAGCGCACCTTGGCGTTGCTGTAGAGGCTGCGGACGTAGTGGCCGATCGCGTGGAGCAGGTGCGTCTTGCCCAGACCGGACTCCCCGTAGACCAGGAGCGGGTTGTAGGCCTTGCCCGGCGCCTCGGCCACGGCGACCGCCGCGGCGTGGGGGAAGCGGTTGGAGGAGCCGATGACGAAGGTCTCGAACGTGTACTTGGGGTTGAGCCGGGTCTCCAGCGCGGACGGCCGGCGCTCGTTGCTCCCGCTGGGACCGGGTTCAGCGTGCTCGACGCGCGGCGCGGGGGTCGGCTCGAACGGCCCCTGGTCGTGTGTCGACAAAGCGACAGATCCATCTGTCGACTCATCGACCTGGATCGGCACGGTGTCCTCGAGGGCGGGGTTGACCGTGACGAGCATGCGGATCTCGCGCCCGAACCGTTCGGTGAGGGCGTCCTCGATGTGGTTGCGCAGCCGTCCCTCGAGCTGGTTGCGCGTGAAGTCGTTGGGCACCGCGATGATCGCGGTGTTCTCGTGGAGGGTCACCGGGACGCTCGGACGCAGCCAGGCGCGCTGGTTGGGTTGGAGGTCCTCGACGATCTGCTGCCAAGCCGTCCCGAGATCTACCTGCTGGTCGTCCACCGGACCGCCTGCTTTCCACCGTTTGTTTGAGGTCGCACCGAGCACCGGGTGACCTTGGTCCACAGAGTTCTCCACAAGCTGTGAACTGCTTTCCCCCATCGTGGAGATGGGGCCCACCACCGGGCCGAGAGCGGCGATCCGTCCAACATCCGTGCAGGTCAGAGGCACTTTGAGGGCCGCTGTGACCCGGGTCACAGCGTGCCGACCAGGCGGGAGGGACCGTGATTTCCACAGACCGGGGAGGGGGGGAACGTAACAACCGCAGGTCGTTGCGGGCAAGACGTCATCCACAGGGCGGCCCGGGACGGGGCGACGTGGGTTTGACCCCCTCTTTCCCCACCGCGTACCGTTGGCCGGTCGCTCCATGTCGACGGGTGCCGCACGTCCACGATCCGCCACCGGGCGGCCGCGTGGGTGGGCGGTGCCGGCCGAACAGCCAGCACTGACCTCGCAGTGGAGTGGACATCCCTCGAACCCTTCGGAGAAATAGCCGTGAGCAAGCGTACGTACCAGCCGAACAACCGTCGCCGTCACAAGGTGCACGGCTTCCGTCTGCGCATGCGGACCCGCGCCGGTCGCTCGATCCTGTCCAGCCGTCGCCGCAAGGGCCGCAAGAGCCTGGCGGTCTGACGGCCCGAGCTCGCGGCACGCGCCGTGCTCTCCGCCGTTCATCGCCTCACCGACAGTGACGGTTTCCGTCGCGCTGTTCGGCAGGGGCGGCGCGCCGGATCCCCGACGATGGTGGTCCACCTCTGGGTGGACGCCGACGCGGAGCCCGGTCCGGTGCAGGTGGGGTTCACGGTCAGCAAGGCCGTGGGCAACGCCGTCACACGCAACCGTGTGAAGAGACGACTGCGCCACCTGACCCGGGAGCGCCTTCCTGCACTGGAAGGCCTTCCGGGTCGTGCTGCTCTCGTGGTGCGTGCGCTTCCGGCTGCGGCCGAGGCGTCGTACGCCACCCTCGGCGCGGATCTTGGCCGTACGCTCGACCGGGTGAGCGCCTCGTGAAGCATCTCCTGATCGGCTTCATCCGGGCGTGGCGCTTCGCGATCAGTCCGCTCTACGGCCAGGTGTGCCGCTACCACCCGAGCTGCTCGGCATACGCACTCGAGGCGGTCACCGTGCACGGCTCCGTGCGTGGCACGTGGCTCTCGCTGCGTCGCATCGGCCGGTGCCACCCGTGGGCCGCCGGCGGCTACGACCCTGTTCCCTCCCGCGCCACACCGGCTGCGGAGTCCCCTGCAACGCGAGGAGCTTGAGTGCTCGACTTCTTCGGATCCATCGGACACGCGATCATGGTGCCGCTCTACTATGCGGTGTCCTTCGTGCTGGTGGGCATCCACAAGCTGCTGTCGACCGTCCTCGACCCGGCCGGCGGGGCCGCGTGGGTGCTGTCGATCGTGGGCCTGACGCTGGTCATCCGGGCGGCGTTGATCCCGCTGTTCGTCAAGCAGATCAAGTCGAGCCGCAACATGCAGCTCATCCAGCCCAAGGTGCGCGAGCTCCAGAAGAAGTACGGCCACGACCGGGAGCGTCTCGCCCAGGAGACGATGAAGCTCTACAAGGACTCGGGCACCAACCCGTTCGCCTCGTGCCTGCCGATCCTGCTGCAGATGCCGATCTTCCTGGCGCTCTTCCGGATGCTCGACCAGGCGTCGAAGAAGGGCAAGGCCCACGGGTTCCTCAACGAGGAGCTCGCCAAGCAGTTCGGTGACTCCAAGCTGTTCGACACGATCCCCGTCTCGGGCACCTTCCTCAACACCGGCGGCGTCACCGGCGTGATGGTCATCGCCGCCATCCTCGTCGTCGCGATGACGGCCACGACCTTCCTCACCCAGCGGCAGCTGATGAGCAAGAACATGCCGGCCGACGCCCTGAGCGGTCCGTACGCCCAGCAGCAGAAGATGCTGCTCTACGTCCTGCCCGTCGTCTTCGCCGTCGGCGGCATCGCCTTCCCGATCGGCGTGCTCGTCTACTGGACCGTCTCCAACCTCTGGACGATGTGCCAGCAGTTCTACGTGATCCGCAACAACCCCGCGCCGGGCACGCCCGCCGCCGACGCGAAGGCCGCGCGCGACCGCGCGAAGGCCGAGCGCAAGGGACTGACGCTCGAGACGCCGGCGACCGAGTCGTCCGTGGCCGTGATCGACGAGAAGCCCGCGCCGGCGCGCCAGCAGCCGCAGCGCCAGACCAAGGCCCAGCGCAACAAGAAGAAGAAGAAGCGCTGACCCCTCGATTCTCTGCATGCCGTCCGCGGCCATGCATCCCGAATGAAGCAGGAGACACACGTGAGTGAGCAGATGACCGACGACGAGGGCGTCGAGACCGAGACGATCGAGGTCGCCGAGGTGGACGGCACCGAGGACTCCGACACCGGCAAGGCCGGTCGTCCCTCCAAGGTGCAGCGCCTCGAGCAGGAGGGTGACATCGCGGCCGACTACCTCGAGGAGCTCCTCGACATCGCCGACCTCGACGGTGACCTGGACATGGACGTCGAGGGTGACCGGGCCAGCGTCCTGATCGGCGGCGCCGACCTGAGCCTGCTCGTCGGTCGCAACGGTGAGGTCCTGGAGGCGCTCCAGGAGCTGACCCGGTTGGCCGTCTACCGCGAGACCGGCGAGCGCTCGCGCCTCATGCTCGACGTC
>NZ_JAOPWY010000069.1 GCF_025965415.1 Nocardioides sp.
TCCTGCGGCGGCCGCCGGTGTCGCGGCCTGGACCGTGCACGACGCCGGCTCGACCACGAGCCTCCCCGGCGCCCCGGTCCGCTCGGCCGGCGACCCCCCGTCCGGCGACGTCGCGGTCGACGAGGCGGGCGCGGGGATCGAGGCCACGCTCGCGATGTTCGCCGAGGTCCTCCATCGCGACTCCCACGACGACGCCGGGGCCCCGGTCAGCCTGACCGTCCACTACGGGTCGGCCTACAACAACGCCTTCTGGGACGGCACCCAGCTCGTCTTCGGCGACGGAGACGGCCGGGTCTTCGAGCGCTTCACCAAGCCGGTCGACGTGCTGGCCCACGAGTTCTCCCACGCCGTCGTCGAGCACTCCGCCGCGCTCGTCTACCGCGACCAGTCGGGCGCGCTCAACGAGTCGGTCGCCGACGTCTTCGCCTCCTGCCTCAAGCAGCGGCTGCTCGGCCAGGAGGCGGGCGAGGGCGACTGGCTCATCGGGGAGGGCATCTTCACGCCGTCCGTCCGGGCGAGGGCGCTGCGCGACATGGCCGCCCCGGGGACGGCGTACGACGACCCCGAGCTCGGCGCCGACCCGCAGGTGGGCCACATGGACGACTACGTCGAGACCACGGCCGACAACGGTGGGGTCCACCTCAACTCTGGGATCCCCAACAAGGCCTTCCAGCTCGCCGCGGTGGCCGTCGGCGGAGTGGCGATCGAGGGCGCCGGCCGGATCTGGTACGACGCCCTCGTCGGGGGAGACGTCACCGCTGATGCCGACTTCGCGGCCTTCGCCGCCGCGACGGTTGCCGCCGCGGGGGAGCACGCCGACGTCGTGCGCGACGCCTGGGTGCAGGTCGGCGTCGAGCCGGCCACCGCCACGGGCGCGCCCGTGCCGGAGGCGGGCACGGCCGTGCGGCTGCGGGTCGAGCGCAGCGGGGGCTTCATCGGGCGCACGGAGTCGGCCGAGGTCGACCTCGACGACCCCGAGCAGCCCGACCTGCGCGGCCTGGTCGCCGACGCCGGGCTGTCGTCGGTCGATGCCGCCGCCGACGCGACGCCGCACCCCGACATGTACATCTACACGTTCACCGTCGAGGGCGCCGACCCCGTCCGCGTGCCCGAGCACCGGCTCACCGCCGGGCAGGCCGAGCTCGCCCGGCGCATCCTGCGACGCGGCTCGGGCGAGCCCTGAGCAGCGCGCGGTTCTCCTCCCTGCGGGTGTCCGCCGCGGGCGTCTCCCCGACGTAGGTTCGCCGCATGCCCCGACTGCGGCGAACGTTCCCCGACCAGCCGGGCTGGACCCGACGGCGCTCCGGCAAGGGGTTCACCTACCTCGACGAGCACGGCGAGCGCCTCGACGCCGAGCAGGTGCAGCGCTGCAAGGACCTGGTGATCCCGCCCGCGTGGCAGGACGTGTGGATCACTCCCCACCCCAACGGCCACCTGCAGGCCGTCGGCACCGACGACGCCGGGCGGCGGCAGTACCTCTACCACCCACAGTGGCGTGCGAGCCGGGACGCCGCGAAGTTCGACCGGATCCTCGTGTTCGGCAAGGCGCTGTCCAGGGCCCGCGAGCGGGTGCTCACCGACATGGGCACCGAGGGGATGACGCTCGAGCGCGCCTGCGCGGTCGCCGTACGGCTCCTCGACCTGGGCTACTTCCGGATCGGCAACGACGTCTACACCGACACCAACGGCTCCTTCGGCCTGACCACCCTGCGCAAGGAGCACGTCTCGCGGCACCCCCGGGGCCTGCGGTTCTGCTTCGTCGGCAAGTCCGGCGTCGAGCACTGCATCGACATCGACGACAAGGCGGCCATCGAGTCGCTCGACGTGATGCGCCGGCGGCGCGGCGGCGGTGACCAGCTGCTGGCCTGGAAGGACGGCCGCTCGTGGCGCGGTCTGGGGTCGGGCGAGGTCAACGACTACATCCGCGCCTGCACGGGCATCGAGGCCACGGCCAAGGACTTCCGCACCTGGCACGCCACCGTCATCGCGGCCGCGGCGCTCGCCGAGACCGACGAGCCGGGGGAGACCAAGGCGTCGCGCAAGCGCGCGGTCTCCAGCACGATGAAGGAGGTCTCGGAGTTCCTCGGCAACACCCCGACGCTGGCGCGCACGGCGTACGTCGACCCGCGGGTGGTCGAGGCCTACGAGCGGGGCCGGACGATCAAGGTGAAGGCGTCCTACGAGACCGCCGACGCCCGCCAGGCCGCGCTCGAGCGCGCGGTGCTCAAGCTCCTGGCGGGCTGAGCGGCCTCAGAGCCTCTCGACGACGTAGTCGATCGCGGTCGTCAGCTTCTCGACGTCCGACGGGTCGATCGCGGGGTACATCGCGATGCGCAGCTGGTTGCGGCCGAGCTTGCGGTAGGGCTCGGTGTCGACCACGCCGTTGGCCCGCAGGATCGCCGCGATCCGGGCCGCGTCGATGGAGTCGTCGAAGTCGATCGTGCCGATGACGAGCGAGCGGTCGGCGGGCTCGACGACGTACGGCGTGGTGTAGGCAGTCCGCTCGGCCCAGCCGTAGAGCGCGTCGGAGGAGGCGGTGGTCCGCTCGACCATCGCCGAGAGCCCACCCTGGCCGTTCATCCAGTCCAGCTGCTCGGCCATCAGGAAGAGCGTGGCCACCGACGGGGTGTTGTAGGTCTGGTTCTTCGAGGAGTTGTCGATCGCGGTCGGCAGGTCGAAGAACGGCGGGATGTAGCGCTCGCTCGCCGCGATCTCCTCGGCCCGGGCCAGGGCGCGCGGCGACATGAGGGCGATCCACAGGCCGCCGTCGGAGGCGAAGCACTTCTGCGGGGCGAAGTAGTAGGCGTCGACGTGGTGGAGGTCGACGGGCAGGCCGCCGGCGCCGGAGGTCGCGTCGACCAGCACCAGCGCGTCGTCGGCCACGTCCGCGGGACGTCGTACGGGCGCCATCACCGCGGTGGAGGTCTCGTTGTGCGCCCAGGCGTAGGCGTCCACGCCCTCCTCGGCGACCGCGTCGGGACGCGAGCCCGGGTCGCTCGAGATGACGGTGGGGTCGGCCAGCCACGGCGCCTTCTTCGCCGAGGTGGCGAACTTGGAGGAGAACTCGCCGAAGGCGAGGTGCTGGCTCTTCTCGCGGATCAGGCCGAAGCAGGCGATGTCCCAGAAGGCGGTCGCGCCGCCGTTGCCGAGGACGACCTCGTAGCCCTCGGGCAGGTCGAAGAGCGCGGCGATGCCCTCGCGGACCCGGCCGACGGTCTTCTTCACCGGGGCCTGGCGGTGGGAGGTGCCCATCAGCTGGTCGCCGGTCGCGGCGAGCGCGTCGAGGTGGCCGGTCTGGATCTTGGACGGACCCGCGCCGAAGCGGCCATCGGCCGGGAGGAGCTCGGCGGGGATCTTGAGGGCGTCAGTCATGGAGGAACCTCACGTGGAACGGGAACGGTGGTCCTGACGACGCTGTCAGCGGGCCCTATTGTGTCACCCGCGCGCGCACATCTCACGACGGGGGACACGGCATGAACACCGACGGGACGCCGGGGTTGCGGCGTCAGACCACGGTCCGCACCACCGCACGCGTGGCCGCCGTGGTCCTGCTCGTGGTGGGCGTCGTGCTCCTCGTCCGCGGGATCTCGGGCTTTGCCGCCGACGCGCAGTCCATGGCCATGGACGGCGGCTTCGGTCCGATCCTCAGCATCGGCGCCGGCAGCTTCTGCATCGTCTTCGGCCTCGCCGCGGCCCAGGTCGGTTGGCTGCGCGCGGGCACGTCGTACGTCGCGGGCGAGACGATGCCGGTGGTCAAGGACTCGCTCACCTACGTCACCGCCAGCGGCCCCTTCTGCCGCCAGTGCGGCACGCGCAACGACGGCGACGCGAGGTTCTGCGACGGATGCGGACAGTCGCTTGCCTGAGTCGACCGACCCGCGCATCGAGCGGGTCCCCATCACGCACCCGGACGCGCAGGCCCTGATCGAGGCCGTGCAGGCGGAGTACGTCGTGCGCTACGGCGGGCAGGACGAGTCGCCGATCGACCCGGCCGACTTCGAGGACCCGCTGGGCCAGTTCTTCGTCGCCTACCTCGACGACACCCCTGTGGCGACCGGCGCCTGGCGGCGCAGCTCCGTGCGGGCGCTCGGCGCCGAGGTCACCGCCGAGGTCAAGCGGATGTACGTCGTGCCGGCCGCGCAGCGCCGCGGCCTCGCCCGCCGCATGCTCGCCCACCTCGAGGCCACGGCCGGCGAGGCCGGGATCGAGGCGCTGGTGCTCGAGACGGGGATGAAGCAACCCGAGGCCATCGCGCTCTACACCGCGTCGGGCTACGAGCCGATCCCCGGCTTCGGCTACTACTGCGGGTCCGAGCTGAGCCGCTGCTTCGGTCGCCGCATCGACACGACCGGCTGGGGTCCCGCGACGTAGCCTTGCCCCGTGGACCGCGGACTGATGCTCAACGACGGCGACTGCGGCTTCTGCATGCGCACCGCTGCGCTCGTCCCCAGGCTCGGGGTGGACATCGACCGCACCACCCTCCAGTCGGTCGATCTCGCCGCGCTCGGCGTCGACGCGGAGCGCGCCGTCGTGGAGATGCCCTACGTCCACCCGGACGGTCGCGTCGACTACGGCCACCGCGCCTTCGCCGCGATCCTCCGCACCGGGCCGCTGCCGTGGCGCCTCGCGGGTCGCGCGATGACGGCGCCCGGCGTCGACGCGGTCGCGCGCCGCGCCTACCACTGGGTCGCGGCCAACCGGTCGCGGCTCCCGGGCGGCACCCCCGCCTGCTCCCTCGACGCTCCCTGACGACCCCCGGAGCCCGCGCAGCGAACTACAGCGATGGTGTTCGCGCGATCCGCGGACGGCGACTCCTGGGGCCCCCTACGGTCACTGAGCCACATGTGATCTGAGGGAAGGGTGGGGCGTCGCCATGCGAGCGTTCGGACGTGTCGTCGCGCTGGGCTCGGTGCTCCTCGCCTGCCTGCTCGGTGGCGCGGGGGCGGCCTCGGCCGACGACCTGCGCGGCACCGTCACCTCGTCCGCGCCCTACCTGATGCCGGTCGAGCCCTACGCCGGCTACCAGCCGCAGCAGACCTGCAGGCAGAAGCCGAAGGCCGGTGTCCTGGTGCTGGCCGACTGGCTCGTCGCGCGCGGTGGCGGCTACGGTCCGATCAGCCGGCCGTGTGCTGGGTCGAGCACCAGCGAGCACAAGGAGTCACGCGCCTTCGACTGGCTCCTCGACGCGCGCAGCGACACCGACAAGGCGCTCGCCGCGGCGCTCCTCGACGAGATCCTCGCCCCCGACGACCTGGGCGAGCCCCACGCGCTGGCCCGCCGCATGGGCATCATGTACGTCATCTGGAACGACACGATGTACGCGTCGTACGACGGGTTCGTCGCCAAGCGCTACCTCAGCTCGGGCTGCCGCACCAAGCGCGCCTGCTCGCCGACGCTGCGACACCGCGACCACATGCACATCTCGTTGACCCGCCAGGGCGCGCGCGGCGCGACGTCCTGGTACGTCGCCCAGCCGACGCCCGTCACCGGCTGAGGCTCAGGCGCCCCAGGCCTCGTTCCAACCCTCGACGTCGCTGGCCGGGCGCGTGCTCGGGCCGGCGTAGACGGCCGACGGCCGGATCAGCCGGCCGGTGGTCTTCTGCTCGAGGATGTGTGCCGACCAGCCGCCCGTGCGGGCGCAGGTGAACATCGAGGTGAACATCGGCGCCGGCACCTCGGCGAAGTCGAGGACGATCGCGGCCCAGAACTCGACGTTGGTCTCCAGCACGCGGTCGGGACGGCGTTCCTTGAGCTCGGCCAGCGCGGCCTTCTCCAGCGCCTCCGCCACCTCGTAGCGGGGTGCGTCGAGCTCCTTGGCGGTGCGGCGCAGCACGCGGGCCCGGGGGTCCTCGGCACGGTAGACGCGGTGGCCGAAGCCCATCAGGCGCTCGCCGCTGTCGAGCAGCTCCTTGACGTACGACGCGGCGTCGCCGTCGCGCCTCTCGACCTCCTCGATCATGCCGAGCACGCGCGACGGGGCGCCGCCGTGCAGGGGACCGGACATCGCGCCGATCGCCCCGGAGAAGGCGGCCGCGACGTCGGCGCCGGTGGACGTGATGACGCGCGCTGTGAAGGTGGAGGCGTTCATCCCGTGCTCGGCGGCACTCGACCAGTAGGCGTCGATGGCGTGGGCGTGCTGCGGGTTGGCCTCGCCGTGCCAGCGGATCAGGAACCTCTCGGCGAGCGTCTTCCCCTGGTCGACCTCGGCCTGGGGGACGACCGGCTTGCCGAGTCCGCGCGCGGACTGGGCGGCGTACGACAGCACCATGACCGCGACGCGGGAGAGGTCGAGGCGCGCCTGCTCGTCGGAGATGTCGTAGGTCTGGCCCATGCCGAGCATCGGCGCGAGCATGGCGACGCTGGCCTGCACGTCGGCGCGCACGTCGCCGGTGTGGATGGCGATGTTGTAGGGCTCCGCGGGAGGCAGACCGGGGGTGTAGGAGCCGTCGACCAGGAGGCCCCAGACGTTCTCGAAGGGCACGCGACCGACGAGGTCCTCGATGTCGACACCGCGGTAGCGCAGCGCCGAACCCTCCTTGTCGGGCTCGGCGATCTGCGTCTCGAACGCGACGACACCCTCGAGGCCGTGGTGGATCTCGGTCATGAGTCACTCCTTCGTGCGCGGATGTCCCGGGGAACCGTCACGAGACGGCTCATTGTGCACCCTGGCCGGGAGGGGGGGCGGCGGGGTTACCCTCGGCGCCATGGAGCTGTCGGGACTGCGCGAGGAGTACGGCCGCGGGGGACTCGACCTCCCGGACCTGTCCGACGACCCGATCACGATGTTCGAGAGCTGGCTCGCCCAGACGGTCGATGCCGGCGTCCACGAGCCCAACGCGATGGTGCTCGCGACCGCAACGCCGGACGGCCGTCCGTCGAGCCGGATGGTCCTGCTGAAGGGCGTCGGGGCGGACGGCTTCGTCTTCTTCACCAACCACGGCTCGCGCAAGGGCGACGAGCTCGCGGCCAACCCCCGGTGTGCGCTGCTCTTCCCGTGGCACCCCCTCGAGCGCCAGGTGCGCGTCGAGGGCGTCGCCGAGGTGCTCGACGCGGCGCGGGTGGAGGCCTACTTCCACTCCCGCCCGCGCGGCGCCCAGCTGGGGGCGTGGGCGTCCGACCAGTCGCGACGGGTGGGCTCGCGCGCGGCGCTCGCGGCGTCGTACGCCGCCGTCGAGGAGCGCTTCGGCCGCGAGGACCGTGACGGCGAGGTGCCGGTGCCGCCGCACTGGGGCGGCTACCTCGTGGTGCCGGAGGTCCTGGAGTTCTGGCAGGGCCGGCCGAGCCGGATGCACGACCGGCTGGTCTACCGGCGCGAGGGCGCGGGCTGGGTCGTGGAGCGGCTCGCGCCGTAGGGCAGCCCGAGGACGAGCAGGGTCGCGACGACCTGGGGCCCCCGCCTCGCGGGCACGGGAGCACGGTAGTGAAAAGAGGGTTGTGAGTGAGTGCTCACTCACTTACACTCGCCGGGTGCCCCGCGCCCGCCCCATGACACCCGACGACCGCCGCCAGGCGCTGGTCGAGGCGACCATCCCGCTGCTCCACGAGCACGGCCGGTCGGTCACGACCAAGCAGATCGCCGACGCCGCGGGCGTGGCGGAAGGCACGATCTTCCGCGTCTTCGACTCCAAGGACGACCTGGTCACCGCGGCGGTCGAGCAGGCCCTCGACATGGAGCCGTTCTTCGCCGACCTCGAGTCGATCGACCTCGACCAGGACCTCCGGGCGCGGCTGATCGACCTCTGCACCCACCTGCAGGACCGCTTCCGCGGGATCTTCCTGCTGATGACCGCGATGGGCATGGTCGGTCCCCCCAAGGCACACCGCCACATCGAGGACGGTCGCCGCCGCGCCGAGAAGGTCATGGTCGCCGTGGTCGAGGCCGACTCCGACCGGCTGACCTGCACCCCGGTCCAGCTCGTCCACATGCTCCGGATGCTCACCTTCTCCGGAACCCATCCCCACATCAGCGACGGGCACATCCTCACGCCCGTCGAGATCGTCGGAACGCTCCTCGACGGCGTGCTGAAGAAGGATTCGTGATGCTGCTCCGACTCGTCCGCACCTACCTCAGGCCGTACGCCGCCCCGCTGGGCGCGGTGGTGGCACTGCAGTTCGTCGGCACCATGGCAGCGCTCTACCTGCCCAGCCTCAACGCCGACATCATCGACAAGGGCGTGGTCACCGGCGACACCGGCTACATCGTGCGCCACGGCGGCCTGATGCTCGCCGTCTCACTGGTGCAGATCATCTGCTCCGTCATCGCGGTGTGGTTCTCGGCCCGCAACGCGATGGGCTTCGGGCGCGACCTGCGCGCCGCGATCTTCCACCGCGTCGGGGCCTTCTCCGCCCGCGAGGTGCAGCACTTCGGCGCGCCCTCGCTGATCACGCGCGAGACCAACGACGTGCAGCAGGTGCAGATGCTGGTGCTGATGGCCGGCACGCTGCTGGTGTCGGCGCCGATCATGATGGTCGGCGGCATCATCATGGCGGCGCGCGAGGACGTCGGCCTGTCGTGGCTGGTGCTGGCCGTGGTGCCGGTGCTGGGCCTGTCGATCGGCCTGATCGTGCGCCAGATGGTGCCCAACTTCCGTCTCATGCAGGAGCGGATCGACGAGGTCAACCGGCTGCTGCGCGAGCAGATCACGGGCGTGCGCGTGGTGCGTGCCTTCGTGCGGGAGGAGCACGAGACCGAGCGCTTCCGCGGCGCCAACGAGCAGCTCACCGACGTCGCCATCCGGGCCGGCCGGTGGCAGGCCGCGATGTTCCCGACGGTGATGATCGTCGCCAACGTGGCGACCGTCGGCGTGCTGTGGTTCGGCGGGCACCGGGTCGAGGACGGTCACATGCAGGTCGGGGCCCTGACGGCGTACATCTCCTACCTGATGCAGATCGTCATGTCGGTGATGATGGCGATGTTCATGCTGATGATGGTGCCCCGCGCCGCGGTCTGTGCCGACCGGATCACCGAGGTGCTCGGCACCGAGTCCTCCGTGGTGCCCTCGACCGACCCGGTCACCGACCTGCCCGAGCGGCTGACGCTCGAGCTCGACGCCGTCACCTTCGCCTATCCCGGGGCCGACGAGCCGGTGCTGCGCGAGGTCAGATTGCGGGCCGCTCCGGGGGAGACGGTGGCCATCGTCGGCTCGACGGGCGCGGGCAAGTCGACCCTGGTCAACCTCGTGCCGCGCCTCTTCGACGCCACGGGCGGCACCGTGCGCGTCGGCGGGATCGACGTGCGCGACCTCGAGCCGGAGACCCTGTGGTCCCGCCTGGGGCTGGTGCCGCAGAAGGCCTTCCTCTTCCGCGGGACCGTCGCCGACAACCTGCGCTACGGCAAGCCCGACGCCACCGAGGACGAGATGTGGACGGCCCTCGAGATCGCCCAGGCCAAGGACTTCGTGGAGGCGATGCCCGACCGTCTTCAGGCCGAGATCGCCCAGGGCGGCTCCAGCCTGAGCGGCGGGCAGCGCCAGCGGATGGCGATCGCCCGCGCGATCATCCGCCAGCCCGACATCTACCTCTTCGACGACTCCTTCTCCGCCCTCGACCTCACCACCGACGCACGCCTGCGGGCCGCGCTGAGGCCGGTGACCCGCGACGCGACGGTGGTGATCGTGGCGCAACGCGTCGCGACCATCCGGCACGCCGACCGGATCGTGGTGATGGAGGACGGCGCCGTCGTCGGCACCGGCACCCACGACGAGCTGCTCGAGGACTGCGCGACCTACCGCGAGATCGTCGAGTCCCAGCTGACCGCGGAGGAAGTGGCATGAACCTCACCCCACGACGTTCGTCTCCTCCGCTGCGCTCCCCCGAACAACGCCGCGGGGACCCCGAGTCCTCGGGAGGTCCTGCTGCCACCCCCGGCACGCTGAAGGAGACCGAGCGGGTCCAGTCCGGACCCGGCGGGCCCGGTCGCGGCCCGATGGGCGGCGGCATGATCGGCCAGAAGGCCGACACCTTCTGGCCCTCGCTCAGGCGGCTGCTCGCGCGGCTGCGCCCCGAGCGCCACAAGGCGTACGCCGTCGTCGCGCTGACCGTGGTCAGCGTGATCGCCACCGCCGTCGGGCCCAAGATCCTGGGCCGCGCCACCGACCTGATCTTCGCCGGCCTGATCGGCAAGGACGTGCTCGGCTCGGGGGCCACGCAGGAGCAGGCGATCGAGGCGCTGCGCGCGCAGGGCGAGACCCGGCAGGCCGACATGCTCGAGTCGATGAAGCTCACCGACGGGGTCGACTTCTCCGCGGTCTCCGAGGTCCTGATGCTGGTCCTCGCGATCTACGTCGCGGCGTCGCTGCTGGCGTGGCTCGGCGGCTACCTGCTCAACGACGTCGTCCAGGGCACCGTGCTGCGGATGCGCTCCGAGGTGGAGGACAAGGTCCACCGGCTGCCCCTGGGCTACTTCGACAAGCAGCCTCGTGGCGAGCTCCTGAGCCGCGTCACCAACGACATCGACAACATCAGCCAGACGCTCCAGCAGACCATGAGCCAGATGCTCACCTCGCTGCTCACGGTCTTCGCGGTGCTCGGGATGATGTTCTGGATCTCCCCGTTGCTGGCGCTGGTCGCGCTGGTGTCCGTGCCGATCTCGATGTTCGTCACCGGCGCGGTGATGAAGCGCTCGCAGGGGATGTTCATCCAACAGTGGCGTCGCACCGGCACGCTCAACGCCCACATCGAGGAGACCTTCTCCGGCCACTCGATCGTCAAGGTCTTCGGTCGCCAGGGCGAGTCCGAGCGGGTGTTCGCCGAGCAGAACGACGAGCTCTACGAGGCGTCGTACGGCGCCCAGTTCGTCAGCGGGCTGATCATGCCGATCATGATGTTCGTCGGGAACCTCAACTACGTCGTCATCGCGGTGCTCGGCGGGCTCCGGGTCGCCAGCGGCACGATGTCGCTCGGTGACGTGCAGGCCTTCATCCAGTACTCCCGCCAGTTCACCCAGCCGCTGACGCAGGTCGCCTCGATGCTGAACCTCCTGCAGTCCGGCGTCGCGTCGGCGGAGCGGGTCTTCGAGCTGCTCGACGCCGAGGAGGAGGTCGAGGAGGAGAACGGTCGCTCCGCCGCCGCGGCGGACGCGCACGGCGAGGTGCGCTTCGAGGACGTGTCCTTCTCCTACGACCCCGAGCGGCCGCTGATCCAGGGCCTCTCGCTGGTGGCGCAGCCGGGCAGCACGGTCGCGATCGTCGGCCCGACCGGCGCCGGCAAGACCACCATGGTCAACCTGGTGATGCGCTTCTACGACCCGCAGGCGGGGCGGATCCTCATCGACGACGTCGACATCGCCTCGATCCCGCGCGGCGTGCTGCGCAGCCGGATCGGGATGGTGCTGCAGGACACCTGGCTCTTCGCCGGGACCATCCGCGACAACATCGCCTACGGCCGGCCCGACGCGAGCGAGGAACAGATCCTCGACGCGGCGCGCGCGACCTTCGTGGACCGCTTCGTGCACTCCCTGCCCGACGGCTACGACACGGTCATCGACGAGGACGGCTCCAACCTGTCGGCCGGTGAGCGCCAGCTGGTGACCATCGCCCGCGCGTTCCTGTCCGACCCGGCGCTGCTCATCCTCGACGAGGCGACGTCGTCGGTCGACACGCGCACGGAGCTGCTGCTGCAGCAGGCGATGGCGGCGCTGCGCTCGGACCGGACGTCGTTCGTGATCGCGCACCGCCTCTCCACGATCCGCGACGCCGACCTGATCCTGGTGATGGAGGACGGCTCGATCGTCGAGCAGGGCTCGCACGAGCAGCTGCTGGCGGTCGACGGGGCGTACGCCAGGCTCTACCGCTCGCAGTTCGAGTCCCCGGTCGAGGAGCCCGTGGGCTGAGACGGCCGCGGTTAACCCATTGAGCGACCCCGGGCGCCGACGTACGGTGGTCGCACACAGAAGGGAGGTGATCCGGAGAATGAGTTCTTTTCGGATGAGTGAGGTGGCTGCCCGCTAGGCAGCCCGGCTACGCCGACAGCTGCCGGCGAAACCACAGCAGTCACCCGACCCGCAGGCTCCCGGTGTCATCCCCCGGGGCCCCTCTCCGAGGGGCAGCAGGCCTGCGGGTCGCTGCATTTCCCGGCCCTCCCGACCGTCTCGTCCCGACGCCGACCGCGGGTCGCCGAGCGGCGGCGCGGAGCGCGACACGCCCGGACTGCGCCGTGAGTCTCCGGGCGACTCAAGGCCACGTGCGGGGACATCCGGGTCGCGACACGCCCGGGATACGCCTTGAGTCTCTGAGCGACTCAACCGCAAGTGTCCGGCGGGTCCGCGCTCCGACAGCAGCGGAGCGCACCACGGGATGTGGCCCAGGTCTCGTCGCCCTCGGGTTGGCGTGTGCCGTCGCCGGGGATATGGTTGTGGTCAACAACTATTGCGGAACGCAACCACGATCGAAGGAACGCAGTGACCCAGGCTCCCGCCATCCCCGCCGAGCAGAGCGGCCAGATGACCCACCGCGAGGTGCTCGAAGCCCTCAGCGGTCTCCTCCTCGCGATGTTCGTCGCGATGCTCTCGAGCACGATCGTCAGCAACGCGCTGCCGACCATCGTCGACGACCTCGAGGGAAGCCAGACCGGCTACACCTGGGTCGTCGTGGCCACGATGCTCGCGATGACCGCCACCACCCCGATCTGGGGCAAGTTCGCCGACCTCTTCGACAAGAAGCTGCTCGTGCAGACGGCCCTGGTGATCTTCTCCATCGGCTCCCTCATCGCCGGCTTCGCGCCCTCGATGGAGGTGCTGATCGGCGCCCGCGTGGTGCAGGGCCTCGGCGTCGGCGGCCTGACCGCGCTCGTGCAGGTCGTCATCGCGACGATGGTCTCGCCCCGTGAGCGCGGTCGCTACAGCGGCTACATCGGTGCGGTCTTCGCGCTCGCGACCGTCAGCGGCCCGCTCGTCGGTGGCGTCCTCGTCGACACCGTCGGCTGGCGCTGGTGCTTCTTCGCCGGTCTCCCGGTCGCCGCCCTCGCGTTCGTCGTCCTCCAGAAGACGCTCCGCCTGCCCGTCGTCAAGCGCGAGGTCTCCATCGACTACCTCGGCGCCTTCCTGCTGGTCGGCGGTGTGTCGATCCTGCTGATCTGGGTCTCGCTCGGCGGCCAGAACTTCGAGTGGATCTCCTGGACGAGCGCCCTGCTGGTCGTCGGCGCCGTCGCCGTCATCGGCGCGGCCGTCCACGTCGAGGCCAACGTCGCCAAGGACCCGGTCATCCCGCTGCGCCTCTTCCGCGACCGCACCCTGACGCTCGCCACCGTGGCCTCCGTGCTGATCGGTGTCGCGATGTTCGGCTCGACGGTCTACCTCAGCCTCTACTTCCAGCGCGCCAAGGACATGAGCCCCACCGAGGCCGGCCTGATGTCGGTCTGCATGGTCGGCGGACTGCTCGTCTCCAGCATCGTCAGCGGCCGGATCATCAGCGCCACGGGCCTGTGGAAGCGCTGGCTCGTCGGCGGCATGGTCGCCGTCATCGCCGGCATCGCCCTGCTCTCGACCATCGACGCCGGCACCCCGCTGTGGCAGACCGGCATCTTCATGGCCGTCCTGGGCCTCGGCCTCGGCGCCACCATGCAGAACCTCGTGCTCGCCGTGCAGAACACCATCGCGCTCTCCGACATGGGTGCCGGCTCCTCGGTCGTCGCGTTCTTCCGCTCGCTCGGCGGCTCGGTCGGCATCGCCGCCCTGGGTGCCGTGCTGGCCCACCAGGTCGCCGACGCGGTCGAGAAGGGGCTGCGCGTCCTGCTGACCTCGCACCCCGAGCTCGCGTCCGAGGTCGGCCACGACACGGGCGGCATCCCCGACGTGTCCGGCATGCCGGCCCCGATCCGCGCGATCTTCGAGAGCGCCTTCGGCGACGCGACCGGTCACATCTTCCTGGTGGCGCTCCCGTTCGCGCTCGGCGCGCTGATCGCCGTGCTCTTCATCAAGGAGGTGCCGCTGCGCACGTCCGTCAAGCGGGATGATGAGCTCATGGCAGAAGGATCCCTGGACGCATGAGCACCGCAGTGAGCAGCCCGGTGAGCACCCCAGCCGCCCCGGCGGTGAGCACGAGGAACGACGACCTCCGCCGCATCGAGTCGGAGGTCGGCACGCTGATCCGGCGCGTCAAGCGGGTGATGGGGGAGCGGGCCCGAGAGGTGCACCCCGACCTCCACCCGATGACGTACTTCATCCTGGCCCACCTGGCCACCCACGGCCCGATGCGTGGTGCCGACCTCTCCGACGCCTTCGGCATGGACAAGGGCGGCGTCAGCCGGCAGGTGCAGGCGCTCGTCGACCTCGGCCTCGTCGAGCGGCAGCCCGACCCCGAGGACCGGCGCGCCATCCTGCTCGACGCGACGGACGAGGGCCGCACGCGCCTCAAGGAGATGAGCCGCAGTCGCAGCGACCGCTTCGCCGAGCGGCTCAGCGGCTGGAGCGACGCCGAGCTGTCCGGCTTCGCGAGCCAGTTGGCGACGTACAACCTGGCTCTGTCCGACGACTGACGCAGGCGGTCTCCGTCCCGCCTGCGGGATAGTCCGCATCAAAAAGCTCCCCTGGCCACGTGCCAGAGGAGCTTTTTGACGCGGACTATCGGGCAGGGCCGTCAGCGCAGCCAGACCGCCGTGTCGGCCGGGAGCTTGCCGTCGACCGGGGCGCTGGCCAGCAGCAGCTCGCCCTCGGGCAGCTCGACGGGCGCGTCGCCGCAGTTGAGCACGACGGTCAGCGGCCCCCGGCGGAAGGCGAGGACGTCCGGTCCGGCGTCCACCATCTCGACCGTCTCGCCGGCGGTCCACGCGAAGTCGCGACGGACCCGCAGCGCCTCGCGGTAGAACGCCAGCGTGGAGTCCTCCTGCTCGGCCTGGGCCTCGACCGTCAGCGACGCCCAGTCGGCCGGCTGCGGGATCCACGGCTGCGACGCGCCCGGCCCGAAGTCGTACGGCGCCTCGGTGCCGCCCCAGGGGATCGGCACGCGGCAGCCGTCACGGCCGACCTCTCCGGTGCGCAGGTACGACGGGTCCTGACGGTCCTCGGGGGCGACGTCGACCTGCTCGAGGCCGAGCTCCTCGCCCTGGTAGAGGTAGCTAGAGCCGGGCAGCGCGAGCATCGTCAACGTGGCGGCGCGACCGCGGGCCAGGCCCCGCTCGCCGCCGCCGTAGCGGGTCACGTGGCGTACGACGTCGTGGTTGCTGAGCACCCACGTCGGCGAGGCGCCGACCGGCTCCACCGCGGCGAGCGTGCTGGTGATGACCTCGGTGAAGGCCTCGGCGGACCAGTCGGCGAGGAGCCAGGCGAAGTTGAAGGCCTGGTCGAGCTCGTCGGGGCGGATGAAGGCGACCGTGGACTCGGGGGTCTGGGTCCAGGCCTCGGCGACGGCCATCCGGTCGGGACCGGCCTCGTCGAGGACGCGGTGCCAGGCGCGGTAGACCTCGTGCACCTCGGGCTGGTCCCACATCGGCTCGTCCTTGAGCTCGCGCGACACCATCGAGTGGTCGGTGTTGACCTGGCCCGAGACGGGTGCCTTGCCCTCCTCGACGACCTGGTCGCGCAGGCTGGCCTCCTTGAAGAGGCCGTGGGCCACGTCGACACGGAAGCCGTCGACGCCGCGGTCGAGCCAGAAGCGCAGCACGTCCTCGAACATCGCCGGGACCTCGGGGTTGCGCCAGTCGAGGTCGGGCTGGCTGGAGTCGAAGAGGTGGAGGTACCACTGGCCGTCCTCGACCTGTGTCCACGCCGGGCCGCCGAAGACGGAGCTCCAGTTGTTGGGCGGGCCGTCGGGGCTGTCGCGGAAGAGGTAGCGGGCGCGCTCGGGGCTGCCGGGGCCGGCGGCCAGCGCGGCCTGGAACCACTCGTGCTCGTCGGAGGTGTGGTTGGGGACCAGGTCGACGACCACGCGGAGGTCGAGCTCGTGGGCCCGGGCGACCAGCGCGTCCGCGTCGCTCAGCGAGCCGAACAGCGGGTCGACGTCGCGGTAGTCGGCGACGTCGTAGCCGTGGTCGTGCTGCGGCGAGGTGTAGAACGGCGTGATCCACAGCGCGTCGACGCCCAGCTCGGCCAGGTGCGGCAGCCGCGACGTGATGCCGGGGAGGTCGCCGATGCCGTCGCCGTCACTGTCGGCGAAGCTGCGCACGTAGACCTGGTAGACGACGGCGTGCCGCCACCAGTCGGTTTTTGGATCGTTAAAACTGGTCATGCGGACCATCTTCTCAACATCCCCCACGGGGTGGTCAACTCCGTGCGAGGGGTGTCCGGCCACCGAACAGCTCAGGGTCGACGGCGATCCAGGTGTGCTCTGCGGTCGCGACCACGCGACCGTCGCCGTCGTACAGGGTCGAGGCGGTGGAGGTCTTGCGCCCCTCCTGCCCGCGACCCTCCCCGACGACCACGTGGGGCTCTCCGATCACCGGGAGGTCGTCGATGCGGGCGGTCATCCGGCCGAGCACCATCAGCCGCTCGGCGAGGTCGCCCGCCCAGCCGCCGATGCAGTCCAGGGCGGCCCACGTCGCGGCCACCGACGCCCGCGGGTGCTCGTCGACGTACACGTGCCAGTCCTCGTGGAGGCTGGGGTGCGGCGTCCAGGTCGCGGCCACCCGGTCGCCGTCCGGCCCGGCGCCGGTCCGCCCCGGGAAGATCCGCAGCCCGTCGCCCTCCTCGCGCGCCGTGCCACAGGCGAAGCAGGTGGGGAACGGGTGGAAGTCGAGTCCCGGGTACGACGCCTCGGCGGCGGCGGCGACGTCGGGCGCGACGGGGTCGACCTCGACGAGGTCGCGCTCGGCCCGCCGCGCGGTGGCGATCGTCACCCCGCCGACGGCTGCGGTCAGCACGCCGTCCGCCTCGGTCACGTGGAGCACGGTGTCGAGGGGCGGGGGCCGGCGCAGCGAGACCTCGATCGCAGGCCAGCTGTCGCACCGGTTGTCGGGGGAGTCGGCGTCGTCGAGCGCGGCCAGGGCACCGGCCGTCCAGCCGCCGTTGCCGGTGTCGGGAGGGCCGCAGAAGCGTCGCGGCACGATCAGTTCGCTCACCATTGCCACTGTGCCACGGGTCGCGGGGAGGCGGCAGTTGCCGGATGGGACACAATGACCTGCGTGAGTGACCTGATCGACACCACCGAGATGTACCTCCGCACGATCTACGAGCTCGTGGAGGAGGACATCGTCCCGTTGCGCGCCCGCATCGCCGAGCGGCTCCACCAGTCCGGCCCGACGGTGTCGCAGACCGTGGCCCGGATGGAACGCGACGGACTGCTGACCGTGCAGGGCGACCGCCACCTCGAGCTCACCGAGGAGGGCCAGCGCCTCGCCACCCGCGTGATGCGCAAGCACCGCCTCGCCGAGCGGCTGCTCACCGACGTCATCGGCCTGGACTGGGAGCTCGTCCACGCCGAGGCCTGCCGGTGGGAGCACGTGATGTCGGAGACCGTCGAGCGGCGGCTCCTCGAGCTGCTCGACCACCCCACGGAGTCGCCGTACGGCAACCCGATCCCCGGCCTCGACGAGCTCGGCGACGTGAGCGGCGAGGACTTCATGGACAACGTCGAGCCCCTCTCGGCGGCCGCGGAGCCGCAGGACCAGATGGTCCACGTGAAGCGGATCTCCGAGGAGATGCAGAAGGACGAGGAGCTGATGGGCCTGCTGCGCCGCGTCGGCGCCCTGCCCGGCAAGACCGTCACCATCGCCCGCACCGAGGAGGGCATCCTCATCGGGTCCGGCGGCGAGACCGCCGAGCTGGTGGTCGAGGCGGCCGAGCACATCTTCGTGCGGCGCTGAGCCCTACGCCGACACCAGCGCGGTCAGGAACTCGCTGCACCCGACGTCGAGGGCGTACGTCGCCAGCGCGTCGCCGCGGGTCGTCCCACGGTTGACGATGACGATCGGCGTGCCGCCCGAGGCCGCCCGCTTCACGAACCGCAAGCCGCTCATCACGGTCAGCGAGGACCCGGCGACGAGCAGCGCACCGTCCGGTCCGAGGGCCTCGACCGCGGCGTAGCAGCGCGCCACCCGCTCGGCCGGGACGTTCTCGCCGAAGAACACCACGTCGGGCTTCAGCGGCCCGCCGCACGCGCAGGTCGGCACCACGAAGTCGTGGGTCTCGTCGAGGTCGACGTCGCCGTCGGGCCGGGCGCCCGCCGCCGCGTGCCGCTCGAGCCAGTCGGGGTTGAGGTCGTCGAGCACCCGCTCCAGCTCGGCGCGCGACGAGGTGGTGCGGCAGTCGAGGCAGATCACGTCCGCGACGCGCCCGTGCAGCGCCACCACCCGCCGCGAGCCGGCCGCCTCGTGCAGGCCGTCGACGTTCTGGGTGATGAGCAGCGCCGGGTCGAGGGCCGCGAGGGCGCGGTGCCCGTCGTTGGGCAGGGCTCGGCCCATCCGCTGCCAGCCGAGGTGGCTGCGCGCCCAGTAGCGCTGCTGCGCCTCGGGGCTCGCGACGAACTCCTGGTAGGTCATCGGTGCCCGCGCCGGTGACCCCGGCCCGCGGTAGTCCGGGATGCCCGAGTCGGTGGAGAGCCCGGCCCCGGTGAGCACGACCAGAGGGCGGGTGGCGAGCAGGTCGACGGCGGCCTCGACCTGCTCGGAGGGGGCCAGGATCACGTGCCGTACCGCAGCTGGGCGCGGGCGCGGGCCTTGTCGGCCTCGACCTCGCGGTTCTTCGGGGGAGCGGTCGTGACCAGGTCGTCGAGCAGGTGCTCGGTGATGTGGGCGATCTCCTTCACCGCGGCGTAGAAGACCTCCTCGTTGGCCTGCGACGGCTTGGTCGTGCCGGCCACCTTGCGGACGTACTGCAGGGCGGCGGCGGTGACCTCGTCCCGCGTGGCCGGCGGCTCGAAGTTGTTCAGCGGGCGGATGTTGCGGCACATGCCGTCAGATTACGTCGGTGGCCGTGGTTTCGACACGGCGCTGGCGCGCCTGCTCAACCGACGGCCGAACGTCCGCTGGTCGAGCGGCGAACGGACCGGTCACAGGGCGAAGAACGAGACGTCCTCGCCGGTCACGAGCGCGACCTGGCCCGACGCCAGCGGCACGAGTCGTACGTCGGCGACGTCGGTGCCGTGCTCGACCTCGACCATCCGGTTGGTCATCGAGCCGTCGTCGAGCGACAGCACCGAGACCCACCCCGTGGTGCCGGTCCAGCCCTGGGACACGACGGTCAGGGCCACCCGCTGCTCGGGCAGCCAGGTGAACTGCCGCGGGTCGAGCCCCGCGCCCGCCTGGCTCTGCTTCGGGTAGCGCACCACCGCGAGCTGCCGCGGGGCGGTGAGGTCGGTGACGTCGAAGAGCGCGGCCTGCGCGCCGCGCGTCATCCCCTGCGCGGAGGCGTCCTGGCCGACGCCGATCAGGCGGTGCTCGCCGAGCGGGTGAAGGTACTCGGAGAATCCCGGGATCTTCAGCTCGCCCATCAGCCGTGGGTCGGCGGGGTCGGTCAGGTCGATGGCGTAGAGCGGGTCGGTCTGGCGGAAGGTCACCACGATCGCGAGGTCGTCGAACCAGCGCACCGCCTTGATCTGCTCGTCGACGCCGAGGTCGTCGACGCGGCCGTCCTCGACCAGGTCGGAGCCGTCCTCGCGCAGGGTGAGCACCGAGTTGAAGTTGCCGGTCTCGCTGCTCGGTCCGACAGCCACCCGCAGCGATCCGCCGACGGCGTCCATCGACCAGCGGTCGGCGATCGTGCCCTCGACCTCGCCGGAGGCGACGTACGTCGCGTCCGCCCCGTCGAGCGCGAAGGCGTAGATCGGGGTGGTGCCGCTGTCGCCGACCGGGGCGAACCGGCAGTCCATGCAGTCGCCCCAGGACCCCCACTGCGGACCGCTGGCGGCGAGGTAGAACCGGTCGGTCGAGAAGTAGGACGTGTCGGAGTCGGTCGCGACCGCGGTGGCCGAGCGGGTCGTGGGCGAGGCCGGGTCGAAGGCGAGCACAGTGGTGGTGCCGAGCGCGACGTCGTCGTCGGGGACCGCGACGTCCTCGCAGTCGGCGACCGGCTCGCCGTCGACCGTCGGCAGCCAGTCGGACAGCGTGGTCTCGCGCACCAGCGCGCGGTTGCGCATCCGCGAGCGGATCTGGCCGAAGGTGCCGTCGGGGTAGGAGAAGTCGAGCTCGGGCAGGCCGTTCTGGAGCACGATCCGCACCACGTCGCCGTGCAGCCGGACGGCGGACGCGCGGCCCCGGATCGTGGTCGCGTCGGCGATGCTCGGCGAGGTCGGGTCGGAGAGGTCGACGGTGGTCACGGTGGTGGACAGGCCGTCGGACGACGAGCCCAGCACGACGGCGCGGCCGGCGACGAAGACCAGCTCACCGCCCGGGTCGCCGATCCAGTCGTTGCCGCGGGCGTCGTCCAGCCGGGTCGTGGACAGCAGGTCGGGCGCGTCGCCCGAGACGTCGTACGCCAGCAGCTCGCCGTCGCGCATCCGCAGCAGCAGCGAGCCGGAGACCTTGACGACGTCGGACTCGTCGACACCGAGCTCCTGGACGTTGGTGCCCGACTCGTTGCTGGTGTTGCGGGTCGTCTTCGCGATCGAGCGCTCGGCACCGGAGACGGCGCTCGGAGAGCTCGCCTCGGCATCGCCGCCCATCGAGTCGAAGGCGACGATCCCCGAACCCCAGCCATACGGGCCGACCTGATCGAGGGCCCGCTCGATGTAGGAGTCGAGCAGGTCTTCGCAGCTGCTCGGGGTGGTCAGGTCGGCGTTGGCGAGCGCGATCGGCGGGGCGGACGGCGGCACGTCGCGCGCGCCCTCGTCGTGGCCGAGGGCGTAGCCCACGCCGACCGCGGCGGCCAGGGTGGTGGCGGCTGCGAGGGTGGCGGTGATCCGGCGCGGGTCCATGGTCGTGGGACGGGGCCGGAGGGGGCGCGGTTCCGCGTGACACGATGGCGCGATGAGCGCCCTTCCCCACGAGCGGGACTTCGACATCGTGCTGTTCGGCGCCACCGGGTTCACCGGCGGTCTCACCGCCGACTACCTCGCGGCCCATGCCCCGGCGGGCCTGCGATGGGCGATCGCCGGCCGCAACGCCGACAAGCTCGAGGCCGTACGCCAGCGGCTGGGCAGCCAAGGAGAGGCAGACGTGGAGGTCCTCGTCGCCGACTCCAGCGACCCCGCGGCGCTCGCCGACATCGCCCGTCGGACGCGGGTCGTCGTCACCACGATCGGCCCCTACCTCGAGCACGGCGGCCCGCTCGTCGCCGCGTGCGCCGAGGCCGGGACCGACTACCTCGACCTCACCGGCGAGCCCGAGTTCGTCGACCGGACCTTCCTCGCCCAGCACCAGACCGCCCTGCGCACCGGCGCCCGCCTCGTCCACGCCTGCGGCTTCGACTCGATCCCGCACGACCTCGGCGCCTACTACACCGTGCAGCAGCTGCCGTCGGACCAGCCGATCACCCTGCGGGGCGTCGTCCGCTCGGCAGGCACGTTCTCCGGCGGCACCTTCCACTCCGCCCTCGACCAGTTCGCTCGCGCGGGGCAGATGAAGAAGACGTACGCCGCCCGCCGCCGTGCCGAGGTGCGGCCCGAGGGCCGGTCGTCGCGGTCCGTCAGCGGCAAGCCGCACCGCGACCCGGTGCTCGGCTACTGGCTGGTCCCGCTGCCGACCATCGACCCGATCGTCGTCGCGCGCAGCGGCGCCGCGCTGCCGGCGTACGGCCCGAAGTTCCGCTACTCCCACTGGGCCGGCACCAAGACCCTGCGGTACGCCGCGGGCGGTGCGGTCGGCGTCGGGCTGCTCTCGGTGGCCGCGCAGGTCAAGCCGGTGCGCGACTTCCTCAAGGGCAAGGTGCCGCAGGGCTCCGGCCCCGACGAGGCCAAGCGCGAGAAGGCCTGGTTCACCGTGGACTTCGTCGGCGAGGCCTGCGGGCAGACCGTCCGCACGCGCGTCTCCGGCGGCGACCCGGGCTACAGCGAGACGGCGAAGATGCTCTCGGAGGCCGCGCTGTGCCTGGCGTTCGACGACAACCCCGAGACCGCCGGCCAGGTGACCCCGGCCCAGGCGATGGGCGACGCGATCCTCGCGCGGTTGCAGGCGGCCGGGATCCGCTTCGAGACCCTCTGAACGAACGACTGGTGGTGCCCCAGGCAAGAGTCGAACTTGCGACCTTTCGCTTAGGAGGCGGCTGCTCTATCCACTGAGCTACTGGGGCGTTGCCGCGTCACCGGGAGGTTCTGACGGCGGGAGCATCCTGCCACGACCACGTCCGCGGGGTCGCACCGATGGGGTCCCGCCGCGTGCTCGCGCCCGCACGGTGGAGGAGCCAAATCTTGCGGGAGTCAAGTAAGTTCAGTCTCGGTCAGCAAGTCCGTCCGTGTCGAAGGTGAGCCCCGTGTCCGATGAGTCACGCCCTGAGGCACCCGTCGGCGCGCCCAAGCGCAAGGGCAAGGCCGCCCGCAAGCACACCGTCGGACGGGTCATCCTGATCACCGTCGTCGTGCTCGCGATGGTCACCGGGCTCGGCACCATCTACTTCATCCGTCACCTCGACGGCAACATCGAGGGCGTCTCCCTCGACGCGCTGGGCGACGACCGGCCCGAGAAGATCTACAAGGGCAACGGCGAGCCGCTCAACATCCTGGTGATGGGCGACGACACGCGCTCGGGCGAGGGCAACGACATCGACTCGGAGGCAGGCGGTGGGGGGTCCGACACCACCATCCTCGTGCACCTCTCCGCCGACCGTTCGCGGGCGTACGCCGTCTCGATCCCGCGCGACTCGATCGTCGACCGTCCCGAGGACGGATGCGGCTCCGCGGCGGTGAGCGACGTGATGTGGAACGCCGCCTACACGGTGGGAGGACCGGTCTGCACCATGGCCCAGCTCGAGGCGAACGCCGACGTGTTCGTCGACCACTTCGTGGTCGTGGACTTCAACGGCTTCGGCGACATGGTCGACGCCGTGGGGGGCGTGCCGGTCTGCGTGCCCGAGGACATCAAGGACCCGGCCCACGCCATCTTCGTGCCCAAGGGAGACCCGTCGCTGCTCACCGGCGACGAGGCCCTGGACTACGTCCGCGCCCGCTACGTCGGCGAGCGGATCCAGCAGAACGACATCTCGCGCATCCGCCGCCAGCAGGAGTTCATCGGCGCGCTCGTGCGCGAGGTGAAGTCGGCGGGCACCCTCACCCGCCTCGACAAGGTCGTCAACTTCCTCGACGCCGCCACCAAGTCCTTGACGACCGACGACGAGCTCGACTCCGTGACGCGCATCGGCAAGATCGCGCTCCAGCTGCAGAACGTCGGCCTCGACAAGATCCAGTTCGTGACGCTGCCGACCGACTACTTCTCGTCGGACTCCGAGTTCCGCGGCAAGGTCTTCTGGACACCGGAGGCCACGCAGATCTGGAAGCTGATCAAGAACGACGAGGTGATCCCGGCGAGGCTGCTCAAGGGCAACGCCACCAGTGCCGAGCCGCCGGCCAGCTCGACGGAGACCGCGTCGCCGAGCACGCCCCCCGGCAGCGAGACCCCGAGCGAGTCACCGTCGGAGACCCCGAGCGAGACCCCGAGCGAGACCCCGAGCGAGACCCCGTCGGACACGGCCTCGCCCAGCGAGTCCCCGAGCGAGACCCCGAGCTCTCCGGCGACGACCCCGCCGGAGGAGCAGATCTTCGGCGTCTGCGCATGAGCACCCCACGACGTTCTTCTCCTCCGCTCCGCTCCCCCGAACAACGCCGCGGGGACCCCGCATGAGCACCCCACGACGTACCTCCGTTCCCCCCGAGGAGCCCGAGTGGAAGCGCCGCCGGCGCCTGGCCGCGGCCTTCGGCGACGCCGAACCCGAGCAGACCAGCGACGACACCGACGCCCGCGAGGATCGCTCGGGCAAGGGCGACGACTGGTACCGCGACCAGGTGCCGCCGCACCACGGCTGACCCCCGCTGGGATAGTCCGCATCAATGAGCTCCCTGAAGGACGGCCAGGTGGAGCTTTTTGATGCGGACTACGTCGAGAGCATCCGCGCGCCCTGACACGACGAACGGCCCGCCCCTCCCGGGACGGGCCGTTGTCAGGACAGCTGGGTCAGACGGTGCCGCCGCGGGCCGCGAGCAGGTCGCGGATCTCCTCGAGCACCGCGACGTCGGCGGGCGTGCCCGCCGCGTCGGCCGGGAAGAAGCGCTCCTTGGCCTTGGTGTAGGGCATGACGATGAAGAAGTAGACGACCGCCGCCATGATCAGGAACGAGACCACCGCGTTGAGGAAGGCGCCGAAGCTCTGCGGGGCGGTCGAGAAGATCTCCGCGCTGGTGTCGGGCAGGAGGCCGGTGAGCCACTCGGTGAAGGTGGTGACCACCGAGGCGAACGCGAGCGCCATGATCAGACCAGTGGAGATCTCGATCAGGTTGCCCTTCAGGATGAAGTTCTTGAAACCACTCATGGTGTGCCTCCTACTGGGCCCGAGAGGGGCCGGGATCGAGCGAGCGCGATCACGCTAGCGGTCCCACGACACCGTCAGGTATTGCGACAACGCCGCGGACGCGATGTCGACCGCCTCGTCCGCGGAGGCCCCCACGACCACCAGCGCCCCGCCGGCGCCGCCGGCCGGTCCGTCGGGCACATCGGTGGGCGTGGCGAGGACGGTGACCTCACGCGCCACGACGGTCGTGACGCCGGTGCCCGGGTCGGTGGCGACCAGGTCGATCGCGTCGCCCGCGCGCAGGAGCCTCGCCATCCCGGCGTCCGGCAGCCGGACCGGCAGGACCGTCTCGTCGGGCTGCGCGAGCGCCAGTGCCGGGCCCACCACGCGGACGTCGGTGAGCACCTCGCCCCGTCCGATGGGGCCGGCGAGGACCCGGCCGGCGGCCGCGGTCGCCGCGTCGGGCGGCGCGAGCTCGCGGGGGTAGGCACGGACGACCAGGTCGTCGTCACCCAGCCGGGTGCCGGAGGCCAGGTCGCGTGCGGCGACCAGCACCTCCACCGTGTCCGCGGGTGGCGGCGCGAGGGTGCGCAGCGCGGCCAGCGTGGCGACGGCCGCCAGCGCCGCGGCGATCAGCCGGCGACGACGCCGGAGCTGGTGGCGTACGGCGCGCAGCCGACGCCGGGTCGGCGGGAGTCCCGGGAGCATCCTGCGACGCTAGGCCGGAACGACCGCGCGCCGCTCGGCCTCTCCACAGGGCCGCGGTCAGTCCGAGGAGGACGAGGAGCTGGACGAGCCCGACGAGGAGGAGCTCGACGATGAGCTCGAGGAGGAGTCGGACGAGGACGTCGAGCTCGAGGTCGTCGACGGGGTGGCCGGCGTCGAGGACGACGAGGCGGCGCGGCTGTCGGTGCGGTAGAAGCCCGAGCCCTTGAAGACCACGCCGACGGCGTTGAAGAGCTTGCGGAGGCGGCCCGAGCACACGGGGCACACGGTGAGCGCGTCCTCGCTGAAGCTCTGGAACTGCTCGAACGCGTGACCGCACTCGGTGCAGGCGTACTGGTAGGTGGGCATGTGGCAATCCTCTGGTGGAACGGGGCCTCGGTGGTGCTGCAACGGCGATCGGCAGGGCCGGCGCGACGCGCTGGCACTCACGTCCTTCGACTGCCAATGGTACGGCACAATGGGCAGCGCGATGAGCGACCCTTCCCCCACCCCGGCCCCCGAGACCGCGCCCGTGCCCCAGCTCACCCGGTGGCAGGCCTTCCGCCGAGCCCCGCGCGCGGTGCGCTGGACCGCATGGACGGCACTCGGTCTCGTGGTGGTGCTCCTGCTCCTCGCGGCCGCCGTCGTGGGCGTCGTACGCCGACCGCTGCCGCAGACCAACGGCGAGATCGAGGTGCCGGGGCTGTCCGCGAGGGTCGAGGTGATCCGCGACGACCACGACATCCCACAGGTCTATGCCGACACCGATGCCGACCTGATGTTCGCGCAGGGCTACGTCCACGCGCAGGAGCGGTTCTTCGAGATGGACTTCCGCCGCCACGTCACGGCCGGGCGGCTCTCGGAGATGTTCGGACCCGACACGCTCGACACCGACAAGTTCATCCGCACGATGGGCTGGCGCCGGGTCGCGGAAGAGGAGTGGGCGCTCCTCGAGCCGGCCACGCGCGACGCGCTGACGTCGTACGCCGACGGGGTGAACGCCTACATCGAGGACCGCAGCCCGTCCGCGCTCGCGGCGGAGTACGCCGTGCTCGGCCTCACCGGCCTCGACTACACCCCCGAGGAGTGGGAGCCGGTCGACTCGCTGGCCTGGCTCAAGGCGATGGCGTGGGACCTGCGCGGCAACATGGACGCCGAGGTCGACCGGGTGCTGCTCTCGCTCGACCACTCCGCCGACGAGATCGCCGCGCTGTGGCCCGACTACCCCTACGCCGACCACCCGCCGATCGTCTCCGGGGGTGGGGTCGTCGACGGCGTCTTCGAGCAGAACGCGACGGCCAACGGCACCCGCAACCCGCGCCGCCCGGCGTACCCCGAGGGCGTCGTCGCGGCGCTCGAGCGCGTGCAGGACAGCATCGAGGCGATGCCCGACCTCGTCGGCAAGGGCCGCGGGATCGGCAGCAACTCGTGGGTCGTGGACGGCGAGCACAGTGCGACCGGTGAGCCGCTGCTGGCCAACGACCCACACCTCGGCATCAGCCAGCCGGGCATCTGGATGCAGATGGGGCTGCACTGCCGGGAGCAGACCGACGACTGCACCCTCGACACGTCCGGCTTCACCTTCTCCGGCGTGCCCGGCGTGATCATCGGCCACAACGCCGACATCGCCTGGGGCTTCACCAACCTCGGGCCCGACGTCACCGACCTCTACCTCGAGGAGACCGAGGGCGACGACCGCTACGTCCGCGACGGCGAGTCGGAGCCGATGGAGGTCCGAACCGAGACCATCGGGGTGCGCGGCGAGGACGACGTCGAGCTCCGGGTCCGCGAGACGACGCACGGGCCGCTGATCAGCGACGTGTCGTCGGAGTTCGCCACGGTCGGCGCCAACGCCCCGACCGACGAGCCCGGCGACCGTGGCAGCGGCTACGCCGTCGCGCTGGCGTGGACCGCCCTCGACCCCGCCCCCACCGCCGACGCGATCCTCGGGCTCAACCGGGCCTCCGACTGGGACGAGTTCCGCGAGGCCGCGGCCGAGTTCGCGGTGCCGGCGCAGAACCTCGTGTACGCCGACCGCGAGGGCCACATCGGCTACCAGGCGCCCGGCCGGATCCCGATCCGTCGCGCCGGCAACGACGGCACGATGCCCGTCGAGGGGTGGATCAGCGCCAACGACTGGACCGGCGACTACATCCCCTTCGACGGCCTGCCGAGCGTCCTCGACCCCGAGGAGGGGTTCATCGTCACCGCCAACCAGGCGGTCATCGACGAGGACTACCCCTACCTCCTGACCCAGGACTGGGACTACGGCTACCGCTCGACCCGCATCCGCGAGGCGCTCACCGCCGAGGGCGAGCTGTCGGTCCAGGAGATGGCGACCCTGCAGCTGGACTCGACGAACCCGATGGCCGAGACGCTGGTGCCCTACCTCCTCGACGTCGACACCCTGCCCTCGCGCTACTACCGCAACGCCCAGAACCTGCTGCGCGACTGGGACTTCACCCAGCCGGCCGACAGCGCGCCGGCGGCCTACTTCAACGTCGTGTGGCGCAACCTGCTCGAGCTGACCTTCCACGACGACCTGCGCGAGCGCACCTGGCCCGACGGCGGCGACCGCTGGTTCGAGGTGGTCGGCACGATGCTGACCGAGCCCGCCGGACCGTGGTGGGACGACGCGGAGACCGATGAGGTCGAGACCCGCGACGACATCCTGCGCCAGGCGATGATCGAGGCCCGCGACGAGATGACCCGGCGCCAGGCACGCGACCCGAAGCGCTGGACGTGGGGCCACATCCACCGGATGAACCTCCACAACGCCACCCTCGGCGAGTCCGGCGTCGCGCCGATCGAGCGGCTCTTCAACCGCGACGGCTGGCAGGTCGGTGGCGGCTCCTCGATCGTCGCCGCGACCTCCTGGAACGCCGTCGACGGCTACGAGGTCACTGCCGCGCCGTCGATGCGGATGGTCGTCTCGCTCGCCGACTGGGACGACTCGCGGTGGATCAACCTCACCGGCGTCTCCGGGCACCCGGCGTCGTCGCACTACTCCGACCAGACCGAGCTCTACGTCGACGGCGAGACGCTGCCCTGGGCCTACAGCCGCGAGGCCGTCGAGGCCGCGGCCGACGACACGCTGGTGCTGGTGCCCTCCGCTGGTTGAGCAGGGCCGCCCGGCCCGTGTCGAGACCAAGGCACCCTCGGTTTCGGCACGCTCCCTGCGCTCGCTGCTCAACCAGCGGGACGCAGCGCCACCACCCCGGCCGCAGTCAGCGCGAACCCCACGCGTACGTCGTGGGGCTCGGTCGGCACGGCCAGCCCCACCTCGTCGTCGTACAGCACCACCGCGACCGGGGTCCCGGCCGGCACCCGCGCCAGCGCGCGGTCGTAGGACCCGCCGCCGCGGCCGAGCCGGTCGCCGGTGGGGGACACGGCGAGGCCCGGCACGAGCACGACGTCGGCGGTGGCCACCGCCTCGACGCCGAGCCGGGCGCCCACGGGCTCGAACAGCCCACGCGGGGCCCGCGCCAGCGACGCGGGGCCGGTGTAGACGGCCCAGTCGAGGTCGTTGTCGGGACGCAGCACGGGCACCAGCACCCGCTTGCCCGCGGCCACCAGCTCATCGAGCAGCAGGCCGGTGCCGGGTTCGCTGCCGACGGAGACGTAGGCCGCGACGGTGGCGGCGTCCCGCACCCCCGCCCAGGCCGGAGCGACCCGCGAGACGGACGCCGCGAACTCCGCGGCGGCCTCGAGCGGACGACGCCGACGCGCGGCCAGCACCTGGTCCCGCCAGGCGGACTTCGCCGATGACTTGTCCCCGCCCACTGACGCGCCCACGTCCTCAGCCTACGATCGAACCATGGCAAGCAAGGGCACTGCTCACGGCCTCGACCTCGCGCGCACGAAGATGCGCGACGCCGGGGTGGACGAGGTCGCGATCGACACGTTCGCGCACTACTACCGGCTCCTCGAGCACGGCGAGACCGGCATGATCGCCGAGGACTCCATCGAGCCGCTCGACATGGAGTCGCTGACCGACGTCGAGGTGGCCGACGACGTCGCCGCCGCAGCGATCCGGCAGACCGCCGTCATCAAGCTCAACGGCGGCCTCGGCACGTCGATGGGCATGGAGCGCGCCAAGTCGCTGCTCTGCGTGCGCCGCGGGCTCAGCTTCCTCGACATCATCGCCCGGCAGGTGCTGCACCTCCGCAAGGAGTACGACGCCACGCTGCCGCTGCTGTTCATGAACTCGTTCCGCACCTCGGCCGACACCATGGCCGCGCTCGCCCGCTACGACGAGCTGCCGGTCGACGGCCTCCCGCTGGAGTTCCTGCAGAACAAGGAACCCAAGCTCCTCGTCGCCGACCTGCTCCCGGCCGCCTACCCCAAGGCGCCCGACCTGGAGTGGTGCCCGCCCGGCCACGGCGACATCTACACCGCGCTGCGCGGGACCGGCCTGCTGGCGCGGCTGCTCGACGCCGGCTACCGCTACGTCTTCGTCTCCAACTCCGACAACCTCGGTGCCGTGCCCGACGCGCGCGTCGCCGGCTGGTTCGCCGACAGCGGTGCGCCGTTCGCCATCGAGGCCGTGCGGCGTACGCCGTCCGACCGCAAGGGCGGCCACTTCGCCCGCCGCAAGGCCGACGGCCGCATCGTGCTCCGCGAGTCCGCGCAGACGCTGGACGCCGACAAGGACGCACTCGCCGACCTCAGCCGCCACAAGTACGCCTCCACCAACAACCTCTGGTTCGACCTGCAGGCGATGGTCGAGGCGCTCGACGCGCGCGGCGGCATCCTCGGCCTCCCGCTGATCCGCAACGTCAAGACTCTCGACCCGGGGGACCCGTCCACGCCGAAGGTCATCCAGATCGAGACGGCGATGGGGGCCGCGATCGAGGTCTTCGAGGGCGCCCGCACCATCGAGGTCGGTCGCGACCGCTTCGTGCCGGTCAAGACGACCGACGACCTGCTGGTGCTGCGTTCCGACGTCTACGACCTGGGCAAGGACTTCGTGCTCGACCAGGCCGGCGAGGAGATCCCCTTCGTCTCGCTCGACGGCGAGTTCTACAAGCTGGTCGGCGACTTCGACAAGCGGTTCCCCGAGGGCGCCCCGTCGCTGCGCGAGGCCGAGTCGTTCACCGTCGAGGGCGACTGGACCTTCGGCCGCGGCGTACGCGTCGTCGGCGAGGTCGCGCTCGCCTCCTCCGCCGCGCAGCGCGTCGAGGGCGGCGCCGTCCTCAGCGAGCAGGACCAGGATGGCTGACCCGCTGCCCGGCCTGCTGCCGGTGGCCGACTACGTCGAGCGCATCCTCGCCACGGTCTCCCCGCTGCACGCGTTCCAGCAGCCGCTGATGGAGGCCCTCGGCCTCGCGCTGGCCGAGGACGTGGTGGCCCCGATCTCCCTGCCGAGCTTCGACAACTCCGGCATGGACGGCTACGCCGTGGTCGCCGAGGACGTCGCCGGTGCGACCGAGGCGTCGCCGGTGGTGCTGCCGGTCGTCGGCGAGATCGGCGCCGGCCAGTCCTCGATCCTCGCGCTGTCGCCCGGCACCGCGGTCAAGATCATGACCGGGGCACCGGTGCCGGCGGGCGCGACCACCGTCGTCCCCTACGAGTGGACCGACCGCGGGGTGGCGCAGGTGCGCATCGCCCGCGCCGCCGTCCCCGGCCAGCACATCCGGCCGACCGGCGACGACATCTCCGAGGGCGACATGCTGCTCGAGGAGGGCACCGTCCTGGGCCCGCGGCAGCTCGGCATGCTCGCCGCCGTCGGGCGCGCCACCGTCCGCACGCGGCCGCGTCCCCGGGTCGTGGTCATCTCCACCGGCTCCGAGCTGCGTGACCCCGGGACCCCGCTGGGCCACGACTCGATCTACGACGGCAACTCCTACCTCCTCGCCGCCGCGGCGCGCGCCGCCGGTGCGATCGCCTACCGGGTCGGCATCGTGCCCGACGAGTCGCACGCCTTCACCGAGGCGCTGAGCGACCAGCTGGTCCGCGCCGACCTGGTCGTCACGAGCGGGGGAGTGAGCGAGGGCGACTTCGACGTCGTCAAGGAGTCGCTGTCCCACCACGGCTCGATGTGGTTCGGCGGCGTCGGCATGCAGCCCGGCAAGCCGCAGGGCTTCGGCACCGTCGGCGAGGACGACACCCCGGTCTTCACGCTGCCCGGCAACCCCGTCTCCTCCTACGTCTCCTTCGAGATGTTCGTGCTGCCCGCGATCCGCCGGATGATGGGCAAGCTCCCCTACGTCCGCCCGACCTCCCGCGCCCGCCTCACCCACGGGCTCTCCTCGCCCGGTGGCAAGGTGCAGCTGGTGCGCGGCCTCTACGAGACCGACGGCGGCGGCACCTTCGTGTCACCGGTCGGCGGCCACGGCTCCCACCTGATCGGCGACCTCGCGGCCGCCAACTGCCTGATCGAGGTGGCGGCCGACGTCACCGCGATCCAGGCCGGGGAGATGGTCGCGATCCGCAAGCTCGACGAGGAGTTCTGATGAGTGAGCGCCTCACCCACGTCGACGAGACCGGCGCCGCGCGGATGGTCGACGTGGGCGACAAGCCCGTCACCGCGCGTACGGCGTCTGCCTCGGGTCGCGTCCTGGTGAGCCCGACCGTCGTCGACCTGCTGCGTGGCGAGGGCGTGCCGAAGGGCGACGCGCTCGCGGTGGCCCGGATCGCCGGGATCATGGGGGCGAAGCAGACCCCGTCGCTGGTGCCGCTGTGCCACCCGCTGTCGATCTCCGGCGTCACCGTCGAGCTCGAGGTCACCGACGAGTCCGTCGACATCACCGCGACGGTCCGCACCACCGACCGCACCGGCGTCGAGATGGAGGCGCTGACCGCCGTCTCGGTGGCCGCGCTCACCGTCGTCGACATGGTCAAGGCCGTCGACAAGGCCGCGGTCATCACCGACATCCGGGTCGAGACCAAGTCGGGCGGTCGGTCGGGGGACTGGGCGCGATGAGCCTGCCCGCCGCCGTGGTGGTCGCGTCCAACCGCGCCGCCGCCCGGGTCTACGCCGACGAGACCGGCCCGCTGATCGTCGGATGGCTCCGCGAGCAGGGCTTCGACTGCGACGAGCCGACCGTCGTCCCCGACGGCGACCCGGTGCGCGAGGCGATCGCCGCCGCGGTCGCCGCCGGAGCCCGCGTCGTGCTCACCACCGGCGGCACCGGGCTCACCCCGACCGACCGGACCCCCGAGGCCACCGCCCCGCTCCTCGACCGCCAGGTGCCCGGCATCGCCGAGGCGATCCGCGCCGCGGGGGTCGCCCAGGGCATCCCGACCGCGATGCTCTCGCGGGGTCTCGCCGGCATCGCCGGCGACTGCCTGGTGGTCAACCTCCCCGGCTCGCGCGGCGGCGTGAAGGACGGCCTCGGCGTCCTCGAGCCCGTGCTCCGCCACGCGGTGGAGCAGGTCGTCGGGAGCGACCACTGAACGCGGTGCCCCGGTGAGCGCTCCGGGCTGGCCCGCGCGGCTGGAGTCGCAGGGCGTGGTGATCCGGTCGCTGCGCAGGTCCGACGCCGACACCTGGCAGGCCGTGCGCGCACGCAACCACGGCTGGCTGCAGCCCTGGGACGCGACCGTCCCGCCCGGCGCCTCGCCGCGCCCGTCGTCGTACAAGATGGTCGTGCGCTCCCTGCTCCGCCAGGCCAAGCAGGGCCAGTGCCTGCCCTTCGTCGTGGAGGTGGACGGGCGCTTCGTCGGGCAAGTGACCGTCAGCAACGTGGCCCGCGGCTCGGCCCAGTGGGCGTCGATCGGCTACTGGATCGCCGCGGAGGCGAGCGGACGCGGCATCATGCCGCGCGCGGTCGCGATGGTCATCGACCACTGCTTCGGCCCGGTCGGGCTGCACCGCGTCGAGATCTGCGTGCGTCCGGAGAACACCAACTCGCTGCGCGTCGTGGAGAAGCTCGGACTGGAGCAGGTCGGCTACGCGCCCCGGTTCCTCCACATCGACGGCGCCTGGCGCGACCACCGGATCTTCGCGGTGACCATGGAGGAGTGCCCCGGAGGTGTCACCGCGCGGCTGGCGACACACCAGTCACACCAGTAGTTCTGCGACACACCACTTGACATCCGCCCCGCGCCCGCTCGGCGCTCATACTCTTCGAGCGTGGACCTGAGCGCTCTCATCTTCGTCGCCCTTGCCGTGGCGTGGGCCGTCTACCTGATCCCCAAGGCCCTCAAGCACCACGACGAAGTCGTCCGCAGCCGCTCGGTCGAGAAGTTCTCGCACACCATGCGCGTCCTGGCCCGGCGCGAGCCGGTCGACCGGCGCAACGCGCGCCTCGTCGTGTCGCCGATCCGGGCGTCCCTGCGCCCGCCGGTGGAGACCAAGGCCCATGCCGTCCCGGAGCCCGTCGCCGCGGCCCCGACCATCGCGGCCCCGACCCCAGCGCGTCGCACCACCACGCCGCAGGTCGAGCGTGCCTCCGCGCGCCGGGCCGCGCGCCGGCGCCGCAACGTCCTCGGCCTGATCACCCTCGCCAACGCCGTCGTGGTCGGTCTGGCCGCGGCCTCCGTCGTCGCCTGGCCCTGGGTGGCCGCACCGGCCGGCCTGCTCGTCGCCTGGCTGGTGGCCTGCCGCCTCTCCGTGCGCGCCGAGCGGCACCAGCGCGCGGCCATCGAGATCGGCTTCCCCCCGCTGCTCGACGAGGAGCGTGACGACGTCGAGCTCACCGGCGAGATGCCGGCGATGCCTCCCCAGCCGCGCATCCCCGCCGCACCAGCGGAGACCTCCCCTGCGGCCGCGTCCCCGGCCGTGGTGACCGGTGAGATCCCCGTCGTCGGTGGGTGGGACATGGTGCCCACCACGCTGCCGACCTACGTCAACAAGACCGCCGCCCAGCGGCGTACGGTCTCGACGATCGACCTGGACTCCACGGGCGTGTGGTCCAGCGGTCGCAACGACGAGGACTCCGCCCTCGCCCGATCCGCCGAGCAGTCCGCCAGGACGGCCCGAGACGCCGACGACGCCCGCCGCGCCAGCGGCGCCTGAACCACCTCGCCCGAGGACCGGGTCGATTCGATCCGGCCGGTCCTCCTCGTGTATCTTGGCGTCGCGCCGAAGAGGCGCGTGGGGGTGTGGCGCAGCTGGTAGCGCGTCTCGTTCGCATCGAGAAGGCCAGGGGTTCGAGTCCCCTCACCTCCACCACACACCGACCGCCCGTCACCACCAGGTGACGGGCGGTCGTGCGTCTGCGGCTCGCTAGCCGGAGGGGACGGGAATGGTCCTCCCGTCGTCCCACGTGTTTCCCGACCAGACGTTGCCCGGCCTGGACGCCACGAAGTCGGTGATCGCGTTGCCACGGCCGCACCACCCGGACTCTCCACGCTCGAAGACGTTGTCGATGAACCGGATGTCCCGGGCCCCGGCTGCGTACGGCTTCGACGCCGAGGAGCCGCCGTAGGCGCAGTACCAGGCCGGGCTGGCCTGGATCAGGTTGCCCTGGATCAGGTTGTTCTGCACCGGCGAGAAGTCCCCATAACCGGTCAGGGACGCCGAGCAGCCCGACGCGTCGCCTGACTTGCCGTCGTCACACGAGATCGTGTTGTGGATGTAGGTGGTGTTCATACCCATCCGCATGCCTGACATGTGGAGCGTGTTCGTCGGGTCGTCGAACTGCCCGTGGACGTAGGAGTCGCGCACCGTGCACCCGTCGTAGCAATTGACGCCGCGGTTGCCGCCGGTGACGTGCACCCGGGTCGCGACGAAGTTGGTCTCGCCGAGGCCGGTCCCGGGCCGATCGCCGACGTCGATCCGCGTGTCCTCCACGATCAGGTTGCCGCTGACGACACCGATCGAGCCGTTCACGCTGGAGCGCTTCACGGTCACGTTGGCCGCAGCGATCGTGAGGGAGCCGGTGATCTGCTTCGCGTCGATCACGGTGCCTGCGGTGGTGATCCGCATCGGACCCGCGTAGGGCGTGAGCGTGACGCCCGCGGGCACGCCAGTGTTGCTGGCGTCAGGGAAGCCGCCGGGCGTGGGGGTGGGTGTGGGGGTGGGTGTGGGTGTGGGTGTAGGGGTCTCGGTGGGTGTCGGGGTTTCGCTGGGGGTGGGTGTCCCGGTCGGGGTGGGTGTCTCAGTGGGGGTGGGTGTCTCGGTGGGGGCCGGCGTGGACGTCGGGACGGACCCGTTCTCCAGCGCCGTGACGCGGTCCTCGAGCGCATCGACCCGGCGTTCGAGGGAGTCGCGCTCTGCACGCGGGGACTCATCGGCGCCGGAGCCCGGGGCGGACTGGGCGCCGACGGCGATGGCGGCCGCGGCGATCAGGCCGAGGACGAGCCCGGCGGGTCCGTATCGGCGAAGGGGAGTGTTCATGGTCGGGTGCCTCCAGGGGGCAGGGGTGGGGGTGAGGGGCCTGTCCTGCCTGTGGTGGCGATCGCGACCGCGGCACACCCAGGGAAGCGGGCGCACGGGCGACCGGCGACCAGGACGGTGACCAGCTGAGGACCACCGTCTGCGCGTGCACCACGCCGATCGTCGGGACCGGCACCACCAGGGGGCGCAGGTCTACGTCGCCCGCCCCGACCGGAGTGCTCCTGGTCGAGGAGGTATCGCACGGCGCGCCGTCTCCGTAGCAAGGTCGTCGCGCAAGGTGAGTTCTGGATCTGGCCGCATCCATACGACACTGGACCCGACTGGTGGATCAGACAATGGCCCAAATTGGGGAAGCGAGCAGGTGCAGCGCGATGAGGCCGTGCCTCGCGGCAGCGTGGACCGCTGTCCCCGGCGGTGGGCCGGGGGACATGCCATACGGTCGGATCGTGACGGACTACCAGCGGATCTTCGTCGTGACCACGCAGGCGGGCGCCCCCGAGGTTGCCCGGGTGCGCGCGACGCTGGCGTCGTCAGCGACGGTGCTCACCGCGCCGACCGCCGAGGCCAAGCGAGTGGTCGAGGGACTCGATCGCGAGGCGGTGCCCGACGTGCTGCTGGCGCCGGTCCGGTTCCCGTCCGTCGATCGTGGCCACCGCCTCGACGAGCTCGTACGCCGGCACGCCGTGGAGGACCGCTACCGCGACCTCGTCGTCGTGGCCGATCCGGCGACGGTGACCCTGCTGCTCCGGGTCCTGGCCCCTGACCAGCTGCCCGAGGCCGGCCCGGTCACGGAGGTGGGCCTGCCTCGCGCCCCACGGCCGGTGCCGCTGGGGCGTGCTGCGGCGGGAGGCGTCGGTCTCGCCGTGGTGGCCGGACTGCTGGCCGCGCTCGTCCCGATCTGGGTGCTCCCGGCCCTGGTGGTGGCCGCCGCCCTGGTGCTGCTGGTGGTGCCGGGACGGCGCCACCTCGCCTACGCGCTGCTGATCGCCACCGCGGTGGCCGCGGTGTTCTCGCTGTTCGCGATCGCCGGGTCGTCGCGGTTCCCCGGCTCCTGGTGATCGGTTCCGGCCGTCGGGGTCAGGGGGCCGGCAGCGGGTCCGTCAGCGCCGGCGTACGTCGCAGCACGCCCACCATCGCGGAGACGGTGAGGAGCAGGACCGCTGCCAGCGCGACGACCCCGGGCCAGCCGAGGTGGCTCCAGGCGGCGCTGCCGAGGTTGCCGAAGACCGACGAGCCGACGTAGTAGGCGAAGAGGTAGAACGCGGCGGCCTGGCCCGTGCGGACCCCGGCCAGGTGGGCGCGCGCGGTGACCCAGCCGCTCGCCAGGCCGTGGACGCAGAAGAAGCCGACGGTCAGGGCGGCCACGCCGAGCACGATGAAGGGCACCGAGCTGCTCAGGGTCAGGAGCACGCCCGCGAGCGCGATCGCGCAGCCGGCCGGGATGGTCGCCCTGCGCCCGATCCGGTCGGCGACGCGTCCCGAGACCGCCGAGCTGACGCTGCCGAGCGCGTAGACGAGGTAGATGAGGCTGATGGTGCCGACCGACAGGCCGTACGGCGCGGCGCTGAGTCGGAAGCCGAGCGCGTTGAGCACCGCGACGAGGGCGCCGACCGCGCACGCGCCGAGGACGTAGAGCGCGACCAGGGCCCGGTCCCGGAGCGCCGCGCGAGCCATGCCGAGGACGACGCGGGTGCCGGCGGGGCGGGGCACGAAGTGGCGCGACGCGGGCAGGAG
>NZ_JAOPWY010000122.1 GCF_025965415.1 Nocardioides sp.
GGCGTCGCCGCCGGCACGCAGCGCCACGATCGCGCGGTCGGCGTCGCCCAGCCGCAGCGCCTCGGCGAGCTCGCCGATCTCGGCGCCGTAGCGGTGGGCCGTCGTGAGGGCCGCGACGGGACTGTCGCCGCGGTGCTCGTAGCCGCGGACCAGGTCGGTCAGCACCGCTCCCGCATCGACGGAGCTCAGCTGGTCGGGGTCGCCCACCAGCACCAGGCGCGCCTCGGGGCGCACCGCCTCGAGGAGCCGGGCCATCATCGTGAGCGACACCATCGAGGCCTCGTCGACGACGACCAGGTCGTGGGGGAGGCGGTTGCCGCGGTGGTGGCGGAAGCGCGTGCTGTTGCCGGGGTGCTGGCGCAGCAGCCGGTGCATCGTCATCGCCGTGACGTCGGCCAGCCGGTCGCTGTCGGCACCGCCGAAGCGTGCCGCGGAGCCGCGCACCGACTGCTCGAGGCGGGCCGCGGCCTTGCCGGTCGGGGCGGCGAGCGCGATGCGCAGGGTCTCGCCCCGTGCCTCGGCCTGCTCGCGCAGGGCGACCAGCAGGCCCGCGACCGCGGTCGTCTTGCCGGTGCCGGGCCCACCCGTGATGACCGTCGTGGCCTGGGTGGCGGCCCGGTGGCAGGCGGCCCGCTGCTCGGAGGAGTCGGCGTCGGGGAACACGCGGGTGAGGGACGCCTGGAGCAGGGACTCGTCGACGCCATGGACCGACCGGCCCCGCTCGCGCAGGTCGTCGAGGACCTGGGTCTCCTGCTCGTGGTAGCGGTCGAGGTAGACCAGGCCGTGCTCGAGGTGCACCACGCCCGCGGCGACGAGCGCGCTCGCCGAGACGGCACGCGTCCACGCCTGCGGCTCGGGCCACGGGAGGTCGAGGTCGGGCAGCGACCCGGGCACGGCGGCCACGTCGAGGCACACCGACCCGTGGCGCACGGCCCGGACGGCGAGCGCCGCCGCCAGCAGGACAGTCTCGTCGGCCTCGCCGACCAGGCGGCCGAGGGTGCTCGCGACATGGACGTCGGCCGAGGTCAGCACGCCGGCGGCGTTGAAGTGGCCCAGGAGCCCGCCGGCGGACAGGGCCAGGTCGCGGTCGTGGGTGTCGACCGGCTCGAAGAGCTCGCTCATGCGGGGTCCCTGCGGCGTTGTTCGGAGGAGCGGAGCGGGGGAGAAGAAGGTCGTGGGGCGTGGGGCACCACCCCGTCGAGCAGGTCGGACAGCTCCAGCACGAGCGACACGGGCGGGCGCCACGAGAACACCCCGCACGGCATCCCGTCCACCACCGGCGTCGCGGGGCCGCACATGCCACGGAGGTAGAGGTAGAGCACGCCGCCGAGGTGGGTGGCCGGGTCGTACGCCGGCAGCCGCCAGCGCAGGAAGCGGTGCAGGACCACGGTGTAGAGGAGCGCCTGCAGCGGATAGTCGGAGTGGGCCATCGCCTCGTCGAGCATCTCGGGCCGGTAGTCGTGGGCGGTCAACGGCTGGTCGATCGGCCCCAGCCAGTTGGTCTTGTAGTCGACCGTCAGGAACCGCTGCCCGCCGTCGACGTCGAGGCGGAGCACGACGTCGATCGACCCGGTGAGGTAGCCCCGCAGCGACTGGGCGGCGAGCTCGGGGTCGCCGTCGAGCGCGTCGGCGTAGACCCGGACCGCGTCTCCCTCGGGCAGGTGCCGGCGCAGCAGCGGCGCGAGGTCGCCGAGGCGTACGTCGACGGGCGCGGCCACGGTGTCGCCCCCGGCGAGCGGCACCTCGAAGTCGAGCTCGCGCAGCCGGTCGGGCAGGCCGAGCGAGAGCAGCGTCCGGTTGTCGGCGAGCGGCCCGAGCGGGCTGTCGCACACCGCGACGAGTGCGTCGGCGAGCTCGCCGGGGTCGAGGTCGACCGGCCACCAGACCAGCTGCTCGTCGATCAGGCGCAACAGCTCGGCGCGGAAGTCGTCGACCGCCGGGTCGGCGTGCTCCAGCACCGCATGGACCAGCGACCCGAAGGTGGCGCCGACCGGCAGGGTGGCCATCGGGGACGGCACGGAGGCGACGACGGCGACCGAGGCGCCGTCGATATCGAGGTCGTCGACGCTCACCTCGGAGTCCTCGTCGGGCACCACCTCGGGCTCGGACAGCGCACCGGCCGCGTGCGCGGCGCTCGCGGCGGAGAGCGAGGAGTACGACGTCCGTCGCCAGCTCGTGTCGACCTCGCGGGTGAACGCCCGCACCCGGAGGTCCTCGGTGGACCTCTCGAGCGGCGTCGGGTCGGGCGGGGTCAGCGTGGCGAGCTCGACGCTCGGGCCGCCCGCCTCCTCCCAGGCGGCGAGGATGGCCATCAGGCGGTCCTCCTCGACGACCGGCATGCTGTCGGGCACGGGGGCCATGCCGGGGCGGCGGCCGAAGAGCATCCGGTGCAGCGGCGAGTCGGGCGTGTTGCGCTCAGCCGCGGCGTACCACGCGACGACCTGCGACTGCGCCCGCGTCATGGCGACGTAGAGCAGGCGCAGCGACTCGCCGGCGTCCTCGCGCCAGTGGCGGCGTACGGCCTCGCGGTGGAACGCGCTCGCCCCGCCGACGTCGCGGCACCGCCGTCCCTCGTCGTCGTGGAAGAGCGGGACCGCCGGCTCGCGGCCGGTGAAGCGGTTCCAGAGGGTGGGGAGGTAGACGACGGGGTATTGCAGGCCCTTGCTGCCGTGGATGGTGACGAGCTGGACCGCCTCGGCGTCGGAGTCGAGGCGCCGGGTGCGCTCGGAGGCGACCTCGAGCTTGTCGTCGGCGACCTGCTCGCGCAGCCAGGCCAGCAGGCCGACCAGGCCGAGCCGCTCCTCGGTGGACACCCGCAGCAGCGACTCCCCGATGTGGCGCAGGTCGGTGAGCGTGCGCTCACCGCCGACACGGGCCAGCACCCGCGCGGTCAGGCCCTCGACCGCGGTCACCTCGACCACCGCCGCCACCCCGCGCTGGGTGAACACGTCGGCGAGGGTGCGGATCCGGCCGGCGAGGTCGTCGGTGAGCTCGTCGCCGCCGGTGTCGAGCGACGCGGCGGTGTGGCCGAAGAACGAGGTGAGGGAGGCCGCCCGCACTCGGTCGGCGCGATGCGGCTGCTCCATCGCCTCGAGCAGCGTGAGCCACTCGGCGGCCGCCGGTGTGTGGAAGACCGAGCCGCCGGCGTTGACCACCGAGGGCACGCCGACGTCCGCGAGGGCGAGCTGCACCGCCTCGAGCTCGTTGCGGCGCGCGGCCAGGACGGCGATGTCGCCGGGCTTGAGCGGCCGCCCGTCGAAGGTCGGTGCCGACTCGATGAGCCGCTTGATGTCGTGGGCGGTGTCGGTGATGACGTGGTCGCGCCACAGGGCGACCGGCGGCTTGGACCGTGGCCCCTTGCCGAGCTCGGTCCGCCGCACCACCCGCAGGCGGAAGGGCGCACCGGCGCCGACGAGCCGCGACTCCTCCAGGTGGGCCTCCACCGGGTGCACGACGATGCGCTCCTCGCCCAGCTGGGCGCCCTGCAGGACGGCGTGGACCGACCGGAGCAGGGGGCGGTCGGAGCGCCAGTTGACGCCGAGCGTCTGGGTCGTGGTGGCGGTGTCGGCCGCCTGGAGGTAGGTGACGATGTCGCCACCACGGAAGGCGTAGATCGCCTGCTTGGGGTCGCCGATCAGCACCATCGTGGTCGACTCGCCGAACGCCCGCTCGAACACTTGCCACTGCACGGGGTCGGTGTCCTGGAACTCGTCGATCAGCACGAACTTCCACCGGTGCTGCATCCGCCGGCGTGCGGCCGCGGTGGTGTCCTCCAGCGCGTCGGCGAGCTGGCTGAGCAGGTCGTCGTAGCTCAGCACGCCCAGGCGCCGCTTGCGCCGCTCCACCTCCTCGAGCACGTCGCAGGCGAACCGCACCCGCATGGCGGCCGTCGAGTCGGGGGAGTCGGCCAGCACGGTGGCCGGCTCGACGCGGGCCCGCGGGTCTCCGATGACCGACCGCGCCAGCTCGAGCGCGGCGGCCCGGGTCCACGGCGGCTTCTCCTCGCGCCCGAAGTCGCGGAGGTAGAGGTCGTCCACCGTCTCGGACGTCAGCTGCTCGAGGTCCTCGACCAGCGTGGCCGAGGCGTCGGTGTCACCGGCCACGCCCAGGCTGCGCAGCACGAGCTGGCAGAACTGGTGGATGGTGGCGATGGTCGCGGCGTCGAAGGAGACGAGCGCGTCGGTGAGCCGCGCCAGGCGCTCGCCGCGCTCCGGAGCGGGCGCGTCGAGCAGCCAGTCGTGGAGCCGGTTGGCGGGGTCGCGGAGCGTCGGGTCGCCGAACAGCTGGACCGCCTCGTCGAGCTGGCGGCGTACGCGCTCGCGCAGCTCCTGGCTCGCGGCGCGGGTGAAGGTGACGACCAGCATCTCGTCGAGACTCACCGCGCCGAGGGCGACGTGCTTGGTGACGAGGGCGGCGATGGTCCAGGTCTTGCCGGTGCCCGCGCTGGCCTCGAGCAGGGTGGTGCCGGGCGACAGGTCGGCGGCGATGTCGAAGGTGTCCACGCTCAGAGCCCCCGGATCTGCTCGTGGCCGCCGTCGATGAGCGGGCTCCACAGCCGCCAGGCGTAGTGGCCGAGGCGGTGGGGGCCGTCCTCGCCGGGACGCGCCGGCGAGGCCAGGAGGGTGTAGTCGGCGTGCTCGCCGAAGGCCCGCACGTGCCAGGCGTCGGCGTCCTCCTTGGGGAAGCCGGAGTCGTTGAAGCGCGGTGTCTCCCACTCGGCGCGGCCCTTGACGTCGGGGTCGCCGTCGCTGCCCGCCCGCACGCGGCGCAGCTCCTCGGCCCAGGCCAGCGACGTCCGCACCGGCAGCGGGAGCGGCTCGCACTGGCCGGCGTCGTAGAGGGCGACGAGGTCGCGCAGCCACTCCTCGGCCTGGTGCTGGGCCAGCGGGCCGATCAGCTGGACCTGCCCGCCGGAGCGGTGCTTGCCGATGGTGTGCACGGTCCAGTTCTCGTCGGGGAGGCCGGCGGCCAGGGCGAGCGCGTCGATCCAGGCGGCCAGCCGGTGCTTGGCGCCGAGGTTGGAGAAGGACACCGACACCGCGTTGTTGCCCCAGACGTCGCCCACGGTGCCGGAGAGTCGTCGGTCCCCGCCGAGGTCGATGTCGACGTCGAGACTGCGCTGGGGACCGCGGCGCAGCTCGAGGGCGCGGATCACGAGTGGGCGGACGACCGTGATGATCTCGTCGAGGACCCCCTTGCCGAGCGGACCCGGCGGCAGCTGCCCGCTGACCTTGAGGGCCTCTCCGACCGCGAGCGCGTCGGCCCCGCCGAGCACCTCGGACGCCAGCCGGTCGCCGACCGCCCACTTCTCCAGCGCGTCGAGGGTGATGGGGATGGCGTCCTTGACCTCGCCGGCGTCGTAGGGGCGGGCGATCCGCAGCCGTCGGAAGAAGCCGCGGACCGGGTGGGCGAAGAAGTCGTGCAGGTCGGCCAGCGAGACGTCCTTCGGGGACGCGTCGACCACCGGCAGCGGGGCGGGCACCAGCACGCCCACCGGCTCGCGATCGGCGCGGGCCGCACTCGCGCCGGCCAGGGCGAACCGGTCGAAGGTGAAGGCGCCCTCCTCGCGCAGCCGCCCGGCCACGAAGTTGGCCTCGTCGAAGGGCTGCAGGGGGTGCTGGGTCAGGACGTGCTCGCGCACCGGCTGCGCCGTCGTACGGTCGAGGGCGTCGAGCAGCTCGCCGAGCGGCACGGCCGGCGGACGCTCGGCACCGGTGTGCTCGCCGCGGCCGGTGTAGGTGATGACCAGCTTGTTGGTCGCCGCCGCGATCGCGTCGAGGAACAGCTGCCGGTCCTCGGCGCGCAGGTCACGCTCGCCGGTGCGGGGGCGCCGCGCCAGCACGTCGTCGCCGTCGACCGTCGAGACCCGCGGGAAGACGCCGTCGTCGAGCCCGACCAGGCAGACCACCCGGTGCGGCACGGAGCGCATCGGCACCATCGTGCAGACGGTCAGCGTGCCGGTGCGGAAGTTGGCGCGGGTGGGTCGGCCGCGGAGCCGTTGCTGCAGGAGGGCGCGTACGTCGGCCTGGCGCAGCAGCGTGCCCGCGTCGCCGGCGCCGGCGGCGATCCGCGCCACCTCCCGGTCGAACTGCGCCACCTGCCAGATCTCGGTCAGCGGCGTCGACGTCAGGCGGTGGACCGCGTCGGCCACGGCGGTCGTCCAGTCGGTGACGGTCGTGGCGCCCTCGGCGCTCACGACGAACGTGTGCACCCGCTCGATGAACTCCGCGAAGCGGCCGACCAGCTCCAGGTCGCCGTCGCTGACGTCGTCGACCGGGACGGTGCCCGAGACCTGGCGGTGGTCGAGCCCCGACATGGCCGCTCCGAGCAGCACCCGGCGCAGGCCGGTGACCCAGGTGTTGGCGTCGAGGCCGCCCAGCCCGAACGTGGAGCGGTGGCGGGCGTCGTAGCCCCAGCGCACCCCGCTGACGTCGACCCAGTGCGCGATCCGCTCGAGCTCCTCGTCGGCGAACCCGAAGCGGGCGCGCACCGGGTCGGCCCCGGCCACGTCGAGCACCTGGCTCGCGGTCATCCGGCCGCGGACCAGCTCGACGAGCTGGGCGGCCAGTGCGAGCAGGGGGTTGGTCGCGGCGAGCGAGCGGTCGGCCAGCCGCACGCGGAGCCGGTGTCCGGGGTGTCCGGCACCCTCGCCCGCGACGTCGGCCATGCCGAAGGCCGCGGAGATGAGCGGCGCGTAGGTCTCGATGTCAGGGCACATCACCAGGATGTCGCGCGGCTCGAGGGTCGGGTCGTCCTGGAGCAGCCCCACCAGGACCTCGCGCAGCACGTCGACCTGCCGGGCCGCGCCGTGGCAGGCGTGGACCTGCACCGAGTCGTCACGCTCGTCGGCGCCTGTGCGCCCGGAGCGCTCGTCGACGCTCGGCGCGTGGTTGGCGCGGAGGTCGTGCTGGAGCCAGCCCAGCAGCGTCGCGGGGGCGGGGGGAGTCGCCGCCGCCGGGCTGGTGGGGAGGTCGCCGAGCGTGCGGCGCAGCTCGCGGGCGTCGCGACCGAGCGAGCTGAGGAGCGGGTGGCCGACGAGGGCGGCGGACGTGTCGTCCGCGCGCGGCACCTGACCCTCCCGCGCGGTCGGGGCGAGGGCGGTCCAGAGCGCGGTCGAGGCCTGCGGCAGCCACAGGTGCACGTCGCGCAGCTCGCCCAGCGCCGTCAGGAGCGAGACCTCGGTCTCCGGCAGCCGGGTGTGCCCGAAGAGCGAGAGCCGTGTCGGGAGGTCGAGGTCGTCGCCGCCTGCCCGCAGCCGGGCCACGGTCTCCGCGTGTCGTACGTCGGGGGGCGGGACGTCCACGACGTCGAGCAGGCGCCGCCAGAGCTCGGCCTGCCAGCGCAGGTCGGCGTCGAGGTCGCCGCCGGCGCCGTCGGACGCGTGGCCTGCGCGCCACTCGGTGAGGAGGGCGGGCCGCTGGACGGCGTACGACGAGAACAGCCCCGCGAGCCGGCGCGCGACGGCGTAGCGCCGGGCCGAGCGGTCGTCGTCGGGGCGGCCACCGCCGAGGTGGGTGGTGAGGTCCTCGAAGCCCGGCGCACCCATCACGTCGTCGATGACGGTGAGCAGCGGCCACGCGAGCCGGTCGGGGCTCCACGGGTCCTCGGCGTCGCGGTCGAGCAGCAGGGACACCAGCGAGTGGGGGGTCACGAAGTCGACGCCGGCGCACACCCCGTCGCCGCCGCGGGAGCCGACGCCCAGGCGGTGGGAGAGGCGCTGGGTGAGCCAGCGCTCGACGCCGCGGGCGGGCACGACCACGACCTCGCGGGCGAACGGATCGGGCAGCGGGGTGACCAGCAGCTCGGCCAGGCCGTCGGCCAGCGCGTCGGTGCGCTCGGCGGTGTGCAGGTGCAGGGTCACGGCGCCCACCCTATGAGCGCACACCGACAGGCCCGGACGGTCTGGCCCCTGCGGCCCGCGTCGGTGAGGATCGACCCCGTGGACTACGCGTGGTGGGGACCGGGGCTGCCGGTGGTCGGGCTGTCCGCCTTCGCCCTCGCCCGGCTCGCGGCGTCATGAGGAGGAGGTCGCTCGTCGCGCTCGCCGCGCTCGCCGCGCTCGCCGCCGGGCTGCTCGGCGCGTGCGACGAGCCCGAGCCCGATCCGCTCACCGTCTCCTGGACCGAGCGGCCGCTGCCGACACCCGATGGCGCACCCGGGCGCAGCGTCGTGCGCGACGCCGTCCAGTGCGGCGACGGGTGGTGGGTGGTCGGCGCGGTCTTCCTCGACGAGCCGACCGAGACCCGCGACACCCGGCCCGCGGCGTGGTTCTCGACGGACCGCGAGTCCTGGACGTCGGTCGCCGTCGAGACCAGCACCTATTGGGGACGCCGCGCGATCCTCAACTCGATCGCCTGCTCCCGAGGCCGGATCGCCGCGGTCGGCGCTCGCTCGGGAGGCGCGCACGGCAACCCGCGCGTCACGTCGTTCCGCCTCGACGGGGAGACGCTCGCGGACGTGCCGGCCACGTTCATCCAGTACGGCGGTGTCACCGCCACCAACGTCGGGCCGATCGCCGGCGGCCCGACGGGCTGGCTGATCACCGGCAACCGCACCTCGGGCCCGGGGGTCTGGTTCACCGACGACCCGCGGGAGTTCACGCGCGTCGAGGCGGAGCCGGGGCTCACCGACGACGGCGACCTCGACTCGCTCGCGCAGGGTGCGGGCTGGTCGGGCGAGGAGTGGGTGGTCGTCGGCGCCGGCGCCCGGTCGGGACGCCACCTCGACCAGGACCCCCTGGCCTGGACGTCGGAGGACGGGCTCGGGTGGTCGCCGGAGGACATGCCGGCCGCGGACGGCGCGCAGGACGTGCACAGGGTCGCCGTCCTCGACGACGGACGCCTGCTGGCCGTGGGCCGGAGCGGGGACCGCTTCGCGGCCTGGACCAGGGACGGGGACGGCTGGCACGACCCCGTGACGTTCGGCGCCATCGCGGAGTCATGGCGCGGGGCGCCGTACGTCGCCTCGCTGGCGTCGACGCCGGTGGGTGCGCTCGCCACGGTGAGCACGGGCGACCACTACGAGCTGTGGCAGACCGACGACGGCCGCACATGGCAACAGGTTGGCGTACCCCTCGAACCGCCGACCGCCGGCGACCACAGCTTGATGGCGGTCGCCGGCGATGAGCTGCTCCTCGTCGCCGATGCCGGCGACGGAGGGCACGTCTGGGTGGGGCAGGTCAGTCCTTGAAGACGTCCTTGACCTTCTCGCCGGCCTGCTTGAGGTTGGCGCCCATCTGGTCGCCCTTGCCCTCGGCCTCGAGCTCGTCGTCGCCGGTCGCCTTGCCGGTGGCCTCCTTGGCCTTGCCCGAGAGCTCCTCGCCCTTGTTGCTGATCTTGTCGTCGAGACCCATCGTCATTCCTCCTGTGAGGTCGGTGCAGGACCGGGATGGTCCACCACCGAACGTGCCACGCCCGTGGTCCCCACAGGACACCCGTGCGGGTGGTGCGGCCGCGACGGCGGTCAGGACTCGAGGTGGCGGGGCTGGTCCGAGACGGGTGCGGCCCGCAGCTGCTGCTGGCGCGGTCCGGGCCGCGGGCTCGGGTGCTCGACCTCTTCCGCGCGGGTCGCGTCCATCCGCCAGATGACGAAGCATCCGACGATGGCGACGATGATCGCCACGGTGCCGATCGGCGCGGGCCTGCAGGCGGCCATCGACTCCGTGACGCGACGCCACCGCCAGCCGCCTCCCGCGTCGTCCACGCCGCCCTGTCCGGCCAGTTCCCCGAGCTGCGGACCCGCCGGCTGAGTCGTCGCGCGCTCACCGCCGCGTCGTACGCCGTGGAGGACGAGGCACTGGCGCGCGCCGACCGGCCGGTCGTGCTCGGCACCTTCCAGGAGGGCCACCGCTATGCCGGCTCGCGGCACGCTGGGACGAGCTCGCCAGGACGGCGTCGTGGGCCGCGGTCGTGGCCGACTTCGACGACGAGCTGCCCGCTGACGTCGCGGCGCTGCCGGCCCGGTGCCAGCTCCCCGAGGGCTCGCCCCTGCGCCGCGAGTGGACCGTGGTGACCGTCAGCGCGACCCGGGCCGCCGTGGTCTCGGCGTGGGAGGTGCCGTCGCGACCGGGCGACGACCCGGTCTACGAGTCGGTGATCAGCACCCACCGCCCGGCCGTCGACCAGATGTGGTTGCGCGCCCTGGCGCGGCTCGACCCACCCGTGTGAGCGCCCCGGCGGTCAGTGGTGGCGCAGGGCCTCGATGAGCTCGTCCTTCGTCATCGACGACCTGCCGTCGATGTCCAGCTCCGCGGCGCGGTGGCGCAGCTCCTCGACGGTGCGATCCGGGTAGTCCTCGGCCTCGCCGCCCCGCTCGCCGACGGCCGAGCGACCCTGGGCGGCCGAGGCGTTGGCGATGCGGGCCGCCTTCTCCTTGCTCGCGCCCTCGTCCCGCAGGGCCTCGTAGACCTCGGCGTCCTTCACGGACGGGCCGGGATCGCGCTTCTTCTTCTCAGCCATGCCCGCCACGGTGCCACCGCGCACCTCCCGGTTGCTCACCCAGGAGGGGGTGCGCCGGTCCGGGTGGCTGAGTAGCGTCCGTGGGATGGCCGACGACGAGCGCGACGAGACCCCTGAGGAGCGTGCCGACCGCAACTGGAACGACCTCCTCCAGGAGCTGCGCGTCAGCCAGACGGGCGTCCAGCTGCTGGCGGGGTTCCTGGCCACGCTGCCGTTCCAGTCGCGGTTCACGGACCTCGACGCGTTCCAGCGCGCCTGGTACGTCGGCCTCCTGGGCCTGGCGTTCGTCACCGTCGGGGTGACCCTCGCCCCGGTGGCGATCCACCGACGGGTGTTCCGCGACGGGGTGAAGGAGGAGCTCGTCCAGGCCGGGCACCGCCTCACCTCGGCCGCGCTGATGATGATCGGCGTGCTACTGGGCGGGATCACGTTCCTGGTCGTCGACGTGGTCTACGACCGGGCGGCGGCCGTGGGGGCGGCGGTCGCCTCGGTGGTCGTCCTGGCCGGTCTCCTGGTGGTGCTGCCCGCCCGGGTGGCCCCGCGGTAGCCGGCTCAGCCCTGCTGGCGGTCCAGGCAGGTGCGCAGCTGCTCCACGGTCTTGCGGGCGAGGACGGGCAGGTAGGCGGCGACCACGGGCGAGGCCAGCTTCGCGGCCCCGGAGAAGGTCATGTCGGCCCGGTAGGTGACCTCGGAGCCGCGGCCCGACGCCCGGATCTCGAAGAGGTCGTGACCCTCGAACTGCTCGTTGGTGCCGCGCAGGTGCACGCGCGTCGGCGGGGCGAGCTCGGCGGTCGTGTAGGTCAGCTCGGTCTCGCGACCGAGGAACTTCGACACGTTGCGGTAGGTCGTGCCGACCCCGCCGTCGCCGCTGGTCCGCTCGCACGCCTGGGTGCCCGGGTCCCAGTCCTCGGCGTGGGTGAAGTCAGCGAGGTAGGCGTAGGCGGCGTCGGGGGTGGCGGTCGTGGTGAAGGTGCGGGAGACGGAGGGCATCGCCTCACGCTAGCCAGAGGCCCCACGGACGGGGACACCCCAACGGGTCGGCCCCCAGACTCCCGCTCCCCGACCACCTGCACCCCGACTCGGCCACGCACGCCCTCATCGGAGAGCGGTTAGCGGCGCTGGGGGACTGGTAGGCGTCGCCGACCGCCTCGGATCGCCACTGGTCCAGACACCTCTACGCCGGTTCCCCGCCTGAGGCGAAACCTTTCGGTAACAAACTGGCAACGGCTCGGCCCGGCGCTGGACGTGATGGCCGTCACTTCATATGTTGTGCCGAACAACATATGCACGACGACTGGTGGAGCATCCTTGGTCGGCGTGCGATGAAATCGCTAGGAGGCGGTTCGTGTGAAGCGGAAGCACAGTTTTGTCCTGGTCCCCCTGCTCGGCCTTTCGATGGCACTGACCGCGTGCGGCGGTGACGACAGCAGCGGCTCGGACGACAGCGGCACCGGCAGCGACAGCGGCAGCAGCGAGGCGGTCGGCAAGGTCGGCGTCATCCTCCCCGACACCGAGTCCTCGGTGCGCTGGGAGAGCGCGGACCGTCCGGCCCTCGAGGCGGCCTTCAAGGAGGCCGGCGTCGAGTACGACATCCAGAACGCCGAGGGCGACGCCGAGCGGATGACCCAGATCGCCGACACCATGATCGGCAACGGCGTCACCGTCCTGGCCATCGTCAACCTCGACTCCGAGTCGGGTGCCGCGATCCAGGAGAAGGCCCAGTCGCAGGGCGTGGCCACCATCGACTACGACCGCCTCACCCTCGGTGGCTCGGCGGAGTACTACGTCTCCTTCGACAACACCGTCGTCGGCGAGCTCCAGGGCCAGGGCCTCGCGGACTGCCTCGGGGACAAGGACGCCAACATCGTCTACCTCAACGGTTCGCCCACCGACAACAACGCGACGCTCTTCGCCGAGGGTGCGCACAGCGTCCTCGACGGCATGAGCAACTACAAGGTCGTCGGCGAGCAGGCCGTCCCGGACTGGGACAACGAGGAGGCCGCCACGATCTTCCAGCAGCTCTACACCGCTGCTGACGGCAAGGTCGACGGCGTGCTCGCGGCCAACGACGGTCTCGGCGGTGCTGCGATCAGCATCCTCGAGGGCGCCGGCCAGGCCGGCAAGGTCCCGGTCACCGGCCAGGACGCCACCGTCGAGGGCCTGCAGAACGTCCTCGCCGGCACCCAGTGCATGACGGTCTACAAGTCCGCCACGAAGGAGGCCGGCGCGCTGGCCGACGTGGCCATCGCGCTCGCCAACGGCGACGAGGCCGACGTCACCGGCACCACGGTCGACTCCTCGGACGACAGCGAGGTCCCCTCGATCCTGCTCGAGCCGCAGGCCATCACCAAGGACAACGTCGGCGACGTGATCGACGACGGTGGCCAGAAGGCAGCCGACGTGTGCACCGGCAAGTTCGCCGACCTGTGCACCGAGGCCGGGATCTCCTGATCCCCTGACGCACACACCGCGGAACGACGCCCGGGCCGCACACCTCGGCCCGGGCGTCGTTACCGTGACTCGCACAACAAATTCTGCCGATCGGAGTAGGACACATGGAACCGCTGCTCGAGCTTCGCGGGGTCAACAAGAGCTTCGGCGTGGTGCACGTCCTGCACGACGTCGACTTCGCCGTCTACCCCGGGCAGGTCACCGCCCTGGTCGGCGACAACGGCGCCGGCAAGTCGACGCTCGTCAAGATCATCGCCGGCATCTACGGCCGCGACAGCGGTGACTTCTACTTCGACGGCCAGCAGGTCGACGTCCACGGCCCCCGTGACGTCGCCGCGCTCGGCGTCGAGGTCGTCTACCAGGACCTCGCGCTGTGCGACAACCTCGACATCGTCGAGAACATGTTCCTCGGCCGCGAGGAGACCTCGCGCTTCGGGCTGGACGAGATCACCATGGAGACGCGTGCTCGCGAGACCCTCGCGTCCCTCTCGGTGCGCACCGTGAAGTCCGTGCGCCAGAGCGTCGCCAGCCTCTCCGGCGGCCAGCGGCAGACCGTGGCCATCGCCAAGGCGGTCCTGTGGAACTCCAAGGTCGTCCTCCTCGACGAGCCCACCGCCGCGCTCGGCGTCGCGCAGACGCGGCAGGTCCTCGACCTCGTGCGCAGGCTCGCCGACCGCGGCCTCGGCGTCGTGCTGATCTCCCACAACATGGGTGACGTGTTCGAGGTCGCCGACCGGATCACCGCCCTCTACCTCGGCCGGGTGGCCGCCGACGTGCCGGCCAAGGACGTCACGCACAGCCAGGTCGTCGAGCTCATCACCGCCGGACGCTCCGGGAACCTCGGCATCGCCGAGAACCCCGCGACCGCGACCGTCTGACCAGGACCGGAGACCTCACCATGACTGTCGACCCCGCCACCCAGTCCAGCCCCGCTCCGGCCTCGTCCGCGAGCGGCTTCGACAACGACAACCGCCAGGCCCACAGCATCGGCGACTCGGCCCGTGACTACGTCAACCGCCTGCGCGGCGGCGACATGGGCTCGCTGCCCGCGATCCTCGGCCTGATCTTCCTCTTCGTCGTCTTCGCCTCGCTCAACGACCGGTTCCTCACGACGTACAACATGGCCAACCTGGTCGTGCAGGCCGGCTCGATCATCGTGCTGGCGATGGGCATCGTCTTCGTCCTGCTGCTCGGCGAGATCGACCTGTCGGCCGGCGTCGCAGGCGGTGCCTCCGCGACGATCATCGCGCTGATGCTCATCGACTACGACTGGACGTGGTGGCTCGCCACGCTCGCCGGCGTCGCCGTCGGTGCGGTCATCGGCCTCGCGATCGGCGCGCTGGTCTCCTTCCTGGGGATCCCGTCGTTCGTCGTCACCCTCGCCTTCTTCCTCGCCCTGCAGGCGGTCCCCCTGAAGCTCATCGGCCCGGGCGGCTCGCTCCGCTTCAACGACCCGGTGCTGCGCGGGCTCTCGATCAAGAACGTGCCGGTCACCGCCGGCTGGATCGCCGCGGTGCTGATCGTGCTCGGCTTCGCGGCGCTCTCGCTCTGGCGCTACCGCTCGCTCTCCGCCAAGGGCCTGGTCCACCAGCCCATCGGCCTCGTCGCGATCCGCATCGCCGTCCTCGCGGGGATCGTGCTCGGCCTGACGGCGCTGCTGAGCGCCAACCGCGCGCCCAACCCCAACCTCTTCAACATCAGCGGCATCCCGTGGGTCGCGCCGGTCGTCATCGCGCTGCTGCTCTTCTGGACCTTCATCCTGACCAAGACCCGCTTCGGCCGGCACCTCTACGCCGTCGGCGGCAACGCCGAGGCCGCGCGCCGCGCCGGCATCAACGTGCGCCGGGTCCGGATCATGGCGTTCGTGATCTGCTCGGGCATGGCGGCGATCAGCGGCCTGCTGGCCGCGTCGTACACCGGCAAGGTCTCCCCGGGCTCCGGTGGCGGCAACGAGCTGCTGTACGCCGTCGGCGCGGCCGTCATCGGCGGCACCAGCCTCTTCGGCGGTCGCGGCCGGGCGATCGACGCGGTGGTCGGTGGCCTGGTGATCGCGACGATCCCCAACGGCCTCGGCCTGCTCAACCAGGCGAGCTACATCAACTTCCTCGTCACCGGTGGCGTGCTGCTGCTCGCCGCGAGCGTGGACGCGATCTCGCGTCGCCGTCGCTCCTCGGCCGGCGTCTAGGTCGAGCTCATGAGCCCGCAGCGGCGCTCGGGCCTCGGCACCAACCAGGAGGCCATCCGGCGCCACAACCTCGGGACGCTGCTGCGGCACGTCCACGGGGCCGGCCAGATCTCCCGGGCCGAGCTGACCAGCCTGATGGGGCTCAACCGGAGCACGATCGCGGGGCTCGTCGGCGAGCTGGAGTCGCTCGGCATCTCGGAGCACGCCACGCCGCTCGAGGGGTCCCGCCAGGGCGCGGGACGGCCCTCGGCGGGGGTGCGGATCTCGGACAACGGGCCCTACGTCATCGCTGTCGACCTCGGCGTGGACCGGGCGGTCGTGGCCCGCATCGGGCTGGGCGGCCGGGTGCTCCAGCGGGCCCAGGCGCCCGTGCACAGCCAGGGTGAGGCCTGGCAGGTCGGGGCGTCCGTCGCCGCACTGATCCGCACCGTCGTCGAGGACGCGCCGCCCGCGGCCCCCCTCGTCGGCATCGGGATCAGCGTCCCCGGCCTGGTGCGCCGCAGCGACGGCCTGATCCGGCTCGCCCCCAACCTCGAGTGGCACGACGTCTCCTTCGGCGGCATCGTGCTGGCCGCGCTCGGCCTCGACGTGCCCGTGTCCCTCGCCAACGACGCCGACCTGGGCGCCTTGTCCGAGCACACCCGCGGGGCGGGGGTGGGCGTCGACGAGCTCATCTACGTCTCCGGCAACGTCGGCGTCGGCGCCGGGGTCATCACGGGCGGGCACCGGCTCGAGGGGGCCGGTGGCTACGCCGGCGAGATCGGGCACCTGCGCTTCAACCCCGACGGCCGCCCCTGCCACTGCGGCAACCGCGGCTGCTGGGAGACCGAGGTCGGCGCCCACGCCATCGCGCAGGCGATCGCGTGCCCGCCGGACAAGGTGGCCCAGCTCGACGAGGTCCTCGACGGCTTCGACAAGCCGTCGCCCGCGCTGCGCGCCACCGGCACCGCACTGGGCCAGGGCCTGGCGAGCATCGTCAACCTCTTCAACCCGCAGGTGGTCGTCCTCGGCGGCTACTTCCGCTCGCTCTACACGCTGGTGGGCGCCGAGGTGAACGCCGGACTGGCCGACCGCGCGCTGCCCGCGCCCCTGGAGTCGGTGACCCTCTCGCTGCCGGGCCTCGGCTCGGACTCGCCCCTGCTCGGGGCCGCGGAGATCGCGCTGGAGCCGCTCTTCGTCGACCCGGTCGCCGCGCTCGGCACGGCCCTGGTCGACGTACGCGCCCGGCTCGCCGGCTGAGGAGCCGGATGCACCGGCTCAGGCGGTGAGGTCGCGCTCGCCGGCGAACACCGGGCCGAAGGACTGCTCCGCGGCGCCGAGTGCGGCAGCCTGGATGCCGAGCGTGCTGGGCCGCAGCTCCGGACGCACCTGCACGGCCGACGCGAGGCGCTCGTCGAGCGTGCGGCGGGCCGGCTCCAGCACGAGGTCGCCGAGCGGCGCGAAGTAGCCGCCGAGCACGACCACCTCGGGGTCGAGGACGCTGCTCAGCATCGCGATGCCGAGGCCCACGTCGCGACCCACACGGTCGAGACCGGCCCGGACGCCGGCGTCGGTGCGGGCTCGCTCCGCCACCGCCTCCGCGGTCCGCAGCGGGGTGTCGAGCTCCGTCATGCCGACGGCGGCGAGCATCGGGTGGAGGCCGATGGACGCCTCCCAGCACCCGCGGCGCCCGCACCCGCAGAGGGCGGTGGAGTCGCCCACCGGCATGTGCCCCACCTCGCCGGCGAAGCCCGCACCGCCGCGCATCACCTCGCCGTCCTGCACGATGCCGGCACCGATGCCGACGGTCCCGGTGAGGTAGAGCGCGTGGGCGGCACCGGTCGCGGCGCCGTGGTGCGACTCGGCGTACGCCGCGCAGTTGGCGTCGTTGCTGACCTCGATGCGCTGGTCGGGGACCAGCGATCCGAGCGCGTCGGCCACCTCCGCCCAGGTCACGTGCAGGTTGGGCGCCCAGGCCACGGTGCGGTTGTCGCCGCGCACCAGCCCCGGCACCGCCAGCGTCGCACCGACCAGGGTGCAACCGGCACCGACGTGGTCGGCCAGCGCGGTGCGTGCCAGCTCCCGGAGGTCGTCGCTCGTGCCGCCCGGGCGGCTGGAGCTCGAGACGACCCGGCCGGCCAGGTCGAGGACGACGGCCGAGACGTAGTCGACGTTGAGCTCCAGGCCCAGCGCGACGAAGCGCTCGCCCCGCAGCACGACCGGTCGTCCCGGCCGGCCGCGGACGCCCGGCCGCGACCCCTCCTCGGCGACCGCTCCCGCCGCCTCGAGGTCCGCGACGATCACACCGACGGTGGCCTTGGCCAGGCCGGTGTGCTTGGCCAGCTCGGCCCGGGTCGACGGGCCGAGCCGGCGCAGGGCGCGGAGCACGGCGCCGGTGTTGGCGCGCCGCAGCCCCTCCGTGCCCGCGGTGGGGCGCTGCACGGTCAGCGGACGCCGTACAGGTGCTCGAGGGCCAGCTGGTCGAGCAGCTCGAAGCCGCCGCCGCGGACGGCCAGCGCCTCGGGGTCGGGCAGCTCGGCCTCGAGCAGGCCCTTCCACCCCTCGTCCGCCCCGACGGTGGGGAGGGCGAGCTCGGGGACCTTCGCGGCCTCCATCGCGGCCTGCACCTCGGGGTCGGCGCGGAAGGCCTTCACCTTCTCGCGCAGGACGAGGTAGTTGCGCATGTTGGCCGCGGCCGAGACCCACACGCCGTCCTCGTCCTCGGTGCGGGCCGGCTTGAAGTCGAAGTGGACCGGGCCGTCGTAGCCGCCGGCGAGCAGCGCGTCGACCACCCAGAAGGCGCCGCGCACGTTGCCGGCACCGAAGCGCAGGTCCTGGTCGTACTTCGGCCCGTTCTGGCCGTTGAGGTCGATGTGGAAGAGCTTGCCGGCCCACATCGCCTGGGCGTAGCCCGCGGCGGCGTTCATGCCGGCCATCTCCTCGTGCCCGATCTCCGGGTTCACGCCGACCAGCTCGGGGCGCTCGAGCTGCTCGATGAAGGCCAGCGCGTGGCCGATCGTCGGGAGCAGGATGTCGCCGCGGGGCTCGTTGGGCTTGGGCTCGATCGCGAAGCGCAGGTCGTAGCCCTGCTCGGTGACGTAGTCGCCGAGGACGTCGAAGGCCTCCTTCATCCGGTCCAGCGCGACGCGCGTGTCCTGCGAGGCGCCGTACTCCGCACCCTCGCGGCCACCCCACGCGACGTAGACCTTGGCGCCGAGCTCGGCGGCGAGGTCGATGTTGCGCATCACCTTGCGCAGGGCGAAGCGGCGGATGTCGCGGTCGTTGTTGGTGAAGCCGCCGGACTTGAAGACCGGGTGGCTGAAGAGGTTGGTGGTCGCGGTGGTGACCACGAGACCCGTGTCGTCGAGCCCCTGCTTGAAGCGGGCGATGATCTGGTCGCGGGTCGCGTCGTCGCTGCCGAAGGGGATCACGTCGTCGTCGTGGAAGTTGACGCCGTACGCCCCGAGCCCGGCGAGCTTCTCCAGCGCGTGCACGGTGTCCATGTGCGGACGCGTGGGGCCGCCGAAGGGGTCGACGCCCTGCCAGCCGACGGTCCAGAGGCCGAAGGAGAACTTGTCCTCGGGGGTGGGGGTGGGGATCTCGGTGCTCATGAGGTGCCTTCCGGGTTGCTGAGGTTCGTGGTCGTGTTCGCGGTCGTGTTCGTGGTCGTGCTCGTGGTCCAGGGGGCGGTGCGCTCGCGCAGGTCGGCGTAGACCTCGCGGACGTGGGGCGTCGGCTCGGCCTCCAGGACGGTGGTCTCGGGGGCGGGCCAGGTCGGCGGCGCGTCCGTCCCGGCCAGCGCCCAGGCGGCCTGCCGCGCCGCGCCGAGGGCGACGTACTCGCCGGCCGGGGGCAGCACCACCGGGCAGCCGAGCACGGCCGGGGCGAGGGCGCGCAGCGCGGCGCTCTTCGTCGCGCCGCCCACCATCAGCACGCGGTGCGGCTGCACGCCGGTGGCCGCGACCAGGCGGTCGACGGCGTCCGCGAGCGAGCAGAGCAGCGCCTCGTACGCCGCCCGCGCGAGGTCCGCGCGGGTCGTGGCGGGCCGCAGCCCGGTCCAGGTGCCGACGGCGTCTGGCCGGTTGGGGGTGCGCTCGCCGCCGTAGTAGGGGAGGAGGGTGACGCCGCCGGCGCCGGGCGCCGACTCGAGCGCCAGGGCGGCGAGCCCGTCGTGGTCCACGCCGAGCCACCGGGCCTGGAGGTCGAGGATTCCGGCCGCGTTCATCGTGGTGACCATGGGCAGGAAGCCACCGCTCGCGTCGGCGAAGCCGGTCACCACTCCGGTGCCGTCGGCCACCGGCGTCGTGCTCACGGCCGAGGCGACGCCGGACGTGCCGACCGACACCAGCACGTCGCCCGGCTCGAGGGCCATGCCCAGGGCGGCGCCCATGTTGTCGCCGGTGCCGCCGGCGAGGACGGCACCCCGCGCGGTCTCGGCGCCGACGGCGCCCGGGGCGACGACGCGGGGCAGCTCGGCGGCCCGGCCCAGCGCCTGCTCGAGGAGGTCGGGGCGCCACCGGCTCTCGGCCGTGGCGAAGTAGCCGGTGCCGGAGGCGTCTCCGCGGTCGGTGAAGGGACCGGTCCCGTCGGCGGCCAGGTGGAGCGAGACGTAGTCGTGGGGGAGCAGCACGCGGTGGACCCGCGCGGCGTGCTCGGGCTCGTGGTCGCGCAGCCAGCGCAGCTTGGCCGAGGTGAAGGACGCGACCAGGACGCTGCCGATCGCGTCGGCACAGGCCTGCGGCCCGCCCATCTCGTCGATGAGGTCGCGGGCCGACCCGGCCGAGCGGGTGTCGTTCCAGAGCAGGGCGTCGCGCACCGGGGCGGCGTCCTCGTCGAGCGCGACCATGCCGTGCTGCTGACCCCCGACGGAGACGGCGTCCGCTCGCTCGAGCAGGCCGTCCGTCGCGGTGTCGACCGCCTCCAGCCAGGCCCGCGGGTCGACCTCGGTGCCCGGCGGATGGGGTGCGGTGCGAGTCTCCACGACCCGCCCGTCGGCCGCGTCGACCAGGAGGGCCTTGGTGGACTGGGTGGAGGAGTCGATGCCGAGGACGAGAGCCACGTCACTATTAAGTACGAGACTCAAACTAATGTCAAGGCGGGTCTGGCCCGCACCTCTGCAAGGCCCGGGTCCGCAAGGATGGGGCAGTGATCGACCCCGACGTCTTCGGACGCATGCCCGACGGCCGCGACGTGCGGCTGCTCACCATCGGCGCGGCCCCCGGCCCGATGGTGGAGGTGCTGACCCTCGGCGCCGCGGTGCACCGACTGCACGTGACCGGTGGCGACGGCGTGCGCCGCAACGTCGTGCTCGGCCACCCCGACGTCGCCGAGCGGCTCGCCAGCACCGACTACGTCGGCGGCGTGATCGGCCGCTACGCCAACCGCATCGCCGGGGGCCGCTTCCCGCTCGAGGGGCGGGAGGTCCGGGTGGCGACGCACGACCGCGGCAACAGCCTGCACGGCGGGCCCGACGGGTTCGACGTACGCCTCTGGGACGTCGTCGAGCACGGACCGGACGACGTGGTGCTCACGATGACCAGCCCCGACGGCGACCAGGGCTTCCCCGGCACGGTGACCGCGACCGTCCGCTACCGCGTCGAGGGCGACACCGTGGCCGCCATCATGGAGGCGACCACGGACGCCACCACGGTCGTCAACCTCACCCACCACGCCTACCTCCACCTCGGGGGCGAGGGGACGGGCACCGTCGACGACCACCTCCTGCAGGTCGAGGCCGACGCGTTCACCCCCGTCGACGCGACGGGCATCCCGGAGGGCGACCACGCACCGGTGGCGGGCACGCCCTTCGACCTCCGCGAGCCGACCCGGATCGGTCCCCGCATCCGGTCGGACCACCCCCAGGTCGTCGCGGCGCACGGCATCGACCACAACTTCGTGCTGCGGGGGACGGGCCTGCGCCGGGCCGCGGTGCTGGTCTCGGAGGAGGCACGCACGAGCCTCGAGCTGTGGACCGACCAGCCCGGACTGCAGGTCTACACGGCGAACGTCCTCGACGGCACCCGGCGATCCACCACCGGCGGGTGCTACCGCCAGGGCGACGGCATCGCCCTCGAGCCGCAGCTCTTCCCGGACTCGCCGAACCGTCCCGACTGGCCCTCGGCGGTGCTCCACCCGGGGTCGTCCTACGTCTCGGTCCTCGAGTGGCGGTTCGGTCGGCCCTAGAGTCGGTCCATGGCTCGCTACGGCGCTCAGTTCGGTCCCGACATCACGTTCCTCGGGGTGCCGCCCTGTGACCTCGACGACGCGTCGACGTACGACGGTGCCGACGTGGTCGTGATCGGTGCGCCGTTCGACGGCGGCACCTCCCACCGACCGGGCACCCGGTTCGGGCCGCAGGCGATCCGGATGACCGACTACCTCCCGCACGACGGCTCGCGGCCCTCGTTGGCGCTGCGCACCGACGGGCTGCAGGACCTGCGCGTGGTCGACGCCGGCGACGTCGAGATGCCGCCGGGTGACATCGAGAGGGCGCTCGGCGTGCTCGAGGCCGCCGTCGAGAAGGTCGCCCGGGTCGGCGCGATCCCGGTCGTGCTCGGCGGCGACCACTCGATCGCGTTCCCCGACGCCAAGGGCGTCGCCAACGTGCTGGGCCACGGTCGCGTCTCGATGATCCACTTCGACGCGCACGCCGACACCGGCGACATCGAGTTCGGCTCGCTGTGGGGGCACGGCCAGCCGATGCGCCGGCTGATCGAGTCGGGTGCCCTGCGCGGCGACCGCTTCCTCCAGGTCGGGCTGCGCGGCTACTGGCCCGGCCCCGAGACCCTCGACTGGATGGCCGCGGAGAGGATGCGGTCCTACGAGATGACCGAGATCGTCCACCAGGGGCTCACCGCGTGCCTCACCGAGGCCTTCGCCATCGCCACCGACGAGTGCGAGGGCGTGTTCCTCTCCGTGGACATCGACGTCTGCGACCCGGGCCACGCACCCGGCACCGGCACCCCGGAGCCGGGAGGCCTGTCCGCGCGCGAGCTTCTCGACGCCGTACGCCGGATCTGCCTCGAGCTGCCGGTCGTCGGCATCGACGTCGTCGAGGTGAGCCCGCCCTACGACCACGCCGACATCACTGCGGCGCTCGCCAACCGCGTGGTCCTCGAGGCGCTGTCCGCCATCGCCCGCAAGCGGCAGGACGAGCGCGACGGCACGACCTGGGATCCCTCGCGGCCCCTGCTGGACCGGTAGGGCGGGAACGCCCGACGCCCCCCACGCGCCGGCGTTCCCGGGGCCTGCGCTCCAGACCAGTTTGACCTCGGGACGGGTCGGGAGCAGCATCGAAAGACGGTCATCTGGGATTTCGACCGGGCGCGCGACAGCCACTCGGCCGCGAGACAACAGCGGAGGGATCATGACGCGTCGTCGCTTCACCGCGCTCGCCACAGCTCTGGCGATCGCGTTCGTGCTGCCGGGCTTCCACGTGCAGGCGCAGGCACCATCCAGGACGGCTCCGGTCGTCACCGTGCTCAACGACTCGGCCCTCAGCGGCCTCGGGTCGGGCAGCGCGATCGGACCCGACGGCGCGCTCTACGTGACCAACGGGACCAAGGGCACGCTCGTCCGGGTCGATCCGACGACCGGCTCGGCCAAGGTGGTCGGACGGGGCCTGCCCCGCAAGTTCATCGACATCGGCGGTGCGATGGATGTCGCCTTCATCGGCGATCGTGCCTACGTGATGGTCATCCTGGCGGGGGTCGCCGTCGGAGGGCCCGACGATGTCATGGGCATCTACCGCCTGAAGCGGGACGGCACGTTCTCCGTCTTCGCCGATCTCGGCACGTGGTCGACCAACCACCCGCCGAAGGACCCCGACTGGTTCGTGGCGCAAGGCGTCCAGTACTCGATGGACGTGTGGCGCAAGGGCTTCGTGGTCGCCGACGCGCACCTGGCCCGGGTGATCCGGGTCAATGCGCGCGGACGGATCAGCGAGCTGACGGCGTTCAGCAGCACCGACCGCGTGCCCACCGGGCTCGAGGTGGCCGACGGCAGGGTCCTCCTGGCAACGGCGGGGCCGATCCCCCACCTCCCGTCCACCTCCAAGATCAACCGGGTGCGACCCGACGGCTCGGTGAAGGTCATCGGCACGTGGGGCAAGGACTACACGGGCAACCGCGGCCTGATCGTCGACGTCGAGCACGACCAGGGCCGGCTGTACGGCCTGCTGCAGGGCCACTGGAACCTGGAACCGACCGAGGAGAACGAAGGATTTCCGGCTGCTCCGTACACGGGCGAGATCGTCGTCGTCCAGCCGGACGGCACCTTCCGGACCGTGGTGAGGCGCCTGGACCGGCCCACGTCGCTGGAGCTCGTCGACGGAGTGGGCTACGTGGTCACGTTCGCGGGGAAGATCCTGCGGGTCGACCAGCACTGAGTCGCTCTGCTGGGGGCGGATCTGCCGCCGGTGGAACGCCTGTGGTTCCGGCGTGCACCGGGACACGCTGGGGCACATGAGCACACACGCCACCACCGACCGCATCGAGGACGAGCTGGTGCGCCGCCTCATGCACCAGCGCATCATCGTGCTGGGCGAGGAGCTCGGAGAGCGCAACGGCAACCGGCTGATGCACCAGCTGCTGCTGCTGTCCGCCGAGGACCCGCGCGCCGACATCAGCCTCTGGATCAACTCGCCCGGCGGGTCCGTCTCCTCGATGCTGGCCATCCACGACGTGATGCGGCTGATCCCCAACGACGTCAGCACCCTCGCGATGGGCATGGCCGCAAGCGCCGGGCAGTTCCTCCTCTCCGCGGGCACGCCCGGCAAGAGGTACGCCCTCACGCACGCGCGCGTGCTCCTCCACCAGGGGTCGGCCGGGATCGGCGGCACGGCCGTCGACATCGAGATCCAGGCCGACGACCTGCGTCACACCCGCGACACCGTCCTCGGCCTCATCGCCGAGCACACGGGCCAGGACCGCGAGACCGTCGAGCGTGACTCCCGTCGCGACCGGTGGTTCAGTGCCGAGCAGGCCCTCGCCTACGGATTCGTCGACCAGCTCATCAGCAGCATCGACCACGTCACCCCCGGGCGCTCGCACTCCCTCGGCCTAGCGGGTGCCCGATGAGCGGCTACACGATCCCGTACGTCGTCCAGCAGACGCCGCGCGGCGAGCGCACGCTCGACCTCTACTCCCGGCTGCTCTCGGAGCGCATCGTCTACCTCGGCACCGAGATCGACGACGGCGTCGCCAACGCCGTGATCGCGCAGATGCTGCACCTCGCCTCGGAGAGCCCCGAGCTCCCGATCAGCCTCTACATCAACTCGCCCGGCGGCTCGATCTCGGCGATGCTCGCGGTCTACGACGCCATGCAGTTCGTCAAGCCCCGCGTCGAGACCGTGTGCGTCGGCCAGGCCGCATGGACGGCCGCGGTGCTGCTGGCGGGTGGCGCGCCCGGCAGCCGGGCGATCCTGTCGCACGGCCGGGTGGTGCTGCACCAGCCGGCCACCCAGGGCCGCGGCACCGTCCCGGACCTCATCCTCGAGGCCGACGAGGTCGCCCGGGTGCGGCTGCTGCTCGAGGAGATCCTCGCCGAGCACACCGGTCGTACGCCCGAGCAGATCCGGCAGGACACCGACCGTACGCTCGTCCTGCCCGGCTCGGCGGCCGTCGACTACGGGATCGTCGACACCGTCCTGCGCGAGCAGGTGCCGGCGCTGGGGTGAGTCAGGCCGCGAGGGCCAGCGCGTCCGGTCGCGCGACGCGGGTCGCGAGCTCGCGGACCCCCAGGTCGAGCGCACCGGCGATGGCCTGGAGCATCTCCGACGAGGGGTCCTTGAGCCCACGCTCCACCTCGGAGAGGTACTGCATCGAGACGCCGGCGCGCCCGGCCACGTCGACCAGGCGCTCGCTGCGCTCCGTGCGCTCCCGGTGCAGCTCCCGGCCCACCAGCTCGCGCCACAGCGGCTCGGGGATGCTCGGGGCGCCCTCGTGGTCTCGCTCGGGGAACCGCAGGATCTCGCCCATGGGCCGAACCTAGCCACCGACGGAGCCGATGCCCACCCGTTCCGCTCAGAGCAGAACGACCCGCCGCGGGGGCCGGCGCGGACGTCAGATGCCGAGGCCCAGCAGGCCGAGCGGCTCGGCCATCTCGGTCTCCTCGTAGGCGAAGTGCGACTCCAGGTCGCGGCGCAGGTCCGCGACCGCGGTGACCAGGTCGGGCACCCGCGACGGGTCGGACTGCACCGCCAGCGCCAGGTCGTCGACCCGCTCGAGGTGCTCGTGGATGTCGAGGTGCTCCTCGGCCAGGCGCGCCGCCACCGGGGCGTACTCCTCGAGGGTCGCCACGGCCGGGAACATGCTCTGGTCCTCGATGCTGTGGTGCATCGTGAGGAACCGGCAGACCTGCCGGCACAGGCCGGAGACCTGCTGCTCGGTGAGCGCGGGCGCCAGGCGGTGCAGGCCCTCGCGCACGGCGCCGACGTCGCCGGTGCCGTCGCGCAGCTCGACGACGGCGTGGGTCAGCTGCGCGAGCTGCCCGCGGAAGTGGTCGTGGATCATCCGGAGGTGGTCGCCGGCCAGGCGCTGCCGTGGCGTGAGGTCGACCGATCCCGCCACGCGCGGACGAGTGGAGTCGTCGATGGGCGGCACGACGGAGAGCCTACGGGGCGGATCGTGCGCCAGGAGCGGGATGCGTTGCCCTCGATGTCCGAGGATTTGTCTCGGCCGGAGGTCCGGGACCACTCTCTGGTCGACCGATACCGACGAGGGTCCTCGCCCCGAACAGAGAGTTGTCGCCATGTCTGCACGCGCGATCGCAGTCAGCGCCCTGGCCCTGCTGATGCCCGCGTCCCTGCTCCTCGCCACCGAGAACGGGTCGGCAGCCGGTCCCTCGGACGCCGTTTCCGCCGCGTCGTCGGCCCCGGTGTTCAAGGCCAGGCGCTCGCGGGCGAGCCTGCACGTGATGCCGCAGATCGTCCAGCAGGGCCGCGGCACCGCCAATCCCGACGCTGCCCGGGTGGCCATCACCGCCACGGTCAAGCCGCGCCGGGCCCATCGTCCGGTCCGCCTGCAGGTCAAGCGGGGCAAGCACTGGAAGAACGTCGGGAAGGCCAGGCTGGACCGCCGGGGCCGTGCGGAGTTCTCCGCCAGGGCCATGCGCCACGGCCGTCCGCTGAAGTACCGCGTGAAGGCGCACAGGTTCAAGGGACTGCGCCCCGTCACGAGCCGGCCGCAGGGCACCGGCCGGTGGCTGACACCCCTCTACACGGAGAACTTCTCGGGCGGCTCGCTGCGCCCCGAGTGGAGCCACCGCGGCCAGTCCTACGAGAAGGCCAGCAAGCGCAAGTGCTCCAAGGGCAGCCCGAAGGCGGTCAAGGTGTCCGGCGGCAAGGTGCGTCTCAGCGTGATCAAGGACCGGAGCCGCAAGGGGAAGTGCGAGGCGGCCAAGCGCGGAAAGTCGTCGGGTCGCTACGCCTACCGGCTCAACGGCCACATCTCGACCCAGGGCACCGTGGCGTTCAAGTACGGCTTCGCGGCCGCCCGCGTCAAGATGCACAAGCGTCGCGGCCAGCACAGCAGCTTCTGGCTCCAGCCCCAGACGTCCCGCGCCGGCACGCCGCGCACCGCGGGCGCCGAGATCGACGTCATCGAGTACTTCGGCGACAAGCACCCCCGAGGTGGCCTCACCAGCTTCATCCACTGGAAGAAGCGTCACAAGGTCATCAAGACCGGCTCCTGGCTCAAGCGGCCGAGGAGCTTCCTCCAGAACAAGCGGGACGGCTGGTCGAAGAACTACCATGTGTTCTCGGTCGAGTGGACGCCCAAGACGTACGTCTTCCGCATCGACGGCCGGGAGACCTGGCGCACCCGCAAGGGAGTGTCGGGGCAGCCGCAGTACCCCATCCTCAGCCTGCTCGCCTCGGACTACGAGCTGTCCCTCATGAAGGACAAGCAGCTGCCGCAGCACATGTCGGTCGACTGGTTGCGCATCTGGCAGGCCTGACGCCTTCCTGTCGGGATCCGCACCCCGGGACCCCCACCCCGGGAACGCAGGAACGGCCCGGTCGTGATGACCGGGCCGTTCCGATCTGCGCGCCTGCAGGGATTCGAACCCCCAACCTTCTGATCCGTAGGTGGACGCAACTCCCATCGGGTGCCGTCGTGAACCGGCATCGTTCATCACGGACTTGGACTGTTTCCGCAGGTCAGGGCCTGGATCAGGACCAGTGCCGCGCTAGGTCGCGGCGTTCCAGCAAAATCGTTACGAGCCCGAGGGTTGGCCGGGTTCCTGCAACCATTTCTGCACCGGTCACGGTGGTGGTCTCAAGCGGATGTTCGCGCTCATCTCGACCGCAGTCGTTGCCGTCGTGCGGCATCCTGCAGCTCGCGGTGAGGGCTGTGTCGGTGCCTCCGGCAACGATGTCGTCATGGTGCGAAAGAGTCCTACGTTTGAGTCGCTGGTGGCGACCCGCATCGATCTGCTGGTCGCCGCACTCGGCTCGGCTACGCGAGTGGCCGAGTGCTTGGGCGTCACCCGTCTGTTGCTGACCAAGTGGCGCGCTGGCAAAGTGATGCCGACGCCAGCGCAGGCGAAGCTGCTCGTCCAACTCGACCACGTCGTGGCGCGCGCATCCCTGATCTACGTTCCCGAGCTAATCAATGACTGGCTCACGGGGCACGACTCCTATCTCGAGGGAGCTCGGCCCATCGACGTGCTCCACATCCGCGGAATCGCCGAAGTGCTCGAAGCTCTCGACTCGCTCGAGCAAACTGCTTGGGGCGGATAGCGGGCTGCGGGCCACTTTCTCGGGCGCCCGAAACTGGGCGGTGTCGATGTACTGAAGAGGCGCGCAGTTCGCCGCGATGGGGCGCGTCTGTGCGGCTCCGGGCGAGTTCGTGGCAATCGCTCCGTGCGACGGCGTACGTCCATCACATGGCCGATGACCGCCGTCCGGATGAGGCGCAGTCTTCCCCGACGACAGTGCACGAAGAACCGCCCAGCAATCGGCGCGTGGCACCCGAACTGTGGTCCGGGTGCCGGCCGTGGGTATTGCCCACCCTTCTGCTGGTTCGCTGCACGAGGTTCGTCGTCGCCCGCGCCAACGCCGTTGACCGCTCTTCACGCGAGCGCATGCAACTCCTTCAGCTGCTGGGTGGCAGTCTTGTCGGCCTGCCGCCGCCGGTATCTGTCGACTGTCAGTCGCGGTGCTTCCAAGGCGACTCTGCTGACGGAGGGCGGAGCGCCTGGGCTCATGCGTTGACCGGGTTGGGTGCCGTGCGTGCGGCGCGGTGCTGACGCGCCCACCGCCCGAGCCGGACGAGGAGAAAGCCGAGCAAGAACATGCCAAGGGTGACAGCGCCGTAGGAGAACGGGAAGTTCGCGGTGACGGCGTCACCGGTGGCGCCTGGGGGCTTCATGTCCTCGAGGAAGAGCGGCAGCAGGTAGACCGCTTGGAAGATCAGTGCCCACAGGTAGGCGATGGCGTAGGTAGTGTTGGCAACGAACCAAGACTTGATGAAGTAGCCCAGCGGGAAGGCCGCCAGGATCGTGACTGCGGCGATCATCGGACCGCCTCCGGCTCGAAGGTGGCCGCACGTCGCGCAGGCGAGAGGAGCAGCACCACGATGGCGATGGTGACCATCGTGCTGACCGCCACCAGCAGCTTGACCCACGCCGGCACGTCGACGAAGAACGCCGGGAGGGCGGTGAGGGCGATGATGACGAGAGCTCCTGCAGCCACGCGGACCGTCGCGCGGCTCCCGGTGCGCCACGCCACGATCGCGGCCACCAGCGCGACGACGCCGAGCACGGAGTCGACCACGAGCACCACCATCGGCGGGCCCTCACCGCCGGCTGGCGCGGGTGTGGCGACACTGAGGATGTTGACGGCCCCGTAGATGCCGGCAAGCACGAGCCCGACCTTCTGCCGGGTGGAGAGTTCGTCCATGAGGACTCCTGCGATCGCATGCGACCTGGCTGGTCGCGGAAGACGTCCACCGTGCGCCGAACCATCATCCCGTAGACAGGGTCGGAGTGCCCCGCTTCATTCCTGTCCTGTCTTGTTCCTTCGGGAAGAAGTTCCCGGGAGCAGAAGCCCTCCAGCACGCCATGATGGGGAGATGGCCCTCCGCATCGTGATCGTCGATGACCACCCGGTGGTGCGAGGCGGGTTGACGGCGCTGATCGGCACCCTCCCAGGTCTCGAGGTCGTCGGTGAGGCCGCAGACGGCGAGGCTGCAGTCAGCGAGGTCCAGCTGCTCAAGCCCGACGTGGTCCTGATGGACGTCCGGATGCCGTTGCTCGACGGCGTCGAGGCCACGCGGCGCATCCACGCAGCGGTACCGGGCACGGTCGTCCTGGTGCTGACGATGTACGACGACGACGCGACCGTCTTCACCGCGATGCGGGCAGGTGCTCGCGGGTACCTGCTCAAGGGTGCCGAGCAAAGCGAGATCCTTGCCGCCATCCACGCCGTGGTGGCGGGCCAGACGATCTTCGGGCCAGGTGTCGCAGGACGCGTGCTCAACTTCTTCGAGACGCCACTGGCCTCAGGCATCCAAGCGTTCCCCCAGCTCACCCAGCGCGAGCGGCAGGTCCTTGACCTTTTGGCGTCGGGTCACCGCACATCTGCGATAGCCGATCAGCTGTTCTTGTCCCCCAAGACCATCAGCAACCACCTCACCACAATCTTCGCCAAGCTCGAGGTGGCTGACCGGGCGGCAGCCATTGTGCGGGCCCGAGAGAACGGGCTGGGTCTCGCCCCATGATCAGTTATCCGGTAGCGATCGCGCTGGTGGTGCTGGCCGGCTGCCTCGCGACGAGCGGCGTGGCCCTGTTGCGTGTCCGGAGGGCGCACGCCGCCGCCGGCCTGCTGATCGCCGGCGGCCTCGGTCTGATCCTCGCGTGCGCACTCGACGCCGGGGGGCGCACCGGCGCCGTCGCCCCGACGCTCAGCGCTGTGGGGTTGCTCGTGGTCCCGCTTGCTGTCGTCGTCTACCCGCGAGCGAGTTGGAGGACCCCGGTCGATCTGGTCGCGGTCCTGGTGGTCGGCGCTGCCGGGACGGTTGGCACGCTCGCTGCTGAGCGCAAGCCCGTCGTCGAGACGATGGGGCTCATGGTCGTCTTGACGGCTGTCGCTCTCCTCTGGTGGCGCCTCGAGCACGCCACTCCTCGTGACCGGACGGCGCTCACCTGGTTGGCCCTGGGTCTGGGGGGGAGCGTGATCACGGCGGGCCTGGTGGCGTTTGCCGCCCCCAACGTCTGGGGCGGTGTCGTGTCACTGGCGCTGCTCTGTGTCGTCGGGCCGTGCATGTACCTCGGAGTCGTGCATCCCGAGGTGGTGGACGTACGCGGGCTGGTGGTGCATGTGGTCGTGTTCATCACGGCCGCCGTGGCCTACCTGGCCGCCTTCGCCGGTGTGGCGGCCTTCCTTGAGATCCTCGGTGGTCAACGTCCATCCGCTGGGCTCCTGGGTATCTCCGGGGCACTGTTGGCGACGCTCTTCCAGCCCACCCGAGTAGTGCTGAGGGGCGTGATCGACGAGCTGCTCTTCGGCTCGCGTCCTGACCCGCTCGGAGCCGCCGGCGCAGTGGCAGGTCACCTCGGCGATGATCCCGGAGTCGCCCTTCGCACCATCCGGAACGCGCTGGTGCTGCCCTACGCCGCGCTCTACACAGACGGCCAGATGCTGGCCGAGTCGGGCTCGAAGACCACGTACACCAAGGTCTTGACCTTGGCGCTGCCCGACCGGACCCCGGTGGGTGAGCTCGTGGTCGGGCTCCGCCCCGGTGACCTGGGGCTGGGGCCGGGTGACGAGCACGTCCTCGCGCTGGTCACCCCGTTGCTCGCCCAGACCTTGCGGGCACGGGCGCTGGCTCGCGACCTCCAGCTCTCACGTGAGGACGCCATCACTGCTATCGAGGAGGAGCGTCGCCGGTTGCGGCGGGACCTTCACGACGGGATGGGTCCGCTCCTGTCGGGGATCGCGTTCATGTCCGATGCCGCACTCAACTCGGTGCGCCAGGACCCCGCTGTGGCCGAGGACCTGCTACGGCAGCTGCGCACCGAGACGGTCGGGGCGATCGCCGAGATCCGCGACCTCGTCTACGCCATGCGTCCACCAGCCCTGGACGAGCTGGGTCTGATCCGGGCGATCGAGCAGCAGGCGGGGGCGTTGCACACCCCCACCGGGCGGCGGCTGGAGGTGTCGGTCCTCGCCGACAGCCTGCCGTCGCTCCCGGCGGCCACGGAGGTGGCGACGTACCGCATCGTCGTGGAGGCCCTGATCAACGTCGCCCGGCACAGCGGTAGCACCACGGCCGCGGTCACCATCCGGCACTGCTCGGCCGGACTCTCGATCGAGGTGTGCGACGACGGCGGCCGCCGCACTCCTTGGAAGGCTGGTGTCGGCATCGCCTCGATGCGGGAGCGTGCTGCCGCCCTCGGCGGCACCCTCGATGCCCGCTCCACCTCCCGGGGAGGCGTCGTCACCGCCACCCTCCCTGCTAGGACCGTGCGAGCCACAAGATCCAGCCTCGGGCTGGGTTCGCGCACTCATGAGTAGGCCGCTGCATCAAGACCCTGCTTCTGCTCCTCCCCGTCATCGACCCCGATCAGGCGCTCGCGGCGAGTGCGTCACAGCGCCGCCAGCGTACGCGGTCACACCTCCGCTGCGGGTCACCGGCAGGCACTGGCATGCCGAAGTCCACGAGGATCATGCGGCCGAACCCAGGACGTCCCAAGAGTGCAGGCGAACACCCGCACGCGGCGCAGAGGGCGGTCACATGCACTGACTGCAGAAGGGAGGGTTGCGCCCGAGGTAGTTCCGCAACCGGGCGCGATCAGTTGAGCAGTCTTTGACGTACTCGTGACACGTGTGTCAACTACGGCCGAAAACGAACCCCTTTGCGTCGGTTGAAAATGGACCCCTCTGCGGTTGATTACTTGGTCTCGACCGCGGTGGGGATGCGGCCGAGGTTGTGGTTCTTGAGTCGGTAGGAGTCGCCCGTCAGGGCGATGACGTCGGCGTGGTGAACGAGTCGGTCGATCATTGCGGCGGCGACGGTGTCGTCGCCGAAGACCTCACCCCAGCGGCCGAACTCCTTGTTGGATGTGACGATCAGGCTGGCCCTCTCGTAGCGGGAAGAGACGAGCTGGAAGAACAGGTTGGCGGCCTCGTGCTCGAAGGGGATGTAGCCGACCTCGTCGATGACCAGGAGTGGGTAGCGGGCCAGGCGGCGTAGCTCGTCTTGCAGCCGTCCGGCAGCGTGGTGCTCGGCGAGCCGGTCGACCCATTGGGCGGCGGTGGCGAACTGGACTCGGTGTCCGGCCTGGCAGGCCCGGATCGCGATCCCGGTGGCCAGGTGGGCCTTGCCGGTGCCGGGTGGGCCGAGGAAGACCACGTTCTGCTTGTCGGCGATGAAGTCCAGGGTGCCCAGGTGCGCGATCACGTCGCGCTTCAATCCACGGGCGTGGGTGAAGTCGAATTCCTCCAGGCTCTTGCGGGCCGGGAACCGGGCGGCGCGGATCCGACCCTCGCCGCCGTGGGACTCTCGTGCGGACACCTCGCGTTGGTAGGCAGGCGACCAGGAACTCCTCATGCGTCCAGGACTCCGCACGCGCCCGTTCGGCCAGCCGCGGGATCGACTCCCGCAGGGTGGGGGCCTTCAACGCCCGGGTCAGGAACGCCAACTCGCTGTCGGTGTCCCGGCTGCTGGTCTTGGTGGCCATCAGGCGACCTCATCCCGGCCAGCAGCCTCGGTGGGGCTGGTGCCGAAGAACGTGTCGTAGACCGACAGGTCACGGGCTTCGACCACCACCCCGGCCGGCTCGGGCGGCCGTTCCTTGACTGTTCTGGCGTGGTGGGCCAGCTCGAGTGCCTTTGCCCGGTGTGCGGGGTCGGTCAGGGTCTGGTGCCTGGCCCAGCAGCGGTCGTGGCGACCCACGACCGTGTCGGCGCAGGTGATCGTCACGGCCGTGAGGTCCGCGACCACCTCGACGAACCTGCCCACCACCGACGGATCGACGGAGTAGTCGTTGGACGCCACCCGGACGTAGTGGTCGCGCGGCAACCGGACCCGAGTGCGCCACCCCAGCGGTGGTGGTGCCGGCGGCAGTCGGAGCATCGCGTCCCGGTCCACGGTCCAGCGGGCGGTCGGGGCGCAGCCGATCCGCCGCGAGTGCCGGGCGTTGGCCCTAGCCAGCCACTCGGTGAGCTGGGTATTGAAGTCACCCGGACTGGTGAACTCCCGGCCCGGCAGGAAGGAGGTCTCGAAGTAGCCGTTGTTGCGCTCAGTCAGACCCTTGGCTTCGGGATCACGTGGCCACCACAGGTGCACCCCGATGCCCAGGCTGCCGCGGAAGGACTCGAACTCCTCGCTCAGTGTCGGCTTCCCGCGTCGCCAACCACCGACAGAGCCCTCGTTGTCCCAGACCAGCTGCCGGGGCGCCGCAGCCATCGCCATCAGCAGCTGCCAGTGCCCGGCGATCAGGTCCGGGGCGGTTCGTGAGGGGATCATCACCGCCCACCGCATCCGCGAGTAGCCCGAGGTCATCACCAGCACCGGCGGCGACCCGTGCTGGCCGGCACCCAACGGCACCGATGCCGGCGGGAACCACAGATCGCACTGGACCCGATGCCCCGGGTCGTAGACGGTCCTGCTGGCCGGGGCCGGCGGCAGGTAGTACGGCCGCAGCTCCCGGACCCGGTCCTTGAGGACCGTCAGCCCGTGCTCCCACCCGATCCGCTCGGCGATCACCGTGGACGGCATCGTTGGTGTCGCTCGCAGCAGCCCCCGCACCTGGGGTTCGACCGCGTCGACCACCGACCCCTTCGCCGGCCGCGCGTAGGACGGTGGTGAGGCCATCGACCTGGCGCGCTACCTCGTCGGCGAGGTCGCGGCGGTATCCGCGCTGAGCCGGACGATCATCGCCGAACGGCCCACGGTGCGCGGTGCGAGTCACCGGTCCCAGGTGACGGTCGACGACCACACTGCGCTGCTGATGAAGTTCGACAACGACGCCACCGGACAGATCCTGGTCACTTGGGTGGCCAGCGGGGAGAGCACCGACGTAGCCTTCGAGGTGCTGGGGACGAAGGGCAGCCTACGCTTCACCTGGCGGCGACCGGAGGAGCTCCACGTCGCCCGTCTGGGCCAGCACCCGCAGACCGTTGTCATCGGCCGGGACGACCCCGACGGCGACCTGCGCTTCCCGGTCGCAGGTCTCGGCCTGGGCTACGTCGACGCATTCGTGTCGCTGCACAAGCGCGTGGTCGACCACCACCTAGGCCGTGCCGTGGCCTGCCCGACGATCGGCGACGCTTGGCGCTGCGCGCTCATCGTCGATGCCGCTCAGCAATCTGCGGAGGCGGGAGGCAGGTGGCACGACGTCCTCGTCGACGTCCCTCGTGCACAGGACCTTTCCGAACCGGCATGAGGTCGTCCCGCTTTCTGCTCGCTCCTGGAGCTGGGCCACGATCGCGGGATGGCGCTCGCCCAACGCATCGGACGGGCGACGCGCAGGTGGTCCTGCGCGCCGCCGCTTTCCCCCATGAGCGTCGTGCTAGCCGACGGGGTCGAGCCACTTGTCGGCCGTGCCCGCAGCCACCGTGGTGGTCACCTCGTCGAAGCGTTGCGGCAGCTCCTTCACCTCGAGCGCTGCGACGACCTCCAGGGCGCCGTAGAGCATCAAAGCAAATCCGATAGCGAGCACCGCTGCAATCAGGGTGATGTCCGGACGGGTCAGCAGGTAGAGCGCCACGACGGACTCAAGAATGCCCATCGCCAGCACCAGTCCCCAGTACGGCAGGTACCTGCGGCTGCTGATCGCCCCGGCGACGGCCAGGGTGCCGCGGAACAGCAGCAGCCAGCCGATGCGGCGGATCTCGTCGCACTCCAACCGCAAGGTGATCAACGTGGCCACGGAGATCGCGCAGACCCGCGCGATACGCGAGCACGGCTCACACTCTGGAGGCCGGCGGCTGCTTCTTAACCGACGACCTGACTCGTCAACCTCCCAAGGCTGATGACGACTCGTGCGCGAGAGACCCCGAGCGACATCGACGGGCACCCAATATTGAATTGTGCACCAAATCCGGTCCCGTTGCGCTGCTCCGACACGAGCTCTGGCGCACATGCGGCACGCGCCAACCGCAACCGCCCCGCCCCGCCCACGATGGTTGCACGTCCACGCGGCGCGTCGCCCCAGGGATATGTGAGCCAGCCGCAGCCAGCCCAGGACGACATCGAGGCGTGGAGTGACCTTCTGCAGGCCCGTGCTCGAGGAGCGCGACCGCGAGTGGGAAGCCGACGCGGAACCCGGCGAGGGGTAGGGCTGGAGCCGGCGCCTAGCGGAAGAAGGTGAGCAGCAGAATTGCTGTCACCACCATCGACGCCGAGAGCCAACCACCGCACCCGAGTCGGTTGCTGAAGAAGAACATCGAGCGCCTCCACAGGTGGTAGGCGCTGGGCGGCCCCGCCGGCGGCGTGCACCGACGGGGCCTGAACCATTTCCCTGTAGATGGTCTTGGCGCGATGTACCCCGAAACCCAAGCGGTGATTCGCACGGCCGGGCATGAAGAGACCCCGGCCGCGACGGGGGGAAACGGCCGGGACTCAGGCGAGGTTACGTCGTTGCCGGGCCGTGGGCCTCACCCGTTCGAATCAGATCGAGGAGCATATGGGAAACCACTACAGCCGCGGCTCGCCACTCTTGTCTAATCCCGTCCGGGAGCTGGACCTCCAGGACACGGAAGGGGCTATGCCTGAGCTTCAGCCCGAGGTGCTCGTCAGCTTCGCCTCCTCATCGTCGATGACTGCGAGGACATGTCGACGTGTTCACTTCCCTCATCGAACACACCGGGCACCTCGTCAGATCCGCGCGCGACGGGCTGGAAGCCGTCGAGATCTTGCGCCGCGAGTCCTTCGACGTATGCTGCTCGACCTCACCATGCCGCGCGTGGGCGGCGTCGAGGTGGCGCGTTGGCTGGTAGCTCATCCTAACGTCGCGCCGGAGATGCGCATCGTGGTCGTGAGTGCGTGGAGCCAGGACATGTCGGCCCCCTCTCGCGTACCTGCGCATCACGGCCGTGACGCTTAAACCGTTGCCCTGCAGCGATTGAGGGATCTCATCGCTGAGACTCTTCACGACATAAAGTCCGGCAGCCCGTCCGCTGATCCCTACGCCGGGCCCACGATCCACGTTGTCGTCACCGAGCTCGGCCACCGGCGCCCGGTGTCTGGCGCTGCGCCTACCACCGTGGCGTCCCCAGCCGGCATCCGCGCCCCTATGCCAGAGTTGAACCAATGGTCTTTCCGTAATAGTGGCGGCTGCCATATCCGCTGTTTGTCTCGGGCCTCAACTCGCAGATGTCACCACTCTTCACAACTGACCCCAAGCCTGAAAGTGGCGAGCACGAGTTGCTTGAGCGGGCGTCAGGCCCACACAAACTCAACACAAACCCCGGGATCGAGGTCGCACGCACAGTGCTGGGCGTGACCAAACGTGATCGAGGATGAGACGCAACTGGCGACGTTTGCGCAGGTCAGACTCTGGTGCAGGCCTGCGCGCCACCTGATCACTCGTCATGACTAGGTCCTCGGATTAGCTGACGCGTGAGGCTGACTGGGCCTCGAGGATCGCCGGGTCGAACTCACTCGGCCTGACCGAAGAGCACCGCGCCCATTCGCGCCATCGCCTCTCGCCGCATCGGGTCGATGACGTGGGCGTAGCGCTGTGCGGTCCGATGCTCCGTCCACCCCAGGAGGTCCATCAGAGTCCGCGTATCGACTCCCGCAGCAAGAAGAAGCGTGGCAGCCGTATGGCGCGCGTCGTGGACCCGAGCGTCGCGCACGCCGGCCCGGCCGAGCACCTTCTTCCACTCGCCCCAGTCGCGGCGTGGGTCGATTGGCGCCCCAAACTCCGTGGCAAACATCCAGTCGTCGTCCTGCCACAGAAATCCTGCCCGAAGCCGTTCGGCGCTTTGTGCCGCCTTATGCGCCCGAAGAAGAGGCGCCAGACCTGGCGGCAACGGAATCGTGCGGGACTTCCCGGTCTTCGTGATGCGAGCGACCAGACCGCCCTGGGTCCGCTCTGGGCAACGGCCTCCCTGCTTGTATCCACACATGGGCTCGCCTGCCGCGTTCGAATCGCAGCCATGGCGACCGGTCTCGCGGCGCAGGGAACGTCGTACCACCAGGGTCTCTGCCTCGAGATCCACGTCGATCCACGTCAAACCCAGAGCCTCGCCCTGCCGGAGCCCGAGCGCGAGAGCGACGCTCCAACGGGCCCCGTTCCGCTGCTCAGCAACGACCTCCAGGATGCGAGTTGCCTCCTCGACGGTGAGCGGTTCCACCTCGATTTCCTGCGGTTGCTCCACCTTGACCTGCTTCGCGGGGTTCACTGCGAGACGGCCCGACTCCACGGCGGTGGAAAGGCACGACCGCAGGAATCGGTGCGTGGCGTTGACCGTGTGTGCGCTGGCCCCGGCGTGCTTCATCGCAGCGAGGCGGCCTCGGATCACCTCGGCTGACAGGCTGCTCAACTTCACGCCCGCGAGATGCGGCAGGACGTGGACCCTGAGCGTCGACCGGTAGCCGTCGATCGTCTTGGCCTTGCGTCCCGCCAACGGAAGGAGTTCGTCCAACCAGTGCGTGACCCACCAGCCGAGCGTCGTGTCCTTGCCAGAGTGGATGTACTCGCCGCGGTCGCGCTGCTCCTCGAGTCGTCGCTGCGCCTGGACGACCTCCTTGCGGGTCTTGCGTCGAAGGTGCTTGCGGTCAGGACGGCCGTCGGGGTGCCAACCCATCGGGACGTAGACGTGCCAGAGCCCGTCCTTGCCCTTGTAGGGCGTCGGTGTGGCGTCGGTCGGGTCCTGCCGTGGGCGGCTCATGCGGCGCCGTCGCGGTGGGCTTCGATGTAGTTCTCGATGTCACGGCGCAGGATGCGTGTCGCGTAGCCAACCTTGACGCGTGGGAGATCTCCCCGCTTGCGCACGCGCTCGATGGTGGCGACGCTGACACGGAGCTCGGCGGCGGTCTCGCGGATGGTGAGGAGATTCAGTGATACGGACATGGCCAGCCCTGTGCCGCGAGTTCGACCCCAGCGGCTATTGGTGAATTTCAGGTGCCATCCCATGCGAGCAGCCTGCCGCGGCAAGGTAACGACGCTGGGCGGAGTTGTTGCAACCGTTACTGCACCAGGTAACCGCTGCGTCAGCAGGGCTTCCACCGATGGACCGTCCACAGGAAACGACGAAACCGCAGGTCAACTCGCTGACCTGCGGCTTCCTCGATCTGCGCGCCTGTAGGGATTCGAACCCCAAACCTTCTGATCCGTAGTCAGATGCTCTATCCGTTGAGCTACAGGCGCATGTCGCTCACAGTGCTTGCACGCTGCGAGGACTCGATGAGGATAGCCGACCCACGACGAGCGGGCGAAATCGCACCACCCCCACACGTGGGTTCCACAAGCCGGACGATCCCCTAGGGTGCCTAGCACCCGCACACGCGGCGGTCACGGCCGCCACACGATGAGAGGTAGCGCGATGGCAGATCTCGAGGCAGTCCTGGACGAAGCCGGACTGACGAACCCCCAGGTCCGTGAGTTCGTGAAGGAGTACGCCGAGCTCACCGGCGCCGAGCGCGTCGAGGTGGTCAACGCCTCCGACGACGCACGACTCCTCGAGGAGGCCGTCGAGGCCGGCGAGCTGGAGAAGGTCGGCGAGGGGCGCTACTACTCGCGCTCCTACTACAAGGACACCGCCCGCTCCGAGGAGCGCACCATCGTCGCGACGAGCGACGAGAAGGACCGGGGCGTCTACAACAACTGGCGCCCGTCCTCGGAGATGAAGCCCCAGCTGCACGACCTGATGCGCGGCGCGAGCGAGGGCAAGACGATGTACGTCGTCCCCTACCTGATGGCGCCCGCGGGCAACGCCCTGGCGCCCTGGGCGGCCGGCGTCGAGATCACCGACACCCGCACCGTCGTGCTGCACATGATCCGGATGTCCCGCGTCGGCGTGCAGTTCGTCAACGACCTCGAGGACCCCGGCCACTTCGTGCGCGCCGTCCACGTCAGCGGCGACCTGGAGAACCTCGGCCAGGGCACCGACGGTGACAAGCGCTACTTCGTGACCGTCGCCGACGAGCGCACGATCCTGCACTTCGGCTCGTCGTACGGCGGCAACGCGCTGCTCGGCAAGATCGCCCACGGCCTGCGGCAGGGGGCGTACGACGGCTGGGCGAGCAAGAAGTTCCTGGCCGAGCAGTACATGCTCATCGGCATCCACGACAAGGAGACCGGCAAGGACTACCACATCTGTGGTGGGTTCCCGAGCGCCTCCGGCAAGACCAACCTGGCGATGATGGCCGCCCCCGATGCGCTGGGCGAGCGCTATCACGTGTCCTTCTACGGCGACGACATCGCGTGGCTGTGGGTCGAGGAGGAGACCGGCAAGCTCTACGGCATGAACCCCGAGTACGGCGTGTTCGGGGTCGCCAAGGACACCAACGAGACCACCAACCCCAACGCGCTGGCCTCGGTCGGCGAGGGCACCGACTGCATCTTCACCAACGTCGCCTACAACCCGACCACCGGTGAGGTGTGGTGGGAGGGGCGCACCAAGGAGAAGCCGGCGGACCGCCACGGGTGGCTGGACTGGATGGGCTCGCCCATCGCGGACCGCAAGGAGGACGACTCGGCTCCGTGGGCGCACCCCAACAGCCGTTTCACCACCACGCTGGCCAACGTCCCCAACATCGCGGACGACTACGACGCTCCCCTGGGGGTGCCGATCGACGCGATCATCTTCGGCGGCCGCACCCGCGACCGCGAGCCGCTGATCCGCGCGATCACCGACCTCGCCGAGGGCGTCTACGACGGCCTCACGCTCGGCGCGGAGGCGACGTCCGCGGCCGAGTGCAAGGAGGGCGTGCTCCGCTACGACCCGATGTCCAACCGCCCCTTCATGGCCTACGGCGAGGGCGACTACGCGCAGCACTACCTCGACATCGTCGGGGCGGCGTCGGACCAGCCGATCTTCGCCCACGTCAACTGGTTCCAGCGCGACGCCGAGGACGGCCACTTCCTGTGGCCCGGCTACCGCGACAACCTGCGCCCGCTGCTGTGGCTGCTCCAGCTCAAGAACGGCGAGGTCCAGGGCCGTCGTACGGCGGTCGGCATCATCCCGACGGAGGAGGAGCTCAACCTCGAGGGCATGGACATCCCGGCCGAGGACCTCGAGCGGATCCTCACCATCGACAAGTCCCGCTGGCAGCAGGAGATGGGTTTCCGCGAGGAGCACCTCGCGCAGTTCGAGCGCATGCCCGAGGCCATCTGGGAGGCCCACCGCCGCGTGGCCGCCGACCTCGACGCGGAGGACTGAAAACCGCTGAGGGGCGCGCCCGACTGCCGTACGGTGGTCGGGTGCGCCGCCTTGTCTCGGGGACCGCGGGACGTGGCTCCTCCTATGTCGATCTGGGGCGGGGCATGCCCGCGCTCGCGCTGACCTTCGGAGCGGTGGCGGTCCTGGGTCTGCTGACCGTGCTCCTGCCGCCCTACAAGTGGCCGTGGTGGGTCGCGGCGCTGGCGGTCCTCAGCCTGGCGGCGGTCGTCATCGTCGACATCTCCGACCGTCGTCGCTACCTCGACCGGCTCGCCCACCTCGCCGACCACGACGTGCTCACCGGGCTGGCCAACCGCCGCCGGTTCGAGGACGAGCTCCAGCGCCACCTCGACCGGTGCCGGCGTCACGGCCCGGCCGGCGCTCTGCTCCTGCTGGACCTCGACAACTTCAAGCAGGTCAACGACTCCCTGGGGCACAACGCCGGCGACCAGCTGCTCATCACCATCGCGGGGCTGTTGCGGCGATCCATTCGCGACACCGACGTGGTGGCCAGGCTCGGCGGCGACGAGTTCGCCGTGCTGCTCACCGACGGTGGCCAGGACGTGGCCGAGCGGATGGCGGAGCTCGTGGTGGAGCGCGTCCGCGACCACGCGACGACCCTCGACGGGGTCGGGCGTCGCGTGACCGCGAGCGTCGGGGCAGTCACCTTCCGGGCGGCCTCCGAGCACGCCGCAGACGTGCTCGCGCTCGCGGACATGACCATGTACGACGCGAAGGAGGCCGGGCGCAACCAGGTGGCGGTGTTGCACGAGGGTGATGCCCGTGGACCCCGGACCGCGGCGCGGCTCCACTGGCAGAGCCGCATCGAGGAGGCCCTGGAGAAGGACCGGTTCGAGCTGCACCTCCAGCCGATCATGGACATCGCCAGCGGCCGGATCAGCTCCGCCGAGGTGCTGCTGCGCCTGAGGGACGACGACGAGCTGGTGCCGCCGGCACGTTTCATCTACATCGCCGAGCGCGTCGGTCTGATGCCCCAGGTCGACGCGTGGGTGATCGACAAGAGCCTCGAGCTGCTGGCGCGCCTGCGCCGGGACCACGACCCGGAGTTCGTGTTCGAGGTCAACCTGTCCGGCCACTCGATCGGCAACCCCGAGATCGAGCGGGCGATCGTCCACGCGCTCGCCACGTACGACGTCGACCCGGCCGCGCTCATCCTGGAGATCACCGAGACCGCGGCCGTCGGCGACGTGGGGCTGGCCCGGGACTTCGCCGGGCGGATGACCGATCTCGGCTGCGCCTTCGCGCTGGACGACTTCGGTGCCGGCTTCGGCTCCTTCTACTACCTGAAGCACCTGTTCTTCGACTACGTGAAGATCGACGGTGAGTTCGTCGCGCACGTCCACGAGTCGCAGGTCGATCGCACGATCATGCGCTCGATCGTCGGCATCGCCCGCGACCTGGGCAAGCGCACGGTGGCCGAGTTCGTGTCCACGCCGGAGATCCTCGAGGTGTGCCGCGACGAGGGTGTCGACTTCGCGCAGGGCTACCTGATCGGCAAGCCGGTTCCTTTCGACGAGTTCGTCGACCAGTTCGTCCCCCGCGCCCTGGGGGCGGCACCGAAGGATTGACGACCGGGGGCGACCCCCCGGCACCACGAAGGAGACGCGGAACCAAGATGCGGCGGCTACAACGATCAGTCGGACTGGCGATCATCGGGACGGCTGCTCTCGGAGCATGCGCCCTGTGGGTGGCGGTCGCGTCGGGTGATCCACGGGCAGGGCAGAGTCCCAGCAAAGGGGTGCTGTTCGGGATCTGGCGAGTCTTCTACGACACCGAGATGCCCGCCCCACGCGTGATGCTCGCGGCCGTGGGGGTGGCGCTGCTGCTGGCGGCCGGGGTGGCCGGTCTCGAACGGCGGCTGCTCACCCGGGCGCGCCGCAGCGAGGACGGCAACCGGATGCCGCTGGCCCCCAAGCTGGTGATGGCGCAGACCCGCGGGGAGTACGCCGGCCCCGTGACGATCACGGTCCTCATCCCGGCCCACAACGAGGAGGGCTGCATCTCCGAGACCCTCGCGTCCCTGCGCTCCCAGTCGCTGCCCCCGGCCCGGATCGTGGTCGTCGCGGACAACTGCACCGACGCGACGGTCCGGCTGGCGCGGGAGGCCGGCGTGGACGTCTTCGAGACCGTGCGCAACACCCACAAGAAGGCGGGTGGCCTCAACCAGGCCCTGCACGAGGTCCTCCCGGGCCTGGGCGACAACGACTGCGTGATGGTCATGGACGCCGACACCACCCTGGACGCGGGCTTCCTCGAGGGGGCCGCCCGCCGGCTCACCGACGACCGGGCGTTGATGGCCGTCGGCGGCCTGTTCTACGGCGAGGACGGCCTCGGCCTGATCGGCCAGTTCCAGCGCAACGAGTACACCCGCTACCAGCGCGACCTGCGCCGCCGCCGCGGTCGTGTCTTCGTGCTCACCGGTACGGCGTCGGTGTTCCGGCCACGGGCCCTCCGCACGGTGGCCGAGGAGCGAGGCAAGATCCTGCCGGGCAGCCCGGGAGACGTCTACGACACGGTCGCCCTGACCGAGGACAACGAGCTGACCATTGCGCTCAAGACCCTGGGCGCCCTGATGGTCTCGCCGCGCGAGTGCACCGTGGTCACCGAGGTGATGCCGTCATGGAGCGCCCTCTGGGCCCAGCGGCTGCGCTGGCAGCGGGGGGCCCTGGAGAACCTCGGCGCGTACGGCATGCGCCCCCAGACCTTCCGCTACTGGATGCAGCAGCTGGGGATCGGCTACGGCGTCATCGCGCTCGGGGCCTACCTGGTCCTCATCATCGTGATGGTGCTGGCGACGTCCACCTGGGTGTGGTTCCCGTTCTGGGTCGGCATCGGGATGGTCTTCATCGTGGAGCGCATCGTGACCGTGTGGCGCGGTGGGTGGAGGGCCCGGTTGCTCGGCCTCTCGCTGTTCCCCGAGCTCTTCTACGCGATGTTCCTCAACGTGGTCTACCTGAAGGGCATCGTGGACCTGTCCCTGGACCGGACGGCGACGTGGAAGCACATCGTCCAGCCCGGCTCCGGTGCACGGGTGGAGGGCTGAGGTGCCGACCCTGGTCCCGATGGGCGTGCTGCTGCCCGACAGCATCCTGCGCAACGAGTTCATCGCCGTGCTGGCGGCCTTCGTCGCGATCAACACCATCGTCTACGTCACCCTGGCGGTGGCCAAGATCCTGCCCAAGGTCTACGTGCGCGACTGGCTCAGCGCCCGAAACCGGCGCTCCGAGACTCGCAGCATCGACCCGGACGCCCCGATCTGATCCGTCCCCACCCGCGCATCGCAGGTCCCGACCAATCGGTGTACGCAGGGGTAGCGAGACCCAGGTCACAGCCCTTAGACCGATCCAATATGTGCGTGCTTTCACAAGCACTAGCGTCCGAAAGCAAGTCGCCGTCAACGAGGCCGCGCGAACCGCGACGAACGCTGAAGGAACCCGGGATGACCGCACTGACCCACACCGAGACGACCACCGATCAGACCGCTCCGACGACGCATGCCGGCATCGCCGCCTGGGTCGCCGAGATCGCCGAGCTGACCCAGCCGGACAGCATCCACTGGTGCACCGGCTCCGACGAGGAGTGGGACCAGCTCACCCGCTCCCTCGAGGCGACGGGCACGTTCACCCGCCTCAACCCCGAGGTCATGCCCAACTCGTTCCACGCGGCCTCCGACCCCACCGACGTGGCTCGCGTCGAGGACCGCACCTACATCTGCTCGGTCGACGAGCGCGACGCCGGCCCCACCAACAACTGGATGGACCCGGCGCAGATGAAGGAGCTCATGCGCGGGCTCTACGCCGGCTGCATGCGGGGCCGCACGATGTACGTCATCCCGTTCGTGATGGGCCACGTCGACGCCGAGAAGCCGATGTTCGGCATCGAGGTCACCGACTCCGCCTACGTCACCGTCTCCATGCGCGTGATGGCCCGGATGGGCACCGAGGTCCTCGCCCGGATCGAGGAGCTCGAGGCCGCCGGCCACGCCCCGCAGTGGGTCCCCGCGCTGCACTCGGTCGGCATGCCGCTCGAGCCCGGCCAGGACGACGTCGCGTGGCCGTGCAACGACACCAAGTACATCGTCCAGTTCCCCGAGGAGCGGATGATCTGGAGCTTCGGCTCCGGCTACGGCGGCAACGCCCTGCTCGGCAAGAAGTGCTACGCCCTGCGCATCGCGTCGGTGATGGCGCGCGACGAGGGCTGGCTGGCCGAGCACATGCTGATCCTCAAGCTCACCTCGCCCCAGGGCGTCACCAAGTACGTCGCCGCCGCCTTCCCGAGCGCGTGCGGCAAGACCAACCTCGCGATGCTCAAGCCGACCATCCCGGGCTGGACGGTCGAGGCGATCGGCGACGACATCGCCTGGATGCGCATCGGTGAGGACGGCCGCCTCTGGGCGGTCAACCCGGAGTTCGGCTTCTTCGGCGTGGCGCCCGGCACCAACGAGCACACCAACCCGCACGCGATGGAGACCATCCGCAAGGGCAACTCGGTCTTCACCAACGTCGCGCTGACGCCCGACGGCAACGTGTGGTGGGAGGGCCTGGAGGACACCCCGGCCGAGGCGACCAGCTGGAAGGGCGAGCCGTGGACCCCCGCGTCCACCGAGCTCTCGGCCCACGCCAACAGCCGCTACTGCACCCCGATCAAGCAGTGCTCGATCCTCGCCGCCGAGTACGACGACCCGCGTGGCGTGCCGATCGACGCGATCCTCTTCGGTGGTCGTCGCAAGAAGACGATCACGCTGGTGACCGAGGCCCGCGACTGGAACCACGGCACCTTCATGGGCGCGACGCTCTCCTCGGAGACCACCGCCGCTGCCGTCGGTGCGGTCGGCGTCGTACGCCGCGACCCGATGGCGATGCTGCCCTTCATCGGCTACAACGCCGGCGACTACTTCAGCCACTGGGTCGGCATCGGCAAGGACAACGACGTCGCCAAGCTGCCCAGGATGTTCTACGTCAACTGGTTCCGGCGCGACGACGACGGTGACTTCCTGTGGCCGGGATTCGGCGAGAACAGCCGCGTGCTCAAGTGGGTCATCGAGCGCATCGACGGCCAGGCCGCCGCGGTCGAGACGCCCATCGGCCACGTGCCGGCGCCGGGCTCGCTCGACATCGAGGGCCTCGACCTCACGGAGGACCAGCTCGCCCAGGCGCTCGCGGTCGACGTCGAGGAGTGGAAGGCCGAGCTGCCGCAGATCCGGGAGTGGTTCGAGAAGTTCGGCGACGACCTCCCGTCCGTGCTGTGGAGCGAGTACGACACGCTGAAGGCCCGCCTCGACGCCTGACCGGCCCCGGCACCGCCCACGACCCGCCCCGCTGCACCGCCGGGGCGGGTCGTGACGGTTTCGTCGAAGGTGTGGGGAGCCGTGTGGCACCATCCTCACACTGGTGTCGGGGGGCGAGAGTGGAGGTGAGCCATGCCCTTGGGGCAACGTGAACGTGACCTGTTCGAGCAGCAGGCGACTCCGCTCTACGAGGAGATCGTCACCTCCGGGGGCATCAGCGTCACCGACAAGCGGATCATCCGCCGCGGCGAGCTGGAGCAGGCCTTCGACCTCCTCGAGGAGGTCGGCCTCGTCGTCCAGAGCGACGACGGCACCCGGTGGCGGGCCGTCGACCCGGCCACCGTCCAGGCGCGCGTGGTCGCTCCGCTGGGCCAGCAGGGCGCGGAGCTCATCGCCGAGTCGGCCCACTGGGCCCAGGCATTCAGCTCGCTCGCGCACGCCTGGCGTCGTTCGCCGAGCGCCGTCGGCGGTCCCTTCACCGAGATCCGCGGCGCCACCACGATCCGGACCTTCCTGGACTCGATGGTCGCCGACGCGGAGGAGGAGCTGCTCACCGCGCAGCCGCAGGACCGGCGGGGGGTCAAGCAGCTATCGGAGGTGACGGCGCGCGAGATCGCGCTGCTCAAGCGCGGCGTGCGGATGCGCACGCTCTACCAGCACGCCGCCCGCCGTGGCGCCGACACCCGCAAGTACGTCGCGGCAGTGACCGCGGCCGGGGCCGAGGTGCGGACCATGGACGAGTTCTTCAACCGCCTCATCGTGGTCGACCGCCTCATCGCGGTCATCCCCAGCCACGAGGGGCTGAACGCGGCGATGGTGATCAGCGAGCGGTCGATGGTGGGCTACCTCGTCGACATGTTCGAGCGCCACTGGGAGCGGGCCCGCCCCTTCACCAGCAGCGAGACCTCCCTGATGAGGGACATCGCCGCGGAGCAGCGCGCGATGACCATCCGGATGCTCCTCGAGGGCCGGGCCGACCCCGCCGGCGCCAAGCGCCTGGGCGTCAGCCCCCGGACGTACGCCGGCTACGTAGCGGACCTCAAGAGCGAGTTCGAGGTCGAGACGCGCTTCCAGCTCGGCTACGAGATGGGCAAGCGGGGGATCTCCGGTCGCGAGGCCGACGAGCCCGGTTCCTGAGCGGGCGGCTCGCCTCCCCGCTCCCGGACATGAATCGAGGGCAGCAGCTCCATGAGCTGCTGCCCCCGAGTGCCGAGACGGGCCTGTGGGGGAGGCCGGCGGACCAGACTCGTGGGGGGTTGAGGGGGTCCGTGTCTCAGCTTTTCACTGCGTGCACATCATGGCACGTCGGTCAGCGGGGAACCTTGATCCTGGTGCCCCAGGTGTAGTCGGCGTTGGCCGGTGCGCTGCTGATGCCGACGAATCCGATGCCCAGAGCGGCCACGAGTGCGGCGGCTGCGATGCGGCGAACTGGGGTCATAGTGGTTCCCACCTCATAGTCATGTGTCACAGGGGATGACCTGTTCATTCTCTCCCACGGCGCGGGGCCACGTCTGCGACATGTCGCTGCAGGTCTGTGCATTGCAGGATCCTGCAAATGCGTGTCTCGACCCCCTCCCGAAGGAGGGGGTCGATCACTGCGGAGGCGGAGGGATTTGAACCCTCGATGGGGTTTTAGCCCCAAACCCGCTTAGCAGGCGGGCGCCATAGACCGGACTAGGCGACGCCTCCATGCCCGACCGAGCCGGGCGCAGAGAAGGGTACAAGGCTGGGCGTGCTTGCGCCGAATCAGGTCACAACTTGCGCAGGCCGCGGCCGCGCTGGAGGTGCGCCTGGATGTCGCGGACGAAGTCCTCCCGGTCGGTGGCGAGCATCTCGACCGGGATCGTGGTCGTGCGGCCGTCGCGCAGACGCAGCCTCACCACCGGCGAGTCGAGGATCGTCGTGGTCACGGCGTCCTCGACGTCCTTCCACCGGCCGGAGGCGGCGCCGACGCCGCGGACCCACTGGATCCGGTAGCCCTCCGTCGTCAGCCGCGCGATCCAGCCCTTGCGCCGCCACGTCCACCAGGCCGCCACGAGGAGAGCGACGGTGATCGCCACCGGCACCAGCAGGAAGACCGTGTGCAGGTCGAGGACGGCGATCGCGAGCGTGCTGAGCAGGATGAGTACGGCGACCGCACACAGGAGCACTCCCACCAGTCGCGCCGCGATGGCGGGGGCGAGGCGGTGGACGCTGGGGGTCTCGGTCGTCACGCTCCAGATTTCACCACGCTCGCACGACCAGGCCCTCGCTCGGGTCCCCGGGCCGAGCGGTTGGGTAGAGTCCCGCGGTGTGCGGCGCTCCGGCGCGGCACGAGGAGGGGTGCCGGAGCGGCCGATCGGAACCGCCTTGAAAGCGGTCGTAGGGAGACCTACCGCGGGTTCGAATCCCGCCCCCTCTGCAGAGCACGAGCGGAGCGAGGGCTCCGCTGAGGGGGCGTGGCCGGGCAGGCGGCTGCGGAGCACGAGGCGTCGTGAACCTGAACGAGTGACCGGAACCCCACCTCGCTAGGCTCGGCGGGTGACGACGACCTGGTTCGAGTCCCCCGACGACGCGTCCGCACGACTGCGGGACGTCGGCTACCTCACCGACGATGCGACCGCGCTGACGGCGTACCTCTCGGGCGCGCTGGAGAAGCCGTTGCTGGTCGAGGGGCCGGCGGGCGTCGGCAAGACCGAGCTGGCCAAGGCGGTGGCGCGCGCGACGGGCGCCGAGCTGGTGCGGCTGCAGTGCTACGAGGGCCTCGACGAGGCCCGCGCGCTCTACGAGTGGAACTACAAGAAGCAGCTGCTCCGGATCCAGGCCAGCGGCGGCGACGACTCGTGGAGCGAGACCCACGACGACATCTTCACCGAGGAGTTCCTGCTCACCCGGCCGCTGCTGAGCGCGATCCGCCGCGACGAGCCGACCGTCCTGCTGATCGACGAGGTCGACAAGACCGACGTGGAGGTAGAGGGCCTGCTGCTCGAGGTGCTCAGCGACTTCCAGGTGACCATCCCCGAGCTGGGCACCGTCAGTGCCACGCGGCGCCCGTTCGTCGTGCTCACCTCCAACGCCAGCCGCGAGCTCTCGGAGGCGGTCAAGCGGCGCTGCCTGTTCCTGCACCTGGACTACCCCGACGCCGAGCGCGAGCGGGCGATCGTCACCAGCCAGGTCCCCGGCCTGGACGACAAGGTCGCCGCCCAGCTCGTCGACGTCGTCGTACGCCTGCGCGAGCTCGAGCTCAAGAAGGCGCCCTCCATCGCGGAGTCCGTCGACTGGGCGCGCACCCTGATCGCGCTGCAGATCGCCGACCTCGACGAGGCCACCGTCGCGCGCACCCTGGGCGTCGTGCTCAAGCACGCCTCGGACCAGCGCCGCGCGATCAAGGAGCTCAAGCTGGCGGTGGGCTGACCGATGAGCCTTCTCGACACCCACATCGGCTTCGTGGAGGCGCTGCGCTCCGCCGGCCTGTCGGTGTCGCTCGCCGAGGGGCTCGACGCGATCGCCGCGCTGGAGAAGGTCCGCTGGCACGACCGCGAGACGGTCCGCGCCGCGTACGCCGCCACGCTGGTGAAGCGGCAGCCGCAGCGGGTGACCTTCGACGCGGTCTTCGACCTCTACTACCCGCGCCTCATCGGCGGAGGCGTCGCCGGCGAGGACGTCGAGGCCACCGACGGCGTGCCCGACACCGGGCCGGAGCTGGAGCGGTTCCGCGAGGCCCTGGCCGAGGCGCTGGCCTCCGGCGACCAGCAGGCGCTGCAGGACCTCGCAGTCGTGGCGGTGGCGCGCTTCGGCGCGATGCCCGGTCGGGGGCCCGGCCTGTCGAGCTGGTCGGCGTACACGTCCCTCCAGCGGGTCTCACCCGCGGAGCTGATGGACCGGCTCGTGCAGGGGCTGCTCGGTCAGGGGCTCGACGACGAGCAGGCGCAGCGCGCGGCGGGTCGGCGGATCGGCGACTTCACCCGCCTCGTCGAGGGCGACGCGCGGCGCCGGATCGCGGAGGAGAAGGGACCTCAGCACGTGGCCGACGTGACGGTCCGCCCGACCATCGACCGGCTCGACTTCACCGCCGCCCGGCGCAGCGACCTGGAGGAGATGCGGCGCGAGATCTACCCGCTGGCGCGAAGGCTGGCGGCGCGGCTCACCAAGGAGCAGCACGCCCGCCGGCGAGGGCCCCTCGACGTACGCCGCACGGTGCGCGCCTCGATCTCGACCGGCGGGGTGCCGCTGACGACCCACCACCGGCCCAAGCGACCGCACCGCAGCGACCTCGTCGTGCTGTGCGACGTGAGCGGGTCGGTGGCCAACTTCGCGCAGTTCACGCTGCTGCTCGTCTATGCCCTGCGCGAGGCCTTCAGCGGCGTCCGGGCCTTCACGTTCGTCGACGACGTGGTCGAGGTGAGCGACCGGTTCCGACCGGGCGCCGACGTGGTCGAGGTGATGGAGTCGCTGGCGACGAGCATCTCGCAGGCCGCGCTGTGGGGCCGCACCAACTACGGCCGCGCCCTGACCCGCTTCGCGGACGAGCACGGCGACGCGATCGGGCCGAAGTCGTCGCTGCTGGTCCTCGGCGACGGTCGCTCCAACTACAGCGACCTCGCCCTGCCCGTCCTCACCGACCTGGCCGGCCGGGCCCGGCACGCGTGGTGGCTCAACCCCGAGCACCCGCGCCACTGGGGCACCGGCGACAGCGCCGCGGACCGCTACGGCGAGATCGTGCCGATGGTGGAGTGCCGCAACCTCGCCCAGCTGGGCGAGTTCGTGCACGAGATCGTCTAGGAGCTAGCCCGCGAGGTAGCCGAGGTCCTGCAGCCGGGTGATCTCCGCCCGCAGCTCGGGGTGCTCGGCGGTGTCGGCGGCCTTGGCCCCCGCGACGTACATGTGGGCGCCGTCGGCGGTGCTGCTGTCGAAGACCACGGTGAGCCGGTTGGCGATCGTGGCGTTGATCAGCGAGCCGAGCAGGGCCACCGGGTCACTGCGGTCCTCCAGCGACAGCACGCGGGTGGCGTCGGGGATCCGGGGGACCTGCGCCGCCGGGGCGCCGGCCGTGACCACCTGGTCGACCACGAAGCGGGGCGAGCCGGCGGAGGCGGCGATCTCGGCGGCCACGGTGCCGCCGGCCGCCGATCCCACCAGCATGACGCGCGCGTCGTCCTCGGTCACGACCTTCTCGATCGCGCGGACGACCTGGGCGGCATAGCTCGTCGGGTCGGCGCCGACGAGCCGGAGCCGACCGGAGTCCGGGCCGAGGGTGCCGGGCAGGTAGGCGATGTAGCGGCCGGTGCCGACCCGCTGGACGCTGATCCGGCGGTCCTCGGCGACGAGGTTGGCCATCAGCTCCTCGAGCGAGCGAGGGGCCTGGCCCGCGCTGGCCTCCGCCGTGGTCTCGGCCTCGTCGACCTCCACGAAGGAGCCGGCCGAGTCGCGGAACGCCGACACGGCGTCGGTGGGGAACGGGTCGATGCCGATCGCCCGGAGGCCGCCGCGCGCCGCGTGGGCGCCCTGGTCGGAGGCGAGGACGCCGGCGGTGAGCAGGGAGCGCATGTGCAGGCCGTCGAGCAGCCCGCCGCCACCGGACAGGTGGTCCATCAGGTCGGGGTTGTTCTCGGCGAGCTCGTTGAGGTAGGCGGTGACGCCGTCGCGGTCCAGGGCGTCGGTCTCGATCAGGCCGGCGCTGACGATGGCACCACCGAGCGCGACCTCGGGGGCGAGGTAGCCGATGGCGCGGCCGGCGATCGAGCCCAGGGTCTTGTAGGCCGCCTGCTGGAGCTCGTCGATCCAGCGGTAGGTCAGCACCGTGGCACGTACGACGAGGGCGTCGGCGTCGAGCTCGACCGATCGCGTCAGCAGCCCGTGCTTGCCCGTCGTGGCGGCGCGGATGTCCTCCTCGGCCTGGGCCCAGGTGGCCTTCGAGAGCTCACCGGAGTCGACGACGTCGTCGTCGCCCAGGATCTCGGCACCGAGGCGCGCGCGGGTGCGCATCTCGTTGCCGGAGGCGTCGAAGAGGTCGGCCAGCGCCAGCATCTGGTCGTACTTGTCGGCGGCCACGGATGCCGACGACTCGGGGGAGTCGGCGCCGTGGGTGCGGGGGATGTCGAGGTCACTCATCTGCGGTCTCCCTGAGGCTGACCTGGGCCAGGACCGGGGCCAGCTCGGTCGCGAGGTCGTCGGGGTCGACGCGGGCGACCGCGACACGGGCTCCGTCGTCGTGACGCGGGGTGAGGGAGTGCCAGCCGTCCCGGAGCAGCACCCACGACACCACGCCGACCGAGGCGGTGGCCCGCTCGGACACCTCCGCGGCCAGGATGCGCAGCCGTCCCCGGCTCTCGGTGTGGACGGCGGAGAGGGCGGCCGCAGCCTCGGCGGTGCCGATCTCCTCGCCGTCGGCGAGGACCGCGCCGTCGCCCTGGCCCATCAGGACCGGGACCAGGTCGGAACGACCCGAGCGCAGGGCCTCCCCGACCGCGTCGGCGAGGGCGTAGGGCACGTCGAGCAGCGCCGGGACGTGGGACGTGGACAGGGCCAGGTCCTCGGGGACCGCGGTGACCCGGGCCAGCTCGGTGGTCCACTGCTCGACCGGGAACCAGGCCAGCTCGAAGACGATGCCGTCGCAGGTCGACAGGCTCGCGACCGCGCCCCCGTCCTGGCGGTGCCAGGCCTTGACCTGGGCGGCCCCGGCCGCGACGTCGATGTCGAGCGCCAGGCGGGGCGTGGCCAGCAGGCCGACGGCGCCGACGAGGCCGGCGTCGGCACCGTCGTCGCCCACCAGTCCGCGGCGGCGGAGGGTGTCGTAGGGGTCGTGGAGGGTGCCGAGGGCATCGGTGTAGGCGGAGTCCTCGACGGATCCGCGGCTCTGCCCGAGCCGACCCGAGAGGGAGCCCGACGCGGACGGCGCGCCCTCGGTCGACTCGAGGTCGAAGGGGAGCGGTGCACCCCCGGCCAGCTCGGCCACGACACGCAGCTCGGGCAGGGTCAGCGCGAGCCGCCGGGCCATGCCGTCGAGGAAGCTCGCCGGAGGCGTGGGCGGGGTGGTCAGGTCGATGGTGACCATGTCAGAGGCCCGGGAGGGTGACGGTCAGCCAGTCCTTGTGACCGGCCGGGGGTGGATCGAAGGCGAGCAGCGCTGTCTCGGTGGCGTCGGCCTCGACCGGGGCCTCGCCCTCCTCGGCACCGGCCTGGCTCGCGCGGGTGCGGGCGTCCTCGACGAGCGAGGTGGCCTTGTGGGAGCGGGTGTCGATGGCCTCCTTGAGGCTGTCGACCTCGGCGAGGTGCCTGGCCAGCGAGTCGGCGGCGGTCTCGTGGTGCGCGGCGGCGGCGCGCAGGTGGTTGGCGCGCTCCTTGATGCGCTCGCGCATGGCGTCGGCGGCCTTGCCGTGCCACGGGGCGGCCTCGGCCTGGGACACCAGCCGGGCCGCGAGGGCACGGATGTCGCCGCCCTGCTCGCGGAGCTGGGCGACGCGCTTGCGTCCCGCGGCTGTGTCGCCGTACATCGGATCACACCCTTTCGTCGGAGGACGCCTACCCGGGGGCCCGGTTGCCCAAACGTTTCCCCGCCCCCGAGTGTCCCACCAGCCCGGTGCGCCGGGGGCCCGTCCGGGGCAGGTGTCGCACGCCCCGCAGGCTGGTACGACGCCCTCCCGGGGGCGCGGCGACCGTTAGGATCAGTGCCCCGACCAGCCCGCTCCGGCCACGAGCATGAGGACTGCATGACCTTCGACGTCCACCAGCTCGACCTGTTCGTGCTGGTGGGTGCGGTCGTGACGCTCGCGGCGATCCTGGCCGTCCGGGTCTCGGCGGGCGTGGGCCTCCCCTCGCTGCTGATCTACCTGCTCATCGGCGTCCTGCTCGGCGAGGGCGGCCCCTTCGCGATCCCCTTCGACGACGCCCAGCTGGCGCACGCCCTCGGCTTCGGCGCGCTGGCGATCATCCTGGCCGAGGGTGGTCTGACCACCGACTGGCGGCAGATGCGACCCAGCATCAGGCTGGGGTTGTCACTGGCGACGCTCGGGGTGGCCGTCTCGGTGGCCGTCGTGGCCCTCGGTGCCCACTTCCTGCTGGGCCTGCCGTGGGAGCTGGCGATCCTGCTGGGAGCGATCTGCTCACCCACGGACGCGGCGGCGGTGTTCTCGGTGCTGCGGGTCGTGCCGCTGCCCAAGAGGCTGACCGGTGCGCTCGAGGCCGAGTCCGGTCTCAACGACGCGCCCACCGTCGTCCTGGTCGGCATCATCTCCACCGGTGCCGTCGCCGGCGCCGGCGTGCTGGAGGTGGCCGGCACGATCGTCTTCGAGCTGATCGCCGGCGGGCTCGTGGGCGTCGCCTGCGGCGTGGTGGGGGCGTGGATCATGCGCCGGGCGGCCCTGCCGTCCTCCGGCCTCTACCCGCTCGCGGTCCTGTGCCTGGCGTTCACGGCGTACGGTCTCGCCTCGGCGCTCCACGCCTCGGGGTTCGCCGCCATCTACGTCGCCGCGCTCATCCTCGGCAACAGCGAGCTGCCCCACCGGGTGGCCACCCGCTCGTTCGCGGAGGGCGTCGCGTGGCTCGCGCAGATCGGGCTGTTCGTCATGCTCGGCCTGCTGCTCTCACCCGGCCGGATCGACCTGCACACCGTCGTCCAGGCCCTGGTGACGGGCCTCGTGCTGACCGTCGTCGCCCGACCCCTGTCCGTGCTGGCCAGCAGCATCGTGCAGCCGATGGCACTGCGCGAGCTGGCCTTCATCTCGTGGGCCGGCCTGCGCGGAGCCGTGCCGATCGTGCTCGCCACCATCCCTCTCTCCGAAGGGGTCGACGGCGCCGACGAGCTCTTCGACATCGTCTTCGTGATGGTCGTGGTCTACACGCTGCTCACCGGCCCGACCCTGCCGTGGGTCGCCCGGCTGCTGGGGGTCTCGCGCCGTTCCGAGCCGCGCGGGCTCGACGTCGAGGCCGCGCCCCTCGACCGGGTCGCCGCCGACCTGCTCCAGGTGACCATCGCGCCCACGTCCAAGATGCACGGCGTCGAGGTCGGGGAGCTGCGGTTGCCCCAGGGGGCGTCGGTCTCACTGGTGATCCGGGGCGGCTCGTCGCTGGTGCCGGAGCGGCGTACGGTCCTGCGCGCGGGCGACGACCTCCTCGTGGTCACGCCGCGCAAGCTCCGCGAGGCCACCGAGGTCCGCCTGCGCCAGGTGTCGGAGAACGGGCGCCTCGCGCAGTGGCTCGGCGACCCCTCGAAGCGGGAGCGCGACTAGCGCGTCACTCGGAGCCGGTGGCCTTGCAGAAGGTCGCGTCCGCCTGCGCGAGCACCGACTCGACCTGCTGGGACCGCAGCGCCTTGAACCTCTCGCCCACCACCACGACCACGCCCACACCGATCGCGTCGCCGGGGACGACCCTGGCCTTCTTGAACTGTTGCTTGACCAGGTCGACCGCCGGGTTGGTCGGGTCGGACGCCCAGATCTGGGTGGTCGCGGCCGGCTGCGGGGAGTCGCCGACGTCGCCGGCGACGAAGCCGCGCTCGGCCAGCTGGGCGCTCGTCGAGCCTGCGAGGCCGCTGCGACCACTGCCGTTGAAGACGCTGACCACGACCTGGTCGCGCCGCACCTCCGTGCCGGCGCTCACGGCGGCGTCCTCGCAGATCGCCACCGGCGCGTCCTCGGGGAACGGCTCGGTCAGCGCCGCCCAGCCCCAGACCGCGGCGACGGCGACGAGCAGTCCGAGGACCGCCAGAGTCAGCGCGGACTTCAGCGCCCCGCTCACTGGTCGGCTGCCTGGTGGACGCGGGCGTGCAGGACGCTGCGCTGCTGCAGGGCCGCGCGCAGCGCCCGGTGCAGGCCGTCCTCGAGGTAGAGGTCGCCGCGCCACTGCACCACGTGGGCGAACAGGTCGCCGTAGAACGTCGAGTCCTCGTCGAGCAGCGTGTCGAGGCGGAGGGTGTCCTTGGTGGTCACCAGCTCGTCGAGCCGGACCTGGCGCGGGGGCAGGTCGGCCCAGGCGCGCGAGGTCAGGCCGTGGTCGGGGTAGGGCCGGCCGACGCCCACCCGCTTGAAGATCACGCCGGTGATCATAACGACGCCCTCGTCGTGCCCCCTCGCGCTGACTAGGCTCGCGGGCATGACCGAGACCCCTGAGGCCGTGCCGACGCCAGCCGAGGCCGCCCCCGTCGAGGCGTCTGCTCCCTCCGAGGCGCCTGCGCCGGCCGAGACCCCCGCTCCCAGCGACCCGATCTCCGAGGCGGTGGCGCCGGGCTACCGGTTCGAGGGTGCCGCCCTCGAGCTCGGCGGCCTCATGCTCGACGCCGACGACCTCAGCGACGTGCACATCAAGATCCCGCTCGGCATGCTCAACCGCCACGGTCTCGTCGCCGGCGCCACCGGCACCGGCAAGACCAAGACCCTGCAGCTGCTGGCCGAGCAGCTCAGCGCCAACGGCGTACCCGTGTTCGCGGCCGACATCAAGGGCGACCTGTCCGGGCTCAGCGTGCCGGGGGAGCCGAGCGACAAGCTGACGGCTCGTACGGCGAGCGTCGGCCAGCAGTGGACCGCGACCGGCTTCCCGACGGAGTTCTACGCCATCGGCGGCCAGGGCATCGGCGTACCCGTGCGGGTCACGATGACGGCGTTCGGCCCCACGCTGCTCGCCAAGGTGCTCGGCCTCAACGAGACGCAGGAGTCCTCCCTCGGGCTGGTCTTCTACTACTGCGACAAGCAGGGCCTGCCGCTGCTCGACCTCGCCGACCTGCGCGCCGTGCTGCAGTACCTCACGGGCGACGCGGCCGGGAAGGCCGAGCTCAAATCGATCGGCGGCCTCTCCCCGCAGACCGCCGGCGTCATCCTGCGCGAGCTGATCACCTTCGAGGCCCAGGGGGCCGACGTCTTCTTCGGCGAGCCGGAGTTCGAGACCAAGGACTTCCTCCGCACCACCGACGACGGTCGCGGGATCATCAGCCTGCTCGAGCTGCCCAACCTGCAGGACCGGCCCGCCCTGTTCTCCACGTTCTTGATGTGGCTGCTCGCCGACCTCTTCCACGACCTGCCCGAGGAGGGCGACCTCGACAAGCCCAAGCTGGTCTTCTTCTTCGACGAGGCGCACCTGCTCTTCAACGACGCCTCCGACGCGTTCCTCGAACAGATCGCCCAGACCGTGCGGCTGATCCGCTCGAAGGGCGTCGGCGTCTTCTTCGTCACCCAGTCGCCGACCGACGTCCCCGACGACGTCTTGGCGCAGCTGGGCTCCCGGGTGCAGCACCAGCTCCGGGCGCACACGCCCAACGACGCCAAGGCGCTCAAGCAGACGGTGGCCACCTTCCCCAAGTCGCAGTACGACCTGTCGG
>NZ_JAOPWY010000135.1 GCF_025965415.1 Nocardioides sp.
CCTTCGGTGACTTCGTCGCGCTCGACGACGTCACCGTCTCGCTGCCCACCGGTCAGCTCACCGCCCTCCTCGGCCCGTCGGGCGGCGGCAAGTCCACGCTGCTGCGGATCATCGCGGGGCTCGACACCGCCGACACCGGCACCGTGACCATCGAGGGCCGGGAGGCCACGAACCTGCCGGCGCGCAAGCGCAACGTGGGCTTCGTCTTCCAGCACGACGCGGTGTTCAAGCACATGTCGGTGGCCAAGAACGTCGCCTTCGGCCTCGAGATCCGCAAGCGGCCCAAGGCCGAGATCGAGAAGCGGGTGTCCGAGCTCCTCGAGCTGGTGCACCTCTCGCAGTTCCGCGACCGGATGCCCTCCCAGCTCTCCGGTGGCCAGCGGCAGCGCATGGCGCTGGCCCGGGCCCTGGCCGTGGAGCCGAGCGTCCTCCTGCTCGACGAGCCGTTCGGCGCGCTCGACGCGAAGGTGCGCAAGGAGCTGCGCGACTGGCTGCGCCGACTGCACGACGAGGTGCACACCACCACGATCTTCGTGACCCACGACCAGGAGGAGGCCCTCGAGGTCGCCGACGAGATCGTGGTCATCAACGACGGCCGGGTCGAGCAGGTCGGCAGCCCCGACCAGCTCTACGACGAGCCGGCCAACGACTTCGTCATGAGGTTCCTCGGTGAGGTCACCGAGCTCGGTGGGACCGTCCTGCGGCCTCACGACGTCGAGGTCGCGCGCTCCCCGCAGCTGGCGGGCGCCGTCGAGGGCACGGTGTCGCGCGTGCTGCGCGTGGGCTTCGAGGTGAGGCTCACGGTGCTGACCGTGGACGGCGAGGAGGTGTCGGTCGTCATGACCCGGACCCACTCGCGCTCCTTGGACATCAAGGACGGCGACACGGTCTGGCTCACCCCTGCGGACGGGGCCGCCGTCGTCCCGCGCATGGCTGCTGCGGGGTGACCCGGTGAGCGACGGGGCGGACGTCCCGTGGGGGCCGCCGAGCCACTAGCGTTCGCCCGTGGACACCCCTTCCAAGGACGAGCTCTGGGCGGCGGTCGAGGCCTTCGACGCCGAGGCGGCGGAGCACGCCATCCCAAGCTCTTCTGGGACATGCCCCTGTCGGGGGCCGTGGCCGGTGTCGTGCTGCCGTTCCTCCGCGAGGTCGGCGACCGGTGGGAGGCGGGCACGCTGTCGGTGGCGCACGAGCACTTCGTGAGCGAGATGCTGCGGCGCAAGCTGTCGGCGCTGTCGTCGTTGCCGCTGCAGCACGGGCTCGACGACGCGTCGGCTCCGTCCCCTGTCGTGCTCCTCGCCTGCCCTGCGGGCGAGCGCCACGACATGGTGCTGCTGTGCGTGGCGCTGATGCTGCGCGAGCGTGGCGTACGTGCGCGTTTCCTCGGCGCCGACACCCCGATCCCCGCCGTCCTCACCGCAGCCCGCGCCGCGAACGCCGACGCGGTGGTGCTCGCGCCCACGCGCTCGACCGCCTTCAGCGCGCAGGCCACCACGTTTCTTCGCATGTCGCAGGACCACGCGCTCTACATCGCCGGTCGGGGTGCCAGTGAGCAGGTCGCGGCGGAGATCGGCGCCACCGCCCTGCCGGACGACCCGGTGCGCGCCGTGGTGTTCCTCGTCGGCGCGCTGGGCGAGCTCAGCGGCCGTTGGTGAAATCGGAGCCCAGAGGGGTGAGGTGCGCACTCTGGCTCCACGGCTAGCGTCCCCGTGTCCAGTTTCGCGAACCAAGGGGGACCTCCATGAATGCCAGCCCGTCCGAAGGACTTTCCGCCGCCGAGCTCGAGGCGGAGAGCGCGACGGCTCTCCCGGACAAGGAGGTCGTCTCGGTCCTCGACCTCAATGCCGACCTCGACCTCGCGATCGACGCCGCCGCCCCGATCGACCTGGCGGTCGCTGCCAATGCCAACGTGGCCGCCCCCATTGACGCCGCAGTCGGCGCCAACATCCTTTCCGAGGGCTCGACCGCTCAGGCGCTGTCCGACCAGGGCGTCATGATCAACCAGGACATCACCGCCGACGCCACGGCCGAGTCCACGCAGGACAGCAGCATCGAGCAGGGCGCCACCCCGGGCACCGAGTCCACGACCGGTGCCGAGACGCCTGACGCGCCCGTCGCTGCCACGGCTGCGAGTGACTCCTCCGACGCCACCGATGGCCTTGGCGGTGTGACGGACGGCGTGACTGACGGGGTGAGCGGGGCCACCGATGGTCTCGGCGGCGTGACGGACGGGGTGACGGACGGGGTGACCGACGGCGTGTCGGACGGCGTGACCGACGGCGTGACGGACGGCGTGACGGACGGCGTGACGGACGGGGTGACCGACGGCGTGACGGACGGGGTGACGGACGGGGTGACGGACGGCGTCGGTGGGGTGACCGATGGTCTCAGCGGGTTCGGGGACGGCAACCTGCTCAACGTCAACGTCGACCTGGCCGCGGATGCCGACATCACGGCCCCGATCAACGGCGCAGTGGCGGCCAACGCCAATGTGGCTGCTCCGATCGACGCAGCCGTGGCGGCGAACATCGGGTCGATCGACAGCAACGCCGTCGCCGTCTCCCAGCAGGACGCGATCATCAACCAGAGCATCGAGGGCGAGGCGTCCGCGAGTGCTGACCAGGCCTCCGACATCTCACAGGCTGACCAGCCCCAGCCCCAGCCGTGACCGAGGCAACCTCGCCCCCGGTCGCCGGTACGACCGGCGTCGGGGGCGTCGGGCCGCCCGCACGCGCTGACGGGATCGTCCTGATCGGCGAGATGCAGGGGTCCGGCTACCGCACGCCACCCGCCCTCGCCCGCAGGGCCGACGGACAGACCGTCCAGCTCACGCCTCTGCTGTACGCCACCCTGTCGGCCCTCGACGGCCGGCGCTCCTATGCCGACATCGCCTCGGTCGTCGCGCAGGAGACCGGCAAGCCCGTGTCGGAGGACAACGCCCGCGAGCTGGTGGACAAGCTGCGTCCGATGGGACTGGCCGTCCGTGAGGACGGCTCGGCACCCGACCTCCGGCGCAGCAACCCACTGCTGGGCCTGCGCTTCAAGCTCGCGGTCACGGATGAGGAGAAGACCCGGCGGATCACCACACCCTTCGCCGCCCTGTTCAACCTGGGTGTCGTACTCCCGGTTCTTGCAGTGTTCGGCTGGATCACGTGGTGGGTGCTCTTCGACAAGGGTCTGGCCTCCGCCACCCACGAGGCCTTCGCCCGCCCCGGCCTGCTGCTCGCCGTCCTCGCCATCACCGTCCTGTCCGCGGGTTTCCACGAGTTCGGCCACGCCGCCGCCGCCCGCCGTGGCGGTGCCGTTCCGGGCGTGATGGGGGCCGGGCTCTATCTCGTGTGGCCGGCGTTCTACACCGACGTCACCGACTCGTACCGCCTCGGTCGGGCAGGCCGACTGCGCACCGACCTCGGAGGCCTCTACTTCAATGCGATCGTTGCCGTCGCCACAGCGGGCGTGTGGTGGGCGACCAGGTACGACGCGATCCTGCTGCTGGTGGCGACGCAGATGCTCCAGATGCTCCGACAGCTCCTGCCCTTCGTTCGCTTCGACGGCTACCACGTGCTGGCCGACCTGACCGGAGTTCCCGACCTGTTCCAGCGGATCGGACCGATCCTCCGCAGCATGGTCCCCTGGCGTCCCACGCATCCGGAGGCCAGGGCGCTGAAGCCCTGGGCCCGCGTGGTGGTCACGGCGTGGGTGCTGACCGTGGTGCCGGTCCTCCTCGGTGTCACGGTGATGATGATCGTGACCCTGCCGCGGCTCGTCGGCACGGCGTGGGCGGGCGCTCGCGCCCAGCAGGAGCAGATGGCGCTCGCGTTCGGCGACGGCGACCTGGTGGGTGCGGTGGCGCGTGGCCTCGCCGCGTTGATCGTGCTGCTGCCGATCGCTGCCACTGCCTACGTCCTCGTCCGCGTGCTCCGTCAGGTGGGCGTGGCCGCGTGGCGACGCACCGACGGCAAGCCGTTGAGGCGCGCCGTCGCCGGGCTCACCGCTCTCGCGATCCTGGCCGGACTGGCCGTCGCCTGGTGGCCGTCCCCCGACCGCTACCGACCGATCCAGGCGTACGAGTCCGGCACTCTCACGAGCGTGCTGCCCGGGACGGGCTCCCGGACCGGTGTGGACGTCGGCAGCGAGGGCGTCGGCACGGTGATGTGGCCGGACGACACTGCGCTGCCCACCCGCGACGCGCCACAGCTCGCCACGGTGCTGATCCCCGACGACGGCACCGCCACGGTCGAGCAGATCCCGACGACCGGACGACCGGACCCCACCGCGTCCGAGACGGCAGCGACCGAGGACACGCCCACTCCTGCTCCGGAGGAGCCGGAGACGGGGGATGGGGACGTCGGGACGCCCCCCACTGGGACCGAACCCGACACCTGGATCTTCCCGTTCGACGAGCCCTTGGCACCGGGTGAGGGCGACACACAGGCGCTGTCGGTCAACACCACCGATGACACCGCCACCTACGCGGTGGCCTTCGCGTTGGTCTGGGCCGACGGTGAGGAGCCCGTCGACAACACCAACGAGGCGTTTGCCGCCGCAAGCTGCGACAACTGCGCTGCGGTCTCCGTCGCCTTCCAGGTCGTGCTCGTGGTCGGCGATGCGAACGTCGCCGTCCCACAGAACTTGTCCGTGGCCGTCAACTACGAATGCACCAGCTGTCTGACCTACGCGCTCGCGGTCCAGCTCTTCGTGACGCTCGACGGACCGCTCGGTGACGACGCGATCGCCCAGGTCGAGGCGCTGTGGCAGCAGATCGCGGCGTACGGCGCCACCATCGCCCAGGTGCCGCTCGGCGAGATCCAGACCCAGCTCACGGCGTACGAGCAACAGATCCTCGACATCATCGAGGAGGACCAAGGACCGCTGAGCGAGCCCACGGAGTCGACCTCGCCCGCTCCCGGCGACGAGACGACGACAGCCACGCCGACCGACTCGCCGACCGACTCGCCGACCGACTCGCCCACCGAGTCGCCGAGCGAGTCACCGGTCGCGCCGTCGGAGACGACCTCGCCCACGCCGAGCCCCACCGCACCGTCGGAGACGAGCTCTCCGACACCGAGCCCGACCGGGAGCGCGTCCCCCAGCCCTTCGAGCGACACCACCTGAGGAGCTCCGTCGCGCCGGGCTCGATCGGCTCCGGCCGCTCCGAGGCATGGGGATGGTCTCTGCTCGTGACAACGATCTCCCGGAGGGCCGGTGACGGTTTCCACCGACTGGTCCAGCGCAAGCGGAGCCTCCCAGTCCGGATGACCCGGTGGCCCGCCCGTCGCACCCCACGGAACGGCGGGCGGGGGTCTCCGTGGATCCACTTGAACAACTGTTGGGACCGGGCGGGTTGCGCGACCCACTCCGAAGCAGAACCACCCCGTCGCGTCATCGCCGGGGGGTGGTCTTGCGCTGTCGGGAACACCAGGCACCGCACAGGCTCACAGGCGCGCACAGCTCTGATCGGACGAGAAGCCGTCCCCGCGACGGCCGGAGTGGTCATTGCGCTGGCGAGCGTGAACCGGGCCGATCAGGTCGAGCGGGGCAACGCATCCCCTGGTCCACCCACAGCTCCACGCTGATCCATCCCCCAGGCTCGAGACAGGCAACAGCGATCCGACGGCTGTAGTGGCCGTCAACCTGTCGCCAGCCAAGGAGCAGCGCGGCTTGTCGTCCGTGGGGGCCGTCGTACCAGCGATGACGGATCGGTGGGGGTGGTGCGGTGACCGGCGAGCTCAGCGGTAGTTCGTGAACTGCACGGCGAAGTCGTAGTCCTGCGACTTCACCAGCTGCTGGACCGCCTGCAGGTCGTCGCGCTTCTTCGACGAGACGCGCAGCTCCTCGCCCTGCACCTGCGCCTTGACGCCCTTCGGGCCCTCGTCGCGGATCAGCTTGCCGATCTTCTTGGCGTCCTCGGAGGTGATGCCCTCCTTGAGCACGATGTCGATCTTGGACACCTGGCCGGACTGGCGCGGCTCGGAGGCATCGAGGATCTTCAGGCTCTGGTCGCGCTTGATGAGCTTGTCCTGGAAGACGCTGAGCACGGCGCTGGCGCGGTCGTCGGCGGACGCGGTGATCTCGATCGCCTTCTCGCCCTTCCACTCGATCGACGCGCCGGTGCCCTTGAAGTCGAAACGAGTGGCGATCTCGCGAGCCGCCTGGCTCAGGGCGTTGTCGACCTCCTGGCGGTCCAGCTTGCTCACGATGTCGAAGCTCGAGTCAGCCATGGTGTTGCCTCCTTCATGGGGCTGCCGGGGTGCCCCGGCGATTCGTAGCGGTGTCTCTGCCTTGCTATTGTTCCGCACGGCCCGGCAGGTTGCCCGAGCGGCCAAAGGGAGCTGACTGTAAATCAGCCGGCAACGCCTACAGAGGTTCGAATCCTCTACCTGCCACACCACACTCCCGGACTCGCAGCGCGAGTCCGGGAGTGGCCATTTCTTGACCGCCGCCCCGGAGTCTGCGTGACTTCACGGGTGATCGCGCTCCCCTCCCCGATGCCGGTGGGGCCCACGGACGACTGGCTCGACGCCGAGTGCCGGCGCCTCCTCGACTTCGGCCGCCGGATCGCGCACCCGGTCGGCGGTGCCGCGTGGCTCGACGACACCGGCGCCCCCGACCTCGGCCGCCCGGTCCACACCTGGATCACCAGCCGCACGGTCCACGTCTACGGCCTCGGCACCCTGCTCGGCGTGGAGGGCTGCGCGTCCGTCGCGACCGCGGCGCTCGAGGGCCTGCGTACGACGCTGCACGACGACCGGCACGGCGGTTGGTTCGGGGCCGTCGGCGCCGACGGCACGCCCGACGGCGAGACCGGCAAGTCCTGCTACGCCCACGCCTTCGTGATGCTCGCCGGTGCCACCGGCGTCACCGCCGGGCTGCCCGGTGCGGACGACCTCCTCGTCGAGGCCACGGAGGTCTTCGTGCGGCACTTCTGGGACGAGCAGGCCGGGCTGGTCCTCGACGAGTGGGACCGGGAGTGGACCGCCCCGGTGCCCTACCGCGGCCTCAACGCGGCGATGCACTCCGTCGAGGCGATGCTGGCGGTGGGCGACGTGACGGGAGAGCGCGTCTGGCACGAGCGAGCCGGCAGGATCTCGGAGCTCACGACCCGGCTCGCGGCGTCGTACGACGGCCGGCTCCCCGAGCACTTCGGGCCGGACTGGACGCCCGACCTCGAGCTCAACCGGGACCGCCCCGACGACCCCTTCAAGCCGTTCGGCGCCACCGTCGGCCACGGCCTCGAGTGGTCGCGCCTGCTGCTGCACGTCGAGGCCGCGCTGGGCGACGCGGCCCCGCCCGGCCTGCTCGCCACCTCGCGCGTCCTCTTCGACCGGGCGGTGGCCGACGGCTGGCACGTCGACGGCGAGCCGGGCTTCGTCTACACGACCGACTGGGACGGCGTCCCGGTGGTGCGCGAGCGCATGCACTGGGTGGCGGCCGAGGGCATCGCGGCCGCGACGGCACTCCACCGGCGCACGGGGGAGGGCGCCTTCGCGGAGCAGTACGCCGCCTGGTGGCGCTACGTCGTCGAGCACCTGCGCGACGTCGAGCACGGCTCCTGGCACCACGAGCTCGACGCCGCCAACCGGCCGCAGGCGGCGGTGTGGCCTGGCAAGCCGGACCTCTACCACGCCGTGCAGGCGACCCTGCTCCCGCGACTCCCGCTGGCCCCGGGTCTCGCCCGGGCGGTGGCGCTGTCGGCCCGCGCGTGACCAGCGGCATGATGGGGACCATGACGGACGCACAGCCGCGGGTCCTCGTCGTCGGCGAGGCGCTGGTCGACGTCGTGCCGGACCGCGACGGGAACCCCCAGGACCTGCCCGGTGGCAGTCCCGCCAACGTGGCGATCACGCTGGGCCGGCTCGGCCACGACGTCCACCTGGTGACGGTGCTCGGCGACGACGCCCGTGGCCGGCTCGTGCGCTCCTGGCTGGAGGCGAGCCGGGTGACGGTGCTCGCGCAGCAGCCGGGCAGCGGACGGACGTCGAGCGCGGCCGTGACGCTCGACGAGTCCGGCGCCGCGACCTACGACTTCGACCTCGCCTGGGACCTCGGCGAGGTGCCGCGGCAGGACTGCGACGTCTTCCACGTCGGCTCGATCGCGACGGTGCTCGCCCCCGGTGCCGACGTCGTCCTGGAGGCGGTGCGGAGCCACCACGGGCGGGCCCTGGTCTCGCTCGACCCCAACGCCCGCCCGGCCCTCACCCCCGACCACCCGGCCGCGGTCGCCCGGGTCGAGGAGCTGGTCGGACTCTCCGGGGTCGTCAAGGTCAGCGACGAGGACCTCGAGTGGCTCTTCCCCGACGTCGACCCCGTGGCCACCGCGACCCGTTGGGCGACGCGGGGCCCCGGTCTCGTCGTGGTCACCCGCGGCGGTGACGGCGCGGTCGCCGTACGCCCCGACGGCACCACGCTGGAGGTGCCCGGCGTCCCCGTGGTGGTCGCCGACACGGTCGGCGCGGGCGACACCTTCAGCGGGGTCCTCATCGACACCCTCCTCGCCCTCGGTGTCAGCGGCCCCGGTGGTGCCGATGCGCTGCGGGCGCTCTCCGACCGGGACGTCCTCGACGTCGTGACGACCGCGGCGATCGGTGCCGCGGTCACCGTCTCGCGCCCCGGCGCGGACCCGCCCGACCGCGCCGAGCTCACCGCCGCCCTGGGCGGCGCCGGAGCGCGCGAGGGGTGAGTGCCGAGCAGATCCACGACATCGGCAGGCGGCGGGCGTGGGTGATCTGGCTGGTTGCACTCGCGGTCTACGTCCTGGCCGTGTTCCACCGCAGCTCCCTGGGCGTCGCGGGCATCATCGCGTCCGACCGCTTCCACATCAGCGCCACCAGCCTGGCGACGTTCACCGTGCTCCAGCTCGTCGTGTACGCCGGCATGCAGGTGCCGGTGGGTGTGCTGCTGGACCGCTTCGGCTCGCGCGCGATGCTGGTCTGCGGCCTCGTGCTGATGACGGCCGGGCAGCTCGGCTTCGCCTTCTCCGGGTCCTTCACCGGTGCCGTCCTGTCCCGCGCGGTCGTGGGCGCCGGCGACGCGATGGTCTTCGTCAGCGCCATCCGCCTCGTCACCGCGTGGTTCCTCGTGCGACAGGCACCGATGGTCACCCAGCTGACGGGCCTGTCCGGGCAGCTCGGCGCCATCGCCGCGGCCGGCCCCCTGGCGTACCTCCTGCACACGCTCGGCTGGACCCGCGCGTTCGCGCTGACCTCGAGCCTCGGCGTGGTCCTGCTGGTCGCGGTGCTGCTGGTGGTCAAGGACTCGCCCTACCGCCGCGACGACGTGGTGGCGATCAAGCTGCGCGCGCTCGCCGGGTCGGTCCGCACGGTCTGGGGCAACCCCGGCACGCGGCTGGGCATGTGGTCCCACTTCGCCTCACAGTTCTCCGCGACGGTCTTCACGCTGCTGTGGGGCTACCCGTTCCTCGTCCAGGGACTCGGCTGGACCCCGACCGGGGCGAGCACGCTGCTGATGGCGATGACGGCCTGGGCCGTGGTCAGCGGACTCGCCCTCGCCCGGCTGGTGTCGCGGCTGCCCTACTACCGCTCGTGGATCGTGGTCGGCGTCGTCCTCGCCATGGTGGTGCCGTGGACCGCCGTGCTGCTGTGGCCCGGTGCGGCACCGGACTGGCTCGTCGTCGTGATGGCCTTCGCCACGGCCAGCGGGGGGCCGGCCGCGATGGTGGCCTTCGACCTGGCGCGGTCCTTCACCCCGGCGCACGAGACCGGCCGTGCGAACGGCCTGATCAACGTCGGCGGCTTCACCGCCTCGCTTCTCACCATGGCGCTGATAGGGATCGTGCTCGACCTCTCCAACCCCGGCGGCATGGACGCCTACACGCTGCACGACTTCAAGCTCGCCCTCGCGGTGCAGTACCTCTTCTGGGCCCTCGGCATCGTCCAGGTGCTGCGCTACCGCCGGCGCGGGCTGGCCCACCTCGCCCGGGTCCACCCGGGCTCCGTCGAGCAGATGAAGGCCGGCGATCCGTTCGTCCACCCGGGGATCGGGACCGAGGGCGTCTAGCCGACCTTCCGGTACTTCCGGTGCATCGTCTGGCGGGTGACGCCGAGGAGCGTCCCGATCTCGGCCCAGCTCAGGCCGGAGTTGCGGGCACGTCGTACGGCGACCTCCTCGCGGCGGGCGAGCTCGCGCTTGGCCTCGCGCACGGCGGCCAGCTCGGGGATGACGCCGTCGCCGTCACCCGTGTGCACTGAGGTCCTCATGGCGTCAGCATATGCTGACAGGGCAAGGCCTAGCCGATCTCGCCGTCCCCGTCGGCGTCGAGGTCGCCGGTCGGGTCCTCGGCCGTGGGGTCCTCGAGGTAGTCGCCGCCCACCGGGTGGCCCTGCCACGACACCATCCTCCAGCCTGCGTCGAAGTCGCCCTCGAGCACGAGGAGCGCGGTGTTGTGCAGCGGCTGGGTCGCGGGCGGTGCGTCGGGGTGCGGCTCCATCCGGGTGGACACCCACGTGCGCAGCGCCGCCCCGTGGCTCACGACCAGGGCCGTGTCGTGACCGGCGTCCACGATCCTGCGGACCGCCGCGTCGAAGCGGGCGAGGAACTCCTCGCCCGTCTCCGCGCCGGGCATCCGGTGGGTCAGGTCGCCCTCCAGCCAGGTCGCGACGCTGCCGATGTAGCCGGCGACGGCGTCGTGGTCGTTGCGCATCTCGAAGTCGCCCGCCGAGATCTCCTCCAGCCCGTCGAGCACCGTCAGGGACAGGCCCCGGTCCTCCGCGGTCGGGGCCGCGGTCTGGTGCGTGCGCACCCGGCTGGAGACGTAGATCGCGTCGAGGGCCTCGCCGTCCAGGGCCTTGCTGGCCGCGACCGCCTGGGCGCGCCCGAGGTCGGTGAGGTCGACGCCGGGGTGGGCGGTGTCCAGCTCCCCGGAGACGTTGGCATGGGTCTGGCCGTGGCGCATCAGGAGCAGTCGCACAGAGGAGTCCTAGCTGTTGAACTGAGAGGTCTTGGACGAGGCCAGCTCGCGCGCCTGCTCGATCGGGACGCCCTCGACGGCCTCGGCGATGTCGGCGCCGACGTGGCTCACCTCGGTGCCCCGCTCGAGCGGGACGAGCGTGTGCACCAGCCGGTCGTCGTAGGCGTGCACCATCGTGAACGCCTGCCCGGCGTCGACGCCCGAGACGAACCGGTCGATCGGTGCGGGGTCTGTGGTGTAGCAGCTGGCCGAGGCCACCGACACCGGCACGCCGGCGAAGGTCGACCACGTCGACAGGTGGAGGTGCCCGGCCAGGATGCCGCGGACGTCGGAGCCGGCGACGACGTCGGCGAGCGCCTGCTGGTCGTGCAGCTCGATGAGCTCGGCCGCCCGGATCATCGGCAGGGGAAGCGGCGGGTGGTGCATCGCGAGCAGGGTGCCGTGCTCGGCCGGCGTGGCCAGCACGTCGGCCAGCCAGGCCAGCTGCTCGGGCCGGAGCTCGCCGTGGTGGTAGCCGGGCACGCTCGTGTCGAGGGCGACGATCCGCAGCCCGTCCACCTCGTGCACCCGGTCCTGGAAGCCCTCGTCGTCGGAGTCGAAGAGGCCGCTCGCGAAGGGCGCCCGCTCGTCGTGGTTGCCCATCGTCCAGACGACGGTCGCGCCCATCTCGGCGGCCGCCGGCTCCACGATCGAGCGCAGGGTCGCGTAGGCGTCGGGCTCCGCCCGGTCGGCGAGGTCGCCGGTGAAGACGAGCGCCTGCGGGGCGAGTCGTACGGCGGCGAGCCGGTCGAGCGCGCGGCGGAGGTTGGCGACGTTGTCGATCACGCCGTGGTGCAGGCCGCCACCGCCGATCAGGTGCGGGTCGGAGAGGTGCGCGATGGCATGCCGCGGGGCGGCGTACTGGCCGAGCTGCTTCACGGCCCCAGCCTAGGACCCGGCCCGACCCGGTCAGTGGTCGGTCAGCGGGCCGGCAGGATCCGCCCGGTGACCTCGCCGAGGCTGATGCGGCCACCGCCGGTGCCGGGCGCGGAGTAGCGCAGCGTCACCTCGTCGCCGTCCTCGAGGAAGGTCCGCTCGCGACCGGCCACGGTGAAGGGCTCCTTGCCACCCCAGCTCAGCTCGAGCAGCGAGCCGCGCTGGTCGCGGTCGGGGCCCGACACGGTGCCCGAGCCCCACAGGTCGCCGGTGCGGACGCTGGCGCCGTTGACCGTCGTGTGGGCCAGCATCTGGGCCGGCGACCAGTACATGGTGCGGTAGGGCGGACGCGCGACCACCTCGCCGTCGAGCACCACCTCGACCTCGATGTCGAGGCCCGCGGGGCCGTCGACGCGCAGGTAGTCGAGCACCTCCGGGTGGTCCTGTCCGGGCAGGTCGGTCCACGCCGCACCGAGCGCGGCGAGCGGGGTGACCCACGCGCTGATCGAGGTGGCGAAGGACTTGCCGAGGAACGGGCCGAGCGGGACGTACTCCCAGGCCTGGATGTCCCGCGCCGACCAGTCGTTGAGGCCCACGACGCCGAAGGTGTGCCGGGCGAAGTCCGCGGTCGCGACGCGCTCGCCCATCGCCGAGGGGACCCCCACCACGAAGCCGAGCTCGGCCTCGATGTCGAGGCGCGTCGAGGGGCCGTACGTCGGCAGGTCGGCGTCGGGAGCCTTGCGCTGGCCGCACGGTCGCACCACGTCGGTCCCGGAGACCACGACGGTGCCCGAGCGGCCGTGGTAGCCGACGGGGAGGTTCCTCCAGTTGGGCAGCAGCGGCTCCTGGTCGGGCCGGAACATCCGGCCGACGTTGGACGCGTGGTGCTCGGAGGCGTAGAAGTCGACGTAGTCGCCCACGGTGAAGGGCATCAGCATGGTGACCGAGTCGACGGGCGCCAGGGCCGGCTCCACGAGGTCGCGCTCGGTCTGGTCGCTCAGGAGGCCGGTGATCCACGCCCGCGTCGAGTCCCACACCACCGGCCCGGCCGCCATGAAGGGGTTGAGCGTGGGCTGGTCGAACAGCTCGTGCGTGTCCACCATGTCGGCGGCGGCGACGATGCTCAGGTCCAGCACCTGGTCGCCGATGCGCACCGCGACCCGTGGGTGCTCCCCGGAGCGGGCGAAGACCCCGAAGGGGAGGTGGTCGACGTCGAAGCCGGAGCCGGCGGCACCGGGCACCCAGGTCTGCGGTGTCGTGCTCATGCGAGCTCCGCCCTGCCCGGGGAGAGAAGTCCCAGGGCGGTCAGGTCGTCGAGGGGCTCGGTCACCGAGCAGGAGCCGAACGAGGTGAACCAGCGGCGGACCGACGGGAGGTCCGTCGCGGCGAGGGCGGCGCCGTCGCGCTGCTCGAGGGCGTCGGTCGCGTCCGCGACGGTGCCGCCGTCCCACAGCACCTGGGTCGCGACCATGACGTTGAGGAAGCCGTGCGTGCCGCCCCCCTCCGGGTCGTGGCGGACCGCCCGGTGCAGGCCCGCGGTGCCCTTGAAGGGAGTCTCGCGGTCGAGGGCCGCATCGATCCACGACGCGACCGTGGCCGCGTCGGGGATGAGGTCGTGGTCGACGTGCCCGAGCCGGAGCTTGAGGCGGTGGCCGCATGCGGCCACCTCGTCGGCGGCGGCCAGCCAGGCCGCGGTGGTCGGCCCGGGGATCTCGACGAAGACCGGCACGTCGACGTCCGCGGCGCGCGCGGCGGCGTCGATGCGGCGTACGTTGCCGACGGGGTCGTCGGCATCGCGCACCGCGATCTCGATCCCCGCCACCTCCAGGCCCAGCCGGGTCGCGGCGCCCAGCGGGCCCGCGATCTGGCCTGCGCCGCCGGTGACGACGACGGACAGCGGGGCGCCGAAGCCGCGCGCCAGCGGCACGTCGGTGTCCCTCAGCACGAAGCTGCCGACGAGGGGGGCGTACGACGTCTCGCCACGCGCCGTCCACGCGGCTGTGGCCTCATGGATGGGGACGTCGCCGGGCGGGAAGATCGCCGCGTCGTCGACGAGGCCGCGCCACAGGTCGGGCCACGGGTCGGGCCACGGGTCGGGCCGCGGGGTGGGATCGACGGGTGCAGGAGGGGGAGCCACGGGACTACTCTAGCCACCAGATAGCGGACATCGACGTCCGATAATCGGATGATTGGAGCGGGCGGATGGCTCACTACCGTGCACTCGGCCGACTGCCTCGCCAGCGCCACACACAGCTGCGCGACGAGGACGGCCACCTCTTCCGCGAGGAGCTGATGGGGGAGGAGGGCTTCTCCTCCGACTCCTCGCTGCTCTACCACCGCGGCGTGCCAAGCGCGATCACCGACAGCCAGGTCTGGGAGCTCCCCGACCAGTCGCGCACGCCCAACCACCCGCTCAAGCCGCGCCACCTCAAGCTCCACGACCTCTTCCCGGCCGGTCAGGGCGCCTGCCCCGTCGAGGGGCGCCGGATGATCCTCGGCAACAACGACGTCCGCATCGGCTACGTCGTGACCGGCACGGAGCCGTCCCCCCTCTACCGCAATGCCATCGGCGACGAGTGCGTCTACGTCGAGGCCGGCACCGGCACGGTCGAGACCGTCTTCGGCGTGGTGCCCTACCGCGCCGGCGACTACGTCCTCGTCCCGCGCGCGACCGACCACCGGTGGGTGCCGGCGGAGCCGTCGCGGCTCTACGCGATCGAGGCCAACAGCCACATCCACCCGCCCAAGCGCTACCTCTCGCGCTTCGGCCAGTTCCTCGAGCACGCGCCCTTCTGCGAGCGCGACCTCCACGGTCCGGCGGAGACGTTCCAGGCGGAGGGCTCCGACGTCGAGGTCCTGGTCAAGCACCGCACCAGTGCCGGGATCGTCGGCACCCGCCTGACCTACGCCACCCACCCGTTCGACGTGGTCGGCTGGGACGGGTGCCTCTATCCCTACACGTTCAACATCGAGGACTACATGCCGATCACCGGCAAGGTCCACCAGCCGCCGCCGGTGCACCAGGTCTTCGAGGGCTGGAACTTCGTGATCTGCAACTTCCTGCCCCGCAAGGTCGACTACCACGACCTCGCGATCCCGGTGCCCTACTACCACTCCAACGTCGACTCCGACGAGGTCATGTTCTACGTCGGCGGCGACTACGAGGCGCGCAAGGGATCGGGCATCAACATCGGCTCGATCAGCCTGCACCCGGGCGGCCACGCGCACGGACCGCAGCCGAGTGCGATCGAGGCCTCCCTCGGCGCCGACTACTTCGACGAGTCGGCCGTCATGGTCGACACGTTCGCCCCGCTGGAGCTCGGCGAGGGCGGCCTGGCCGTCGAGGACCCGGCGTACGCCTGGACCTGGGCGGGCCGCGGTCCGGAGGCCGACGGTGGCGACGGCGGGCCGGCGGTCTTCAGCAACAGCTAGGCGCCCGGGGCAGCGGGCAGCTCCACCGCCACCCGGGACGCCGCCCCCGCCGACCGGTGCGCGGCGACGTACGCCGACCCCACGCAGCACCCCGGGTGCAGCCCTGACGCCGTCAGGACGTCCAGGCGCGCCAGAGGGCGGCGTACTCGCCGTCGAGGTCGACGAGCTCGTGGTGGCTGCCGAGCTCGACGATGCGCCCGTCGATGACGACCGCGATCCGGTCGGCGTCGTGCGCGGTGTGGAGCCGGTGCGCGATCGCGACCACGGTGCGACCCTCCAGCAGGTTGTTCATCGAGCCCTCGAGCGTCCGGGCGGTCCGTGGGTCGATCAGCGAGGTGGCCTCGTCGAGGACCAGCGTGTGCGGGTCGGCGATGATCAGCCGGGCCAGGGCGACCTGCTGGGCCTGCGCCGGGGTCAGGGCGTAGCGGCCCGACCCGATCATCGTGTCGAGGCCCTGCGGCAGGCGCTCCACCCAGAGCAGCGAGCCGACCGCGCTCAGGGCCGCGCGGACCGCGTCGTCGTCGGAGCCCTCGCGTGCCAGCACGATGTTGTCGCGCACCGACCCGATGAAGACGTGGTGCTCCTGGGTGACGAGGGCGACCTCGGTGCGCAGCACCTCCAGCGGGAGGTCGACCAGCTCGACGCCCCCGACGCTCGCGGAGCCCGTCCGAGGGCGGTTGATGCCCGAGAGCAGGCGGCCCAGCGTCGACTTGCCCGACCCGCTGGGCCCGACGATGGCGAGCCGCTCGCCGGGACCGAGGCGGAGGTCGACGCCGTGGAGCACGTCGTGCCCCTCGCGGTAGGCGAAGCGGAGGTCCGCAGCCACGAGGTCGATGCCCTCGGGCAGGCGGTCGCCGGGCGTGCGGTCCGGCCTGACCTCGGCGATGCCCAGCAGCCGGCTCGTGGAGGCGGCGCCGACCTGGAGCCGGTCGATCTCGCCGATCAGCCGGTCGAGGGGGTCGGCCAGCGCCTCGACGTAGAGCACGGCGGCGGTGATCTGGCCGAGGTCGACCCAGCCGCGGGAGTAGGCGTAGGCGCCGACCAGCAGCGTGATCACGCGCGGGGTCTGGAAGGCGAAGTTGAGGGCGGCGAAGAGGATGTTGCGCAGCGACATCGTGTAGCGCTCGGCCTGCGCCGACACCTCGATGTCGGCGTCGCCCGCGCGCACGCGGACGCGGGAGAGGCCCAGCGACTCGAGGGTGCGGGCGCCCTCGACCGTCTCGGTGAGGGTGGTGTTGATGCGGGAGTAGGTGGCGCCCTCGGTGATGTAGCCCTTCGGCGCGCGCCTCAGGTAGGTCCGCACCGCCCAGCCCGACGTCGCGAAGGTGAGCAGCGCGGGCACCGCGAGGACCACGGAGTTGAGCAGCATGGCGCCGACCGAGAGCACCACCGTCAGCAGCGAGATGATCGCCATGGGCAGGCCGAACTGCACCGAGCGGCTCATCGTGCCGACGTCGCGGGTGACGCGGGTGACGAGGTCGCCGGTGCTCGCGCTCTCCACCGCCCCGAGCGGGAGCCGCAGGATGGTGCGGACGATGAACTCGCGGGCCGTCGACAGCAGATCCTGCCCGAACAACGTGGACGTGCGCTGCGCCAGGAACGTGAAGGCGGCCTGCGCCAGCACGACGCCGATGATCACGAGGGCCAGCTGGCCGAGCGGCCGGCCGCCGCCGTCGACGGTGGTGTTGACCAGCTCACCGAGCAGGCGCGGCACGACCAGCCCGGCACCGGCCGCGAGCGCGTTGAGCACGACGAGGGCCGCGAACGCCCTGCGGCGGCTCGCCAGGAGGTCGCGGAAGAACGTCAGCACCTCGCGGTTGCCCGCGACCGGCCAGCCCCGCTCGGGGTTGCGGGAGGCGGTGTAGACGTCCTCTGCGCGCTGCCGTCGTACGTCGTGGCGCTGCCAGAAGGCGCGGACGCGCTCGCGAGGTGTGCCGCTCGTGGGCGGGACGAGCTCGGGCGGCACGACCGGCTCGTCGAGGGTGCGGTCGCGCCAGGTGTCGGGGGAGGTCGCGAGGAGGTCGGTCACGACGGGACCTCCTCGTCGACGTCGTCCAGCGACCTGACCACGACGTCGCGGTAGGCGGGGTCGTGCTCGAGCAGGTGGGCGTGCTCGCCCTCGGCGACGACCTGCCCGTCCTTCAGCAGCACGACCCGGTCGGCGTGGTGCAGCCACAGCGGCGAGACCGTGCACACGACGGTCGTCCGGCCGCGGCGGAGCTCGCTCACCCGCTCGGCGATGCGCGCCTCGGTGTGGGCGTCGACGGCAGACGTCGGCTCGACGAGCACCAGGATCGGTGCGTCGACGGCGATCGCCCGCGCCAGCACGACGCGCTGCCGCTGGCCGCCGGAGAGACCGCGGCCCCGCTCGTCGAGCTGTCCCTGCCAGCCCTCGGGCAGCGCGTCGTAGACGTCCTCGGCGTTGGCCACCCGGAGCGCTGTCTCCGCCTGCTCGCGGGTCAGCCGGCCGTGCGGGTCGATGGCGTCCTGCAGGGTGCCGGCGAAGAGGCTGCTGCCCGTGTCGCTGACCAGCACCTGGCGCCGTACGTCGTCGAGCCGGGCCGCCGACAGGTCCACGCCCCCGAGGCGCACGCCCCACTCGCGCGTCGCCGCCTCCTCGTCGCGGGCGGCGATCCGGGCGCGCCGCCGCTCCCGGTCGGCCCTGGCCAGGCGGGCCGCCCGGCCCTTGAGCGCCTCGCCGTCGTCCTCGCCCACCGGGTCGGTGTCCGGCGCGAGGTAGCGGCCGAGGCGGTCGGCCAGCGCCGAGCTCTGCTCCGGCACGGCGCTGACCACCACGGTGAGCTCGCCCGGGTGGGCGGTGAAGCCGCTGAGGTCGTCGACGATCTCCCGACGCCCGTCGAGCGGCCGCGGGTCGGCGGGCTCGCGCCACGGCGGCCGCTGCTCGAAGATCGCCATCGCCCGGCGTGCGCTCACCAGCGCTCGCGTGGCCTTCTGGGCGAGCTCGAAGAAGGTGCGGATCGGCCCGACCATGAAGAGGCCGTAGCCCAGGAAGCTCACCAGCTGTCCGACCGTCAGCTCGCCCGCGTCGACCTGCCGGGTGCCGAGCCAGACCAGGCTGACGAGGAAGACGCCGGAGAAGAGCACGCCCACGGCCTCGACCGCGGCCTGCCAGATCCCGGAGGAGACACCGGCGCGGCGGGCGGCCTGCGACTGGTCGGCGTAGTTGCGGCCGAAGGTCTCCTCGCCGCCGATCCCGCGCAGGATGCGGAGTCCGGCGACGATGTCGGTGGCCATCGAGGTGAGCTCGGAGTTGCGGCTGCGCTCGCCCTGCTG
>NZ_JAOPWY010000142.1 GCF_025965415.1 Nocardioides sp.
GCGCTGCCCTGACGGGGATCGTCCAGGCCCGGCGCAGGACCCTGCACGGGGGCCGTCCCAGCGCGTCACCGAATTCCTGAGCCGTGTACGTCCGGCACCTGCAGGTGGGTCAGTTCCGCAGCTGGGAGTCCGCCGACCTGGCCCTGACGCCGGGCCCGACCGTGCTGGTCGGGCGCAACGGCCAGGGGAAGACCAACCTGGTCGAGGCGGTGGGCTACCTGGCCACGCTGGGCAGCCACCGCGTCTCGGCCGATGCCCCGCTCGTCCGGCACGGCGCCGACCAGGCGGTGGTGCGGGCCGCGCTGCGCCGCGGGGACCGGGAGCTCCTGGTCGAGGCGATCGACTACCTCTCCCGGCTCTCCTCGCACCGGGTCGCCAGCGACGCGCCGCTGGTCAAGGCCGGCGCCGACCAGGCCGTCGTCCGCGCCTCGGTCGTGAAGGAGGGGCGTACGGCGATGCTGGAGGTCGAGCTCAACCCCGGACGTGCCAACCGCGCCCGCATCAACCGGTCGCCGCTGCCGCGCCCGCGCGAGATCATCGGCCTCGTGCGGACGGTGGTCTTCGCCCCCGACGACCTCACCCTGGTCAAGGGTGATCCCTCGGACCGCCGCAAGTTCCTCGACGACCTGCTGGTGCTGCGCGCGCCGCGCCTGGCCGGCGTGCGGTCGGACTACGACCGGATCCTGCGCCAGCGCAACAGCCTGCTCAAGACGGCCGGCGTCGCGCGCGGGTCCTCGCGCGACGCGGCCATGTCCACCCTCGAGATCTGGGACGACAACCTCGCCCGCGTCGGCGCCGAGCTCCTCGGCGCGCGGCTGCAGCTGGTCGAGGACCTGCGCCCCTACGTCGGCAAGGCCTACGAGGCGGTCGCGCGCGGGGCCAGCCGCGACGATGCCGACCTCGACTACAAGGCGAGCATCGACCTCGGGGACGACCTCGGTCCGCCGCTGGTCGAGCAGGGCGAGGGACGAGCCCGTGTCGAGACCAAGGCACCGCTCGAGGCCGCACTGCTCGGCGCGATCGCCGACAGGCGCAAGGACGAGCTCGACCGCGGCATCTCGCTCGTCGGGCCGCACCGCGACGAGCTGCTCCTCACGCTCGGCGACGGCGAGCTCCGGCTGCCGGTCAAGGGCTACGCCTCCCACGGGGAGTCGTGGTCGTTCGCGCTCGCGCTGCGCCTGGCGTCGTACGACCTGCTGCGCGCGGACGGCGACGACCCGATCCTCGTGCTCGACGACGTCTTCGCCGAGCTCGACGCCGAGCGGCGCGGCCAGCTGGCCGAGCTGGTGGCCGGCGCGGAGCAGGTGCTGGTGACGGCGGCCGTCGCCGCCGACGTGCCGACCTCGCTGCAGGGCGTGCGGTTCATCGTGGCGGACGGGCAGGTCACGCGTGACGACTGACGACCGGCCCGGTGACCGCGCGGACGACCACACCAGCGACCACACGGGCGACGAGGTGACGCCCGAGGCCGCGGCGGCTCCCGATCACCAGGCCGACGGCCTGGACCTCGCGCGCTCGGCGGCCCGCGCCGCCGCGGCGACGCCGGGCGCACCGGTGCGGAAGCGTCCGACGTTCAGGCGGCGCACCTTCACGAAGTCCTCGGGCGCGCGGCCCGACGACCGCGACCCGCAGATGCTCGACCAGGCGATGGGCCGGCTCATCGCCAGCCACGGCTGGGAGCTCGACCTCAAGGTCCAGGGCGTCTTCGGCCGGTGGGCGGAGCTGGTGGGGTCCGAGATCGGCGACCACTGCACGCCCGAGTCGTTCGCCGACGGACGCCTGGTCGTGCGCACCGACTCCACCGCGTGGGCCACCCAGCTCAAGCTCCTCACGCCCACCGTCGTACGCCGCCTCAACGAGGAGCTCGGCGACGGCACGGTCACCGTGATCGAGGTGCTGGGCCCGCACCTGCCGCACTGGACCAAGGGCAGGTTGTCGAGCCGCGACGGGCGGGGTCCGCGCGACACCTACGGATGACCGGGCCGACTCTCACCGGAGCCCGGATCTGGCGATCTGACGGCCCCGCGACGGTAGGGGGCCCCACCGACCCCCCTGAACGGGGCTGTGAACCGGCCTCATGTGGCCCCTGAGGGCACCGTTTTCCACTGAACACCCCATCGCCGGGGGCGATCCTTCGTTTGACGGCTCCTGACCGGTAGTATGGGCAGTCGAGTCGCACGCTTCGTTGCCACCGCAACAGCCGCGACTCGACTCATGTCGAACGCCACTGCTGGCGACGAGAAGAAGGCTGTGCCTTGAGCGAAGAGAACGTCGAGACCCCCACCGCTTCGACCCCCGACTCGCCCCCTTCCTCCGACGCCACACCGGCCGACCCCCCCGCCGAGGCGGCCGCCCCTGCCGAGGCCGCTGCCCCGAAGCGCTCGACCAACGCGGTTGACGAGGACTTCGAGTACGACGCCTCCGCGATCACGGTGCTCGAGGGCCTCGAGGCGGTGCGCAAGCGCCCGGGCATGTACATCGGCTCGACCGGTGAGCGCGGCCTGCACCACCTGATCTGGGAGATCGTGGACAACGGCGTCGACGAGGCGCTGGCCGGCATCTGCGACCGCATCGTGCTGACGCTGCAGGCCGACGGCGGCGTGCGCGTCGAGGACAACGGTCGCGGCATCCCGACCGACACCGCACCCGGCCAGGAGATGCCCGCGCTCACGATGGCGCTGACGATGCTCCACGCCGGCGGTAAGTTCGGGGGTGGCGGCTACAAGGTCTCCGGTGGTCTGCACGGTGTCGGCGTCTCGGTCGTCAACGCGCTCTCCAGCCGCCTGATCGCCGAGGTCAAGAACCGCGGCCACCTGTGGCGCCAGTCCTTCCGGCTCGGTGTCCCCGACGCCGACCTCGAGCAGATCCGCCCGATGGAGCCCGGCGAGCGCACCGGCACCACGGTGACCTGGTACGCCTCGGAGGACATCTTCGAGTCGACCCACTACAACCTCGAGACCATCACCTCGCGGCTGCGCGAGATGGCGTTCCTCAACAAGGGCGTCGAGTTCGTCGTACGCGACGAGCGGGCCGACGCCGAGTCGCGTGTCGACGCGGCCCACGACGACACCATCGACAACGAGGTCGACAACGTCGGGCACGACGCGATCAAGCGCGCCGAGGCCGGCGGGCTGGAGCAGGTCTTCAAGTACGACCGCGGCCTCGTCGACTACGTCGAGCACCTCAACCGCCGCAAGACCGTGGCCAACGCGACCGTCATCTCCTTCGAGGCCGAGACCGCCGAGGGCGCCTCGGGCCAGCACATGAGCCTCGAGGTCGCGATGCAGTGGAACACCTCCTACACCGAGTCGGTCCACACCTTCGCCAACAACATCAACACCCACGAGGGCGGCACCCACGAGGAGGGCTTCCGCGCATCGCTCACCTCCCTGGTCAACAACTGGGGCGAGGAGTGGGGGCTGATCAAGAAGAAGGAGGACCGGGTCTCGGGCGACGACATCCGCGAGGGCCTCACCGCGATCATCTCGATCAAGCTCGGCGAGCCGCAGTTCGAGGGCCAGACCAAGACCAAGCTCGGCAACACCGAGGCCAAGGGCTTCACCCAGCGGATCATGAACGACCAGCTCGGCGCCTGGTTCGAGCAGAACCCGGCCGAGGGCAAGGAGATCGTGCGCAAGTCGCAGGCCGCGGCCAACGCGCGCATCGCGGCCCGCAAGGCCCGGGAGCTGGCGCGCAACCGCAAGGGCCTGCTCGGCGGCGGGGGTCTCCCCGGCAAGCTCAGCGACTGCCAGTCGACCAACCCCGCCGAGTGCGAGGTCTTCGTCGTCGAGGGCGACTCCGCCGGCGGCTCCGCGCGCCAGGGTCGCGACCCCCGCATCCAGGCGATCCTCCCGATCCGCGGCAAGATCCTCAACGTCGAGAAGGCCCGCCTCGACAAGGTGCTCGCCAACACCGAGGTCCAGGCGATCATCTCGGCGCTCGGCACCGGCATCCACGAGGAGTTCAGCCTCGAGAAGCTGCGCTACCACAAGGTCGTGATGATGGCCGACGCCGACGTCGACGGCCACCACATCAACACCCTCCTGCTCACGCTGCTGTTCCGCTTCATGAAGCCGCTCATCGAGCACGGCTACGTCTACATGGCCCAGCCCCCGCTCTACCGCCTGCGCTGGAACAAGCCGGCCGACCACGAGTTCGTCTACTCCGACGCCGAGCGTGACGCGTTGATGGCCGACGGCCTGGCCCAGGGCAAGAAGCTCCCCAAGGAGAACCCGGTCCAGCGCTACAAGGGCCTCGGTGAGATGAACGCCGATGAGCTGTGGGAGACCACGATGGACCCCGACGCGCGCCTGATGAAGCAGGTCACGCTCGACGACGCCGCGCAGGCCGACGAGATCTTCTCGGTCCTCATGGGCGAGGACGTCGAGCAGCGCAGGTCCTTCATCCAGCGCAACGCCAAGGACGTTCGATTCCTCGATATCTAGGTCGCTAGCCGTATCTACGACCAGCCCTAGACATCGATAGAACGCAGGAGAGAGACCCAGATGACTGAGATCCCCACCGACACCACCGGCGCCGGCGGCCACGGCTTCGGCGACGAGCGCATCCAGCCGATCGAGCTGCAGACGCTCATGCAGCAGTCCTACATCGACTACGCGATGACCGTCATCGTCGGGCGCGCGCTGCCCGACGTGCGCGACGGCCTCAAGCCGGTGCACCGCCGCATCCTCTACGCGATGTACGACGGCGGCTACCGCCCCGACCGCGGGTTCTCCAAGTGCTCGCGCGTCGTCGGTGACGTGATGGGTCAGTACCACCCCCACGGCGACTCCGCGATCTACGACACCATGGTCCGCCTCGCGCAGCCGTGGGTGCTGCGCGCGCCGCTGATCAACGGCCAGGGCAACTTCGGCTCGCCGGGCAACGACTCTGCCGCCGCCATGCGGTACACCGAGTGCCGGATGGCGCCGCTGGCGATGGAGATGGTGCGCGACATCGACGAGGACACCGTCGACTTCCGCCCCAACTACGACGGTCGCTCGCAGGAGCCGACCATCCTGCCCTCGCGCTTCCCCAACCTGCTGGTCAACGGCTCGGCCGGCATCGCGGTCGGCATGGCGACCAACATCCCGCCGCACAACCTGCGCGAGGTGTCCGAGGCCGCGACCTGGGCGCTCGAGCACCCCGACGCCACCAAGGAAGAGCTCCAGGACGCCATCGTCGAGCGGATCAAGGGCCCGGACTTCCCCAACGGCGCGCTGATCGTGGGCCGCCAGGGCATCGAGCAGGCCTACCGCACCGGCCGCGGGTCGATCTCGCAGCGCGCCGTCGTCGAGATCGACGAGGACGCCAAGGGCCGCACGATGCTGGTTATCAGCGAGCTCCCCTACATGGTCAACCCCGACAACCTGGCGCTCAAGATCGCCGAGCTCGCCGACTCCGGGCGGATCCAGGGCATCTCCGACGTCCGCGACGACACCAGCTCGCGCACCGGCCAGCGCCTGGTCATCGTGCTCAAGCGCGACGCGGTCGCCCGGGTCGTGCTCAACAACCTCTTCAAGCACACCGAGCTCCAGACCAACTTCTCCGCCAACATGCTGGCGCTGGTCGACGGCGTGCCGCGCACGCTCCCGATCGACCAGTTCATCTCCAACTGGGTCACCCACCAGATCGAGGTCATCCAGCGCCGGACGCGCTTCCGCCTCGCCGAGGCCGAGCGCCAGGCCCACATCTACCGCGGTCTCGCCAAGGCGCTCGACGCCCTCGACGAGGTCATCGCGCTGATCCGGCGCAGCCCCGACGTAGAGGAGGCGCGCACCGGCCTCATCCAGCTCCTCGACATCGACGAGGTCCAGGCCAACGCGATCCTCGAGATGCAGCTGCGTCGCCTGGCCGCCCTCGAGCGCCAGAAGATCATGGACCGCCTGGCCGACCTCGAGCGGGTCATCGCCGACCTCGAGGACATCCTGGCCAACGAGCCCCGCCAGCGGCAGATCGTGTCGGACGAGCTCAAGGAGATCACCGACAAGTACGGCAACGACCGTCGTACGCAGATCATCGCGGCCGACGGCGACCTCTCGATGGAGGACCTGATCCCCGACGAGGACCTCGTCGTCTCGATCACCCGCGGCGGCTACGCCAAGCGCACCCGGGCAGACCAGTACCGGCTGCAGAAGCGCGGCGGCAAGGGCGTGCGCGGCGCGACCCTGCGCGGCGACGACGTGGTCCAGCACTTCATCGCGACCACCAACCACCACTGGCTGCTGTTCTTCACCACGGCCGGCCGGGTCTACCGCACCAAGGCCTACAACCTGCCCGAGGCCGCGCGCGACGCCAAGGGCGGCCACGTCGCCGGCCTGCTGAGCTTCCAGCCCGACGAGGACATCGCCCAGGTGCTGGCGATCCGCGACTACGAGCAGGCCCCCTACCTCGTGCTCGCCACCCGCACCGGCCTGGTCAAGAAGACCAAGCTGGGCGACTACAACAGCCCGCGCCAGGCCGGCGTCATCGCGATCAACTTCCGTGAGGACGACGACGAGCTGATCGGCGCCGAGCTGGTCAACGGCGACGACGACATCCTGCTCGTGTCCCGCAAGGGCCAGTCGATCCGCTTCAAGGCCGACGACGAGCAGCTGCGCCCGATGGGTCGCGCCACCGGTGGTGTGCGCGGGATGAAGTTCCGCGACGGCGACTCGCTGCTGTCGATGTCGGTCATCCGCGCCGCGCAGGTCGCGGCGGAGGAGGCCGTCGAGGGTGACGCCGCCGAGTCCGACGAGGTCACCGAGCAGTACGTCTTCACCATCACCGACGGCGGCTTCGCCAAGCGCAGCCGGATCAGCGACTACCGGCTCCAGTCCCGTGGCGGCATCGGCATCAAGGCGATGTCGCTGGCCAACGAGGACCGCGGCGGCCTGGTCGGCGCGTTCATCGTGGAGGAGGAGGACGAGGTCCTCTCCATCACCAGTGGTGGTCAGGTCGTGCGCAGCCCCATCGACGCCAACTTCCGACCCACCGGCCGCTCGACCATGGGCGTGAAGTTCGTGACGCCCAAGCCCGGCGACACGGTGGCCGTGGTGGCCCGCTCGGTCGAGGCCAAGGTGGTCGAGGACGCGGGCCAGGTCGAGGGTGACGGTGAGGCGGAGGCGCCCGCTGGCGAATCGCCCGATGTGGCCGTCGATGCAACAATCGAAGGCCAGGACGCCGCTGGAGCTCCTGCCCCAGTGACCGATGATCTGGGCCCCGACGCTGACACCGAGGAGTGATCCATGTCGGACCGCACCGCGACTCCCCGTCGTACGCCCGGGGGTGAGCCTCCCCGCAGGTCGCTGGCCGAGCGGCTGCAGGACACCATGTCCAACGCCGCCGAGGAGCACCGCGCCAACGCGGCGACGTCCTCCTCGCGCGGTCGCCGGTCCCGCCCGGCCGGCCGCGGCGCCCCGCGTCGGGCTCGGCTGCGGCTGACCCGGATCGACCCCTGGTCGGTCATGAAGACGGCGTTCCTGCTGTCGGTCGCCTTCGGCGTCGTCACCTTCGTCGCCATCTTCATGGTGTGGTCGGTGCTCGGCGCGGCCGGTGTCTGGGACTCGATCAACTCCGCGGTGGCGAGCATCGTCGAGGGCGACAGTGGCAACTCGACCTTCGACGTGACCGACTACGTCGGCATGTCGCGGGTGCTCGGCTTCACGCTGCTGGTGTCGGTGCTCGACGTGGTCCTGCTGACCGCGATCGCCACCCTGACGGCCTTCCTCTACAACCTCGCGGCCGCCCTGCTCGGCGGCATCGAGGTCACCCTCGCCGAGGACGAGAAGTGAGCCGACCCCTCGATTGGCACCGCCTGACCACGGTCAGGTAATCTTCGGCGTCGCCGCTGATGCGGCGGTTGCGGGCCTATAGCTCAGACGGTTAGAGCGCTTCCCTGATAAGGAAGAGGTCGGAGGTTCAAGTCCTCCTAGGCCCACTCCATCTGCCCGGTCCCCGGGCATCGCGACCCGAGGAGAGTCCCGTGAAGAAGCTTCTGCTGGTCCTGCTCGCCGCCGCCGGCGCCGCGTTCGCGAAGAAGAAGATGGACGAGGGCAAGAACGAGCAGGCCCTCTGGGCCGAGGCCACCGACACGGTCGGCAAGTCCTGACGCTCGCACCACTTCGAGGCGGCGCTCCGCGCGTCACCTGCTCCACCATCCGGGGCCTTGGCGCAATTGGTAGCGCACCTGCTTTGCAAGCAGGGGGTTGCGAGTTCGAGTCTCGTAGGCTCCACCAGAGAAACTGCAGGTCATCCTGCGGTTTCTGTCATTTCGAGGTGGCTGGCGGTGAGGCTCAGCGGGGGGCTATGCCAGATATATGCCAGATTGACGCCGGACTTGTCGCGCAGACGGTTGCCACGGCGCGCATGCGGCGCGAGCCGCGCGGTCGCAGATCATCCGAGCCGGCTCGCACCACATCCCCTCAGCCGAATCAGCGTGGACGAGTTCGCCCAACAGCTGAAGTGGGCTTCGGCGTAGGTCACGGCGTCGTCCGCCGCGGAGGCGATCGACCTGATCCGGTCCGCGGTCGAGCTGCTGCGTGTATTTCAACAGTCTCAGAGCCGCTCGCAGACGACCCACTTCGGTTTGCCCGGCGAGCTGCAGGATGCCGCGGTGGACTATTTGGTCTTGGGTGACATGTCCGGTGCCGGCTGGACCTTCCAAGGCCATCACCAGGGCCGGACCTTCTGGAGCAGGTGACCTCGGCGGCCTTCGCTTTTGCTCGAAGGCCGCCGTAGCGATTTCAGGACCTGCTCGATCAGTCGACCGATCGTCCCGGATGGCTCGTTCGCGCTAAGTCAACGGTGGTTCGACCCGCCGCACAGGCCGGTGAAGTCCGTGCGATGTTGGACTAGGGACAGGATCTGCCTAGCGCGGGCTTCCCAGGACCACTGTTCGGCGTCGTAGGTCCTATGACCCGCATTCAGTGCATCGCGAAGTGCGAGTGCGCAGGACTCCACGTTGCCCACCTCGTATAGGAAGACCTCTGCCCCGAGAGGAGAGTTCGAGACTCCGTCCACGTCCGATCCGACGATGGAGAGACCCGCAGCGGCGTACTCGTACAGCTTGAGGGGAGACCTGCCCATAGCCGCCCTACCCATGGGGATGACGCCCACGACTGCCGATTGCACGTACTGCTGCGAAACGCTCGATGGGAGCCATCCGGTGAACCGGACGATGTCGGCCAAGCCATGGTCGCTCGCGACGCGTCGCAACTCGAGCGCTCCATTCCCGTCGCCGACCACATCCAGGGTCGCGGCGACGCCGTGGACCGAGCGGAGTCGCTCGACTGCCATGAGCAGTGTCGCAAGGTCGTACCAAGGGGTCAGCGCCCCGCTGTAGACGATCTTCAGGGGGTCACGCGACCCTTGGACGTTGACAACATCCGAGCCATTCGGGACTGGGTGACACCTTGCGCTGGGTTGGCGCCTAAGCACGTACTCGACGAGCCCGGGGCTCACCGCAATCGTTACGTCCGCGCACTTGATCTGCCAACGGAAGAGACGGTCGACCAGCCGGGCAAGAGCCGGTGAACCGAAGTTGGCAGCGACTTCTTCGCGAACCGGACCATTGACCTCGAGGACGACCACTTTGGCGATCCGCCTCGCGAGGAAAGTCCCTACGCCGAAGAGGGAGTGTCGCGACATCCACACGTCAACCCGGGTCCCCGAGATGAGCCACCACACCATCAGGGCGATTCGCGAGACCTCATAGGTCAAGTGTCGGGTCGCCCGGTCGCCGGGGGAGGGCAAGCGGGTCTGGCGAGAGACGCCGGCAGGAACGTTTACGGCTGTGCTCGAGGGAAGCAGGACGCGAGTGTCCACTCCGAGATCCGCGAGCGCCGCCGCTATTCCTTCGAAATGTCGTGGGCCGCCTCCAACGCCAGGAAACAACGGTGCTTCGTAAACCAGTTTCACAGTAAGCCTCCGTCAACTCACGGCACACGCACACGGCGCGACCTTCTGCTTGTTTCGAACAGATCGATTACCGCGAGGATCACCACGGCCGCGACCCACACCAGATAAACGCGGACGCCGAGGAACGGACCCCCAAGCAGGACCGAGCTCGCCAACACGCCTACGAGCGCCGCCTGCAGGTACAAGCGACGCCGCGGCACAGACATCCACACGCGTGCACTCAGCTCAGTCCTCACAACAAAAAGGGTTCCGTAGGCGGCCATCATCGAGAGCAAGGCGCCTCTAGCCCCGAGGGCGGCAGCAAGCGGCACGACGGTGATCACCCCGACAGCAGCAGCCGCTGAGGATGCCAAGGCCAACAAGGAGGTTCGCTTGCGTATCTGGATGCCGACCGCTGTCACCTCTGACACCGCATACCAGAGGGCAGGAGCCATTGCGGCGGGGATCATGTACTCGACACTCGCGTACTGGCTTGGCAGCAACCAGTGCACAGCCCATGACCCGCTTCCGAGAACCAAGAAGAGCCACACAGCGCCGGCCGAGACCATCCTCTGTACTTTCGGTAACTGCTCCCGCGCCTCAATGTCGTTCCAACGAAATACGATGGGAGTCCAGACGCTCGCCAGCACCACCTGCAGGAGTGACGCGGGCAAGGCAAAGCTCAGCGCGAGTGCGTAGAGCGCAACCTCTTGAATTGAGGCAAGCGCTCGAAGACCGACCGCCCCCGTTGAGGCCGCCACCCAGAAGGCGAGAGCGGAGGCGGTAAGAGGGACGCCGTAACGAAGCATCTGCCGTGTATCGGCCTCTCCCGTTCGTTCGGCATGGAGCACCGCGCGCGAGAACAGGCGTGACGACCAAACCGCGAGGGCGGCGGCTAGTCCGGCGGCGTAGACCCAGACGATGATTTCGAAATGGACCCCCGCGCCAAGCACGGAAGCAAGGAGGACGGCACATATGAGGATGACCTTCGGTACGACCTGATTGACCAGAAGCGCACCTGGGGACTCCGCCATCCGAATCTCAACTGCCGCGAATCGATAGATGACGTTTAGTACTATTGCGGCTGCCAGCCCGACGCCTACCGATGCGGCCCGCAGGTCGAAGGCTTGTTCGGCGAACCAACTAGGAGCGACCAGAATTGCCCCGGCGAAAATGCCGGACACGGTAACGGGTAACAGCATTGCAGCAGTAAGCAACCGTCCTCGTCTGCGAGCGTCGTGGTGAAAGCGGATGTAGGCCTGGTCCAAACCTAGGCACGAGACGACAACGCCGAGCCCGACGTAGACCATCAGCAGGTTGAACCGGCCGACGTCCTCCGCGGTGGCGGTCCAGGCGAGTACCGGGGTCGTCGCCGCACCAACGACGGCCGAGGCCACCGCGGCCATTCCCATGCGTCCCGCGGGTGTCGATGCTCGCGCGGCGACCTGCGCCAACATCCGTCGAACTGCCACGGCGAGTTCTACGCCATCTCTCTCAGCACATTGGCGAGCCGAGCGAACCGAGTCTCGGGGTCGAACTCTTGCCTTGCCCAGTTGCTCGCGTTCACGTTCGGGTAGAGCTCTCCCTTGCTGTGTGCCCGATGAAGGTCATCCAGCGCAGCAAGGACCGAAGTCAGCTCGCGGTCGACAAGCTTGGCGTATGGGAGCGATTCGGTGTAGAGCAGCGGGCGGCCGTACAGCAGAGCTTCAGCCGCGGTCGCGCCGACCGAGTCATGTTCAGGGAGGCGAAGCACACAGCTCGAATGCGAGTAGAGGGGGGCGGGGTCGCTCACCCAGCCGACGAACTGGACGTTTGTGGGCGCGTCACCCGCCCACGTGCCGTCGCCACCCATCACCACGAAGTCGATGTCAGGACGCGCGCGGGCGAGCTCGAGGATCACGTCACCGCCGTAGAACCGGCTCCGGAAGTCCGGGATATACGTGAGGGCGGTGAAACGGGACGGCATGTCGGGCAATCGGCCGACGGGCATTGACACGAAGGACGGGAAGTCAACCAGCCTGGCGTCCACGCCGACCGCCGCAAGCTCGGACTTGAGGCGCGACGACCCGGCCAAGTGCCAATGAGTACGCCTCATCGCGCGGGTCCGCTGCGAAGCGGCACCGCCTTCGACCTCGGCAACGAGCCGTTGGACATCGGTGCCGATCCAGTACATGACGCGCAGGCTCCCCCTCGACAGGACTCCCAGCAAGGCATCGAACAGGCGCCCACGGGTGGTCTTGGCGCCGGGGCGGAACCCCACTCTGATGACGACATCGGAACCCATCAACGAACGCAATGAGGTCAGCCGCAGGAGGTTCCAAGGAGGCTCGGCGGATACCACGTGGGCGTCCAATCCTTGGGCGACCGTACCGTTCGCCAACTGCTGCGCCCAGCGTGCTTGGCCGACGAAAGCCAAGCGGACGCGCTCACCTTTCAGACGGCGGCTCATGTGGGGCCAACCTTGTTGTGCGACACCTCAGAGACTTCTGACCGCACCGCCTCGGGGTTGCCTGTCCGGACCTTGAGGGCGTCGATCACAAGTGCGCACCAGACCAATCCCATAGCAGCCAGGTTCTCGAACGCTGTGGCTGTGAACGACATGGTCGCTACGGCCAGCGCGAATGCGACGAACGGTCGGCGACGGTGCTTCGGGAGCACAATGAGAGGAGAGATAAGCAGAAGCAGGTACGCCAGCAGGAGCGGCAGCGAACCCTGCAAGAACATCGCGAGATATTGACTGTCGATGGAGCGTCCAAGCGTCACCTGCGGCGGGCCCCACGTTCCCATCCAATAGTCCGCGGAGAGCGTGCTAGCAAAGTTCCATGCCTCGACCCTCCCGGCCAAGTTTTCGTCCACACCTCGTCCAGTAACTGCGAGCCAACCGCTGCGCATCCTCTCCAAAGCGTTCACGGCGACGAACGATTGCAGCACTCCGAACCAACTCAGCACGGCCAGAGGCACCGCGGCGGCGATGATTAGTGCCACCATTCTGAAGATGGCGTCCAACCCCTTACCGGTGACGGCCACGGCGATGACTGACGCGATGAGCGCCACCATGGCGGTGCGGGACTCACTCGCGTAGACCCCTGCCAGAGCCAGGGCGATCGAGAACGCGCGGATGCGCCCTTTGAGATAGAAGACGCTGAATACGACGGCGAGCACTGACCACAAGCCAAAGCTATTGGGGTTGATCAGCATCCCGGTGCTCCGCTGACTGACGATGTACGACTCTGCGTACGCTGCTTGGCTGCTCAGATCCCACGCAGTGATCCACTCCGAAATCGCATCCGGGAGCAGTGACAGCCGTCCGAGTAGTTGTACCGCCCCGTAGGAGCCGTGGATCCAGATGGACACCGTCACACCTCGGGCCCACGTCCGAGGATCTCCGGCCACTCGTCCGACCATGAAGATTGACCACGGGACCGCAACCATTGCGATCGAGTAGAGGCTTCGGACGCCGTGTGTGCCGGCAGTGACACCCATGATCGGGAGGAGCAGCAGCAGGAGAAACAACGGCCCTGCCGATGCCCAATACATCCGAGCGGGGACAATCTTCCCTCTACCGGTGGGCGTGCAACACCAAATGGCCACACCCAAGAGAATCAGTGTCGGTTCAAGGATTGCGAGCGTCCCTCTCCCGCCCGTGGACAAGGACACAGTGACTCGCGCGCCGAACACCAGCCACGTGGTCAATAGAGCGATGGCCAACGTCCGTACGACGACCGAATCCCCTCTCCGCCGTGACAAGACTGCTGAGTCGGTGTTCATCGCGTTCGCTCCAACCCACACAGGTCCACGGCGAAGTCGACCAGTCGCAAGCAGACGACTGACTGCTCGAAGGCCGCCTCCACGCGCTTGCGGCCCGATTCCCCCATCGTCGTGCGGAGTTCTGGGCTAAGAAGAAGCCGCTCCAGTGCATCCGCGAGTGCGTAGGAATCGCGTGGAGGAACTAGAAGTCCGGTGACACCATCGACTACCGAGTCAATGGCGCCGGTTGCTGTTGTCGTGACGACGGGACGACCTGCCGCGCCCGCCTCGAGTACTACGTTGGGAAATCCTTCACGCCACGAGGGAAGACACAGTACGTCCAGGTCCATCATGACCTCGGGCATATCGGACGCAAAGCTCATGTAGGAAGTGCGCGGAGTGACAGCGATTCGGGGAGCCAAGTCTGGCTCCTCAATCTTTCCGAAAATCCTTGCTTCGAAAGCGCATCCCCGTTGAGTGAGGAGCTCCAGTGCCTCGAGTAGCTCTATGACGCCCTTGTCCCGCCGAACTCTTCCGACGAAGCCGATAACAGGTCGCACCCGAGGTTTCGGGGGCTCGTATCGGAACCTGCTCAGATCAACGCCATGAGAACTGCCCTCTCCCAGCACCGTCACCGAAGCGCGTCGCCGGATAGACCTCTTTATGGCGACCGACAGACTCTCGCTGTTCGCCAACGTTGCATCTGCAAAGGCGACAGTCGCCGCCTCAAGGCCCTCCAGCAGTTGCTTCAGCGGGAACCTGAGCGCTTCTGAACGACGGCCCCATGCGAGGTGCAAAATCTTCGCATTGGTTCCTGCAATCCTGCCCGACAAGACTCCCACTAGGCCTGCAGCCGGAGTCGCCGAGATGACAAGGTCAGGCCCCAGTCGCCTCACAAGCCTCGTCGCGTTGACCAGAGCTCTAAGCATCGCAACTGGAGCGAATCCTCGATGAAGAGGGATTGCATGCGAAGCCGCGCCGATCTCTCGAGCCGTACCGTCAAGCTCATCGCCCGGAGCGCTCACGATGTCGACCGACCAACCGCACGCCAGAAAGGCGCCGGCTATCGGCCTCACGAAGTGCGCGACGGTCGTCGGACTGGTGACGAAGATCATCACCCGCGGGCCTGGCGATCTGCCGCGCGTCGACGCTGAGCACCGCGACTTCACTTTGCGGGAACACCCTTTACAGTCGAGCCAGCTAGCACATTCCGCACCACGCAGGCCGCTGCGCCCACAAGTGCCCCTCGCCCGACAACGAGCTGATTCAGCACGACGGCGCCGACGTCAACAAGGACCTCGTCTTCGATCACGCAGTCGCCCGAAATGGACGACGCTGGATTCATGCTGACAAAGTCGCCCAGCGTGGTGTCGTGGCCTATGGTCACATTGGGATTGAGGTGCACGTGCCTGCCCAGTTGGATGTTAGTGGTCACCCGAGCGCCGGCGCAGACTACGGATCCAGATCCGATGGTCACTAGGGAGCCGATGGTCGCCTGCGGGTGAATGAGCGTCGCCGCTGCAAAGCCCGCGGCGTCGAGGCGTTCGGCAATACGTCGTCGCACCGTGGGTGATCCGATGCCCACGACGTAGCGCGGGCGGACGTCGAGCTTGATCAGATCATCGAGTGAACCGAGGTACTGGAGGCTCTGTGCCTGCACGCGAGAGGCGCTTGCAGGAGAGAGCGAGTCGTCGACAACGCCGAGAAGTCGCCATAACGGCGAGGCGGCAGTGACGTTGATGGCCTCCACAACGTCAGCAGTCTCACGTCCGAAGCCACCGGCGCCGACGATCACGAGGTCTTCAGGCACGGCGCGATCCCGAGAACTCTGACATCGTGACCTCGCCTGCGGCCGAGATGCCGTCCCGCCGGATCACCTGCACCAGCGTCCACCAGACGATCTTCAGGTCGAGCATCAGGCTGCGGAGGTCGACGTACTCGACGTCCTTCGCGAACTTCTCGTCCCACGTGATGGCGTTGCGGCCACTCACCTGCGCGAGCCCAGTCACACCAGGACGAACCTCGTGGCGGCGCGCCTGCTCGGGCGTGTACCGATCGAGGTATCGCACCAGCAGCGGCCGCGGTCCGACCAGACTCATGTCGCCGCGCACTACGTTCCACAGCGTCGGCAGTTCGTCGAGGCTGGTCGAGCGTAGGAAGGCACCGAAGGGCGTCATCCGCTGCTCGTCCGTGACGAGCCCGCGGGACTCGTCCGGCTCGAGCATCGTGCGGAACTTGGCCAGCTCGAAGATCTCACCGTCCTTTCCGGGTCGCAGCTGATGGAAGAGGACCGGCGAGCCGAGCTTGCGCCGCACGAGGACGGCGAGTGCGAGTTGCAGCGGGGCAGACAGGACCAGCGCCGCCGATCCCACCACCACGTCGAGGCCACGCTTGAAGGGGTCGTAGGGCTTCACGCCGCCGTCACCCCGAGGATCGCCCGCTCGATGCGCTCAAACTCGCTGTCCGTCAGCACGGAGCCGGCCGGAAGTGTCAGACCGCGCTCGAAGATGCGCTCGGAGGTCCCGTCGAGCACGCCTCGCAGCCCCTTGGACACCGGCTGGAGGTGCATCGGCTTCCAGACCGGACGGGTCTCGACGTTTGCGCGTCCGAGAGCACCGCTCAGGTCAGCAGCCGTCCACGAGGACACGTCAGGGTCGACGACGATCGGGGTCAGCCAGCAGTTGTCACCCGCGTCATCGGTGCCGCCGAGGATCGAGACACCCGGCTGGTCGGCGAAGAGCGCGCGATAGCGCTCGCGCCACTCGCGACGGCGCGCGACCATGTCGTCGAGGCGGACGAGCTGCGCCCTACCCATTGCAGCCAGGATGTTGGAGAGTCGGTAGTTGAAGCCGACCTCGGTGTGCTCGTAGTGCGGGACCGGTTCGCGCGCCTGCGTGGAGAGCTTGCGGACGTGGTCGGCGAGGGTTCTGTCGTGCGTCAGCAGCATGCCGCCGCCCGAGGTCGTCATGATCTTGTTGCCGTTGAACGACAGGACCGCCGCGTCGCCGAAGGAGCCTGCGGGGCTACCTTGGTGCGTCGCGCCCAGTGCCTCAGCCGCGTCAGAGAGCACCTTGGCGCCGGCGGCGGCAGCGATGGGCACCAGGGCGGAGTAGTCCGCGGCCTTGCCGAAGAGGTCGACCGGGACCACTGCGGGGGCATTGCGGTCGTCCGCGCGCAACGAGGTGAGCGCCTGCTTCAGCAGCTCGGGACTCATGTTGCCGGTCTCGTCGCAGTCGACGAAGAACGGCTCGGCGCCGACGTAGCGGATCGCATTGACCGTCGCGGCGAAGGTGAAGGTCGAGACGGGGACGACGTCGCCGGGGCCGACGCCCCACGACACCAGGGCGAGGTGGAGGGCGGCCGTGCCGGACGCGAGCCCCACCGCGTGCGCGACGCCGACTCGTTCCGCGACCTCCGCCTCGAAGGCGTCCAGGTCCGGACCGGCAGGCGCCACCCACCCCGACCGCATGGCCCGCATGACGTAGTCCTGCTCCAGGACACCCACGTCGGGCGGGGACAGCAGGATGCGCGGCTGGGTCTCGATGTCGACGGTCATGTTGCCTCTCCATGCTCACGGCCGTATCCGTGGGCTCCCAACAGTTCCGACTCGGACCCGTGCACCCAGTCCTCGAAGGCCTGGAGCAGCCCGAGGTGGTGGGAGCCGAGATCGAAGGAGCGGACGACGTCGACCGACAGCGGCTCCACGTGCGCGTGGGAGACGAGGGGGTGCTTGGACCGCTCGTCGCTCTCCGCGGCACCGAAGAGCTCCTCGTGCAGCTTCTCGCCGTCACGGAGTCCGGTGTAGACGATCTCGATGCTCTTGCCCGACATCGCGATGAGCTGCTGGGCCATGTCGACGATCCTCACTGGCTGGCCCATGTCGAGGATCATCACCTCGCCGGCCTCGCCGATGGCGCCGGCCTGGATGACGAGCTGCACCGCCTCCTCCACCGTCATGAAGTAGCGCGTGACCTCCGGGTGGACCACGGTCACCGGGCCACCGGCCTCGATCTGGGCGGTGAAGGTGTGCAACACGGAGCCGCGCGACCCGAGGACGTTGCCGAACCGCACGCTGAGGTACGCGCCCTCGGCACGGCGGGCCATGTTGGCGGTCAGGCGCTCGGCGGCGCGCTTGGAGTAGCCCAGGACGCTGGTCGGGTCGGCCGCCTTGTCGGTGGAGATGTTGACGAAGGTGGTCACGCCGACCGCGGCCGCAGCCTCGAGGACGTTGGCCGTGCCGAGCACGTTGGTCTTCATCGCCTCGTGTGGATACTGCTCGAGCATCGGCAGGTGCTTGAGCGCGGCGGCGTGGAAGACCACCTCTGGGCGGCGGTCCTCGAAGACGCGGCGCAGGGCGACCTCGTCGCGGATGTCGTTGAGCACCACGTCGGGGCTGTCGAGGAGGGCGCGGCCGTGGATCGAGAGCTGCACGCCGTGCAGCGCCGACTCGTCACGGTCGAGCATGATCAGCTCGGCGGGACTGAAGCGGTGCAGCTGGCGGCACAGCTCGGAGCCGATGGACCCGCCGGCGCCGGTGACCAGCACCCGCTTGCCCGTGACGTAGCCGGCGATCGAGTCGAGGTCGGTCTGGATGGCGGCGCGGCCGAGCAGGTCGCGCATGTCGACGTCGCGCACGTCGCGGACGTCGGCCTTGCTGGCGAAGGTCTCGGCGAAGAACGGCAGCACCTTGGCGGTGATGTCGAGCTCGGTGCAGCAGTCAACGACGGCCTTGATCAGCTCCTTGCTGGCGCTGGGGATCGCCACGACCACCGTGGTCGCACCCGTGGCACGCACGACGCGCTCGAGGTCGGCGACCGCGCCCAGCACCGGGACGCCGAAGTGGCGTCGCTTGCGCATCCACGGGTCGTCGTCGAGGAAGCCGACCGGCACCAGGCCGGAGTCGGGGTGGCTGCGCATCGAGTGCACGAGCCGGGCACCGCTGGCGCCGGCACCGACGACCAGGGTGCGCTGGCCGGCACCGGCCGTCAGCGGCGCCAGCCGCAAGGTGAGCCGTCGCCACAGCGCTCGCGTGGTCAGCATCAGGAAGAAGCCGAGGAAGGTGGCGGTCAGCGGGAGGCTGCGAGCGATCCAGAGGGGGTCGGTCAACGCGTTGGCGCCGAAGACGACCAGGCCGGCCGCTGCCGTCGCGGTTCCCAGCAGGAGGGTCTCCTCGTTGGTGGCGACCCCGACGCGACCCCGGTAGAGGCGTCCGACGAGGCCGATGACCCACTGGAGCGCAACAGCCCCGGCGACCACGAGCGCGGCATGGCGCCAGGGAACTGGAGAAATCCCGTCGTAGCGCACCACGACGGCGAACAAGTAGGCGGCAACGAGCGCCAGCGCGTCGAGCGCCATCAGCATCGCCGTCCTGCGTCCGCGCACAGCAGACTCAAGCCCGAGCACAGTCATCGACATGTCCCCACACGTGTGAAACGCCTCGTAGAGGCAGCAAGACCCAGTTCCCCAAGAACGGTCGCTGCCGACCCTAGGTCAGGCCCGCCTTGACGTGTCACCGTCTCGTGGCACAGACGTGGCAAACCACCCCTGAGGGCCAACGTTTGGGGGGTGGTCTCCATCACTCCTGCCCTCCGGCACACGGCGCGGGGACGAACTGCTTGCCACCGCCACGCTGCACGCCGGGCGTGCTGATCAGCTCGACGCCCCCGGAGTGGCCTGCGCCCGAGGTCGCGCGCCACGTCAGGGTGACCACGTCGCCCGGCTCGAGGAGGATCGGCACCGACACGATGGGTCGGCCCTCGAAGGTCCGATTGGTGCCGGTCGACTTCACGCCGTTGACCACGACGTCGGTGATCTCTCCGCCAGTGGGCGCCACGAGGTCGAAGACGTTGAGGTGGTCGCCCCGCGCCACGCCGTACGTCCCCGGCCCGGTGACCGTGGACGGCAGCGACGCGGCGTCGGCCGGCGCGGTGGAGTGGATCCGGAGCGAGCCGCTGAAGCCGATCACGCCGGCCGCGCACGAGACGCTGCTGATGCGGGCGCCGTAGTCGAGGAAGTAGCCCATCTTGGACCCGGTGGCGTCGTTGACGTAGACGCCCGCCTGGGCCGCTCCCCCCGACCCGGTCGGGAAGGCGCCGGCGACGCGGGTGCCGTCGAGCAGGTCCTGCTCCGCACTACTCGCTGAGTGGACGAGCAGGCGCCCCTCGGTGGCGCCGCGCGAGAGCGCGGTGACCAGCGCGGAAGGGCTGGTGCGCGGGTCGAGGAGCCGGTCGAACGTCGTGGTGAGCACCTCGGCGAAGAACGCGTCCTCGGCCGCGGGGTCGTCCTGGTAGCGCAGGTAGGGCTCGTGGAGGATCTCGTCGACGAAGGTGTTGCTGGTCAACCGGCGACCGTCGACCGTGATGGGACCCGTGGCCTGGAGCAGGTAGGACAGGGCGACCGGGTCGACAGAGATGACCCCGTCGACCTCCTGCCCGGTCTCGACCTTCCACCGGGCGGCCATCAGCTCGCTCGCCCGCTCGAAGTCGGGGATGAAGACGGCGTCCTGGAAGTAGGTCCCGGGCTGGTCGAACCAGATGCGCCGCTCCTGCTCGGTGAGCGGCAGCACCGGCTTGTCGAGCTCGCCGAACTCGCTGGCCGCGACCGTGCCACCGAGGGTGATCGTGCCTCGCTCGGCGCGCAGGGGTGCCATCAGGCCGGGCATGCCGCCGAGCGACCGGGGCTCGGCGTTGTTCTGGAAGACGAGGAGGTAGTCGCGAGGTCCGTCGCCCCCGAGCATCGCCGGCAGCAGCTCCGCGGCCCGGGTCGCGCCGTCGAGCGTGCTGACGCCCTCGTCGACCTCGCGGATCAGCGCCTCGAGCTGCGGTCGCAGCTCGCGGACCAGCCCCTCGAGCCGGATGTCGTCGAGCTCGGCCTGCGCCTCGACGAAGCCGTCGCGCGCCTCGGCGAGCGGCGCGGCGGCGCGAGCGACGCGGTCGACCGGGAGCCGCCCGTCGCGCGGCGCGAACGTCGCGGCGCTCAGCCCGCTCCCGACGAGCGGACCCGCTCCGTCACGCGCCACGATGTCGACGGCGCGGGAGACACGGGCCGTGGCGTCGAAGTCGTCGCCCAGCGCCGGCAGCGCGCTGAGCACCTGCCACGTGGGACCCGACGTACGGTCGGCGGCGGCACCGGCGTGCGACTGGAGGGCGTCGACGACCGTGGCGGCGTCGTCGCCGTCGCCCGCCAAGGCGCCGGGCAGGGCGACCGCCTGGGCCCTGGCAGCCGTCAGGTCACGCTGGACCTGCCAGACCGTCCAGCCTGCCCAGAGGCCACCGGCCACCAGCACGGCGAGAGCCGTCGCAAGTGGCCAGCGCCACCGGCGCCAGGTCGGGCGCTCCGCGCGCTCGCGTGTGGTCTTCGCCACAGTCAATTACCCCGTCATGACTGCTGCCCACCGGCTTCGCCTGGTGGGCAGCAGATCGTTGGAACGTGTGGAGCCTGGATCAGAAGCGGTTGCGCACCTTGATCTTGGACGTCGAGGCCTCGCAGTTGCGGAACACCGACGTGCGCTTGGTCGCCGTCTCGAAGTCGACGTAGTAGTTGCCGTTGCGAGCGAACCGGAAGAACTTCACGCTCGACTGCTTCTTGGCGCCGCTCCAGAAGAAGCCGGACTCGACCGCGCCGCCGCCCTTGCGGGTCACGGTGTAGGTGACGCGGCTCTGGGGCGTGATGTTGCCGTCTGCGGTCCACTTGAACGTGACCTTGACGCGGTCCCCGGGGCCGACCTTGGAGTCAGCGGCGACGGCGACGCACGCGGTGTCGATGGAGCGCGGGTAGGGGGCCGCCTGGGCGGAGGGAGCGATCAGCATGGTGCTGAGCGCGACGAACGTGGTGGCGATGGCCGTCTTCTTCATGCTGAAGAACCTTCCGATGGCTGTGTGGGATCGTCCCCTATTTGTTTTCGATCCGAGCCGACCCGGCGGCAAGGTGTCCTTGGCTGGGTCGGCGGGGGAAACCGTAGCCCAAAAGTACACAGGACGGTAAATGAACGGTAAATCCGGTCAAGTTGCCCGGGCCGCCGCTCGTGGCTGACACTTGCCCCTCATCTGACTCTGGGGGAACACCACATCGTGGAACTGTCCGACTACCTGCGCATCCTGCGCCGCCGCTGGCGACTCGTGGTGGCAACCCTCCTGCTGGTGGTCGTCGCGGCGGCGCTGATCACGTGGCGGACGACCCCGCAGTACCAGTCCACGACCCAGCTCTTCATCTCCACAAGCGCCTCCTCCTCCGCCGAGGCCTACCAGGGCAATCTCTTCAGCAGCCAGCGCCTGTCGTCGTACGCCGACCTGGCCACCGGCACCGAGCTGGCCACCCGCGTCGTCGCGGCGACCAGCAGCGACCTCACGCCGGCGGAGCTGGCCGACAAGGTGACGGCGCAGGCCTCCCCCGAGACCGTCCTGCTCAACCTCTCGGTCACCGACCCCGACCCGGTCGTGGCCCAGCAGCTCACCCAGACCTACGGCGAGGAGCTGATGGCGCTCGTCGCCGAGCTGGAGACGCCGCCCGGGCGCAACCAGCCGGTCCTCAAGGCCACCATCGTCGACGCCGCCACCCTGCCCAGCGGCGCCATCTCCCCCAACCCCGTACGCAACCTGGGCCTCGCCTTCGTGCTCGGCCTGCTCCTGGGCGTCGGGCTCGCGGTGGTGCGCGAGCTGCTCGACACCAGCACCAAGTCGGCCGACGACGTGACCACGTCCCTGGAGGCGCCGATTCTTGGCACCTTTGCCTTCGACAGCGAGGTCGGCAAGCGTCCGCTGCTCACCCAGCTGACCTCGCACGAGCCGCGCTCCGAGGCCTTCCGGGTGCTGCGCACCAACCTGTCCTTCGTCGACATCGACGCGACGTCCAAGGCGTTCGTGGTCACCAGCGCGCTGCCCGGCGAGGGCAAGTCGACCACCGCGGTCAACACCGCCCTCGCGCTCCAGCAGGCCGGCGAGCGCACGCTGCTCGTAGACGGCGACCTCCGCCGGCCGCAGGCCGCGGAGCTGCTCGGCCTCGACGGCACGATCGGCCTCACCACGGCGCTGGTCGGCAAGGTCACCGCGACCGACGTGGTCCTCACGCACGGCTCCGGGCTGCACGTGCTGGCCTCCGGCGCGATCCCGCCCAACCCCTCCGAGCTGCTCCAGTCGCAGGCGATGGCCTCGCTGCTGCTCGAGCTGCGCGCGGACTACGACGTGATCATCATCGACGCGCCGCCGCTGCTGCCCGTCACCGACGCGGCGCTCATCGCCTCCCAGGTCGACGGCGCCGTGGTGGTCGTACGCCACGGACGCACCACCCGCGAGCAGCTCGGTGAAGCGCGCCAGCGCCTCGACGCGGTCGGCGCGAACACCCTCGGCGCCGTGTTCAACATGGTGCCCAGAAAGGGTCGCGGCGACTACGGCTCCGGCTACGGGTACGGCTATGGCTACGGCTCTGCCCCCGACGAGGCACCTGCCGGGACCTGATCGGCAGCGGCATCTGACCCATCCGTGGGACTTTGCCGGAAATCGTCACCGCGTTGTCAAGTCGTGCCTCTCAGTCGAGCTCGATGAGGAGCACGCCGCCGGCGAACATCCGGATGGCTGCCGCGAGTCGCGCGGTCATGCCGCTGGCGCAGATGCGCGCCAGCGCGTGACCCGACGCTTGGTCAGTTGGCGTCGAGCAGCTGGTGATGCAGGAGAACGCGAGATGGTCGGACCTACAGACCCCAAATCACGGATCCATGCCGGCCCACGCACGCCTTCTGCTGCCGCGGTGCAGCTTATGTCAAATCGGCCTCATCAGGTTGTCTAGGTCCTCGCGGAGCATCGCGAGCTCGCGCAGTCGCTGGTCGGGGGTCACGGCAAGATCATCCCAGCATTCCCCGGACGGCGACCCTGTTCGGCGTCGAATCCAACACGAGCGGTGCGCGAAGGTAGCCAGACTATTCGCGTGTTCGTTTCACCGAGTTTCGGTCGCGGCGGCGGCCAAGCGCAAGCGCCTTATCTGGGGATCGGCGACAGCGTGGAACCTCGAACTGGCGACATCGTCGTGACCCGCTCTTCCGGTCGCTCCCTCGGCATCACCCAACGCACGGGACGAGCCGAGGCCGTCCCGGCTTCGCGTAGGTGCCCGACAGCCGGGCGGCGACCAGGACGAGTACGACGAGATCGCACCTGTGGCGACGTGCGACGCCGCCGTGCCCCGTCGGACGATGCTCGATTCGAGACAACTTGACCACGCGGCAATCAGCGGGATAATGGTTAGGCCATTAGTCACGCGGTCAGGAGGATAGGTGCCGAAGGTCGTATATGTGGACACCGCGGGGGCCGAACGAGCAATCGAAGCGGACAGCGGCGAGACGGTCATGAGTGCCGCGCTCCGAACGGGTGTCCCGGGGATCCTCGGAGAGTGCGGCGGCAACAGCTCCTGCGCGACCTGTCATGTGTGGGTCCGCGACGAGTTCCGCGATGCGGTCGGCGTGCCGGGAGACCTCGAGGAGGACCTCTTGGAGCTCGGGGTCACCGAGCGCCGAGAAGGCAGTCGGCTCGGCTGCCAGATCGAGATCGACCACACCCTGAACGGCTTGGTCGTCGACGTGCCGCCCACCCAGCCCTGACACCACCACGATCGATCCGAAGAGGAACCACGATGCTGCGTCCTGATATCAACGATCTACTCAGCCAGACCGGCCCCGGCACCCCGATGGGCGATCTGTTCAGACGCTACTGGCAGCCCGTGCTCCTGGCCGAAGAACTGCCATCCGACGATTGCCCGCCGGTGCGCGTGAAGATCCTCTCGGAGCGGCTCATCGCCTTCCGCGACTCTGATGGCCGATACGGCCTCATGGATGAGTTCTGCGCGCACCGCGGAGTGTCGCTGTGGTTCGCACGGAACGAGCAGGGTGGCCTGCGGTGCCCCTACCACGGCTGGAAGTACGACGTCACGGGTCAGGCCATCGAGGTGCCCAGCGAGCCCGAGACGAGCAGCTTCTGCGCGAACGTCAAACTCAAGTCCTATCCGATCGTGAAGCTGGGCGACCTGCTCTTCGCCTACCTGGGAGATCCCGAAAGGCAACCGCCGTTGCCGGAATGGGAGCCCTACACCGTCCCCGAAGGTCAGGCGTTCACCTCCAAGCGGCTGCAGGAGTGCAACTGGCTCCAGGCGCTCGAGGGCGGCATCGACTCGAGCCATGTCTCCTTCCTGCACTCGGGCAACCTCGAGAGCGACCCGCTCTTCAAGGGAGCGAAGGGCAACCAGTACAACAGGGGCGACCTCATGCCGTCGTTCGAAGTCGTCGACTACGAAGGCGGGCTGCTGGTCGCCGCCCGGCGCAACGCCGAGCAGGGCCACTACTACTGGCGCGTCACGCCGTGGGTGCTACCCAACTTCACGATGGTGCCTCCACGAGGCGACCACCCCGTGCACGGTCACTTCTGGGTCCCGATCGACGACGAGAACTGCTGGGCCTACAGCTTCGACTACCACCCCACGCGCCAGCTCACTGAGCAGGAGGTCACGGCCATGCGGGCCGGCATGGGCGTGCACAGCGAGAACGACGACGCATACCGTCCACTCGCCAACAAGGACAACGACTACCTCATGGATCGAGACGCCCAGCGTCGCGGTGTCACCTATTCAGGGATCAAGGGCATCGCTCTCCAGGACTCGTCTCTGCAGGAGTCGATGGGGCCGGTCGTCGACCGGACCAAGGAGCGCCTGGTCGCCACGGACGCAGGCATCATCAAGGCGCGTCAGAAACTGCGCAAGGCAGCCATGGCTCTCCAAGAGGGCGTCGAGCCCGTCGGAAACCGCGCCAAGGACCAGAGGGTGCGGTCGGTGGCGATCGTCCTGCCTGCGGACCAGTCCTTCGTCGAGGGCATCGGCGACGCGATGATCGCCCGCCCCGGCGTCCCCCAGACCACGGTCTGAGGTGGATCCGCATGGCTGAGCGACTCTCGATACCCGCAGGTCCGAGCGCCTGCGCGCAGGCTGCCTCCTCGAAGGAGGCGGCGTACCGCATCGACTACACGCTGGCAGCGGCCCGCAACACCAGGGTGGTCGCACTGGATGACAGCGCCGAGCAGATCGTGCGTGACGCTGCCGCCCAGTCCTGGGGACAGGCGAGGTTCTACACCGCGACGGACCCCGGACACGAGCTCCTCTCGATGGAGGGTCAGCCCGTGCTGCTCGCCGACGAGCTGGAGGACAGCAACACGGTCATCCTCGTCTCGGTGACAGGCGAGAACGCCAAGGCCGTCACGACCATCGGCGCCACCTGCAAGGAGCGCGGCATCATGACGGCCGCGCTCGTCGTGACGCCCGAAGCCCTCACGAGCGCGGCCTTGTTCAACCTCCGCTCCCACGCACGCGTCCTGCTGCTACCCGCCGACGCCGACGACCTGGTGGAGTTGCTTAAGGCCACTCGCGCATGAGCCGGATGACGCTCCCACGGCTGCAAGCCATGAAGGAGGCCGGAGAGAAGAGTGTCTGCATCGTCGCCTGGGACACGCAGATGGCCCGGATCGCCGATCGTGCCGGCGCAGACATCATCTCGGTCGGGGACTCCGTCGGTGTCAACCTGTGGGGACATGCGCACCCCTTGGAGGTCACGTTCGAGGAGATCCTCGTCGTCGCCAAGGCGGTGCGGCGAGGTGTCTCCTCGGCCATGGTCAGCTGTGACTTCCCCTTCGGCCCCGTGCAGACCGGAGACGGCGTCGCAGCCGCCGTACGCCTGGCGAAGGAGGTCGGAGTCGACCTGGTCAAGCTCGACGGGGCAGGACAGTTCCCTGAGGTGGTCGAGGCGGTCACCCGAGCCGGGGTTCCCGTCTTCGCCCAGTTCGGCATCACCCCCCAGACGGCTCTGAAGTACGGCATCGCGTATTCGGCCGCCGAAACCGCGCAGGTTCCCGACGACATGCTCGATGAGCTCGTCTCCGAGGCGAAGCGGCTGGAATCGGCCGGCGCCGTTGCCCTGAACTTCACCAACTCCGGCCCCGTGGTCGGCCCCGCGGTGGTCGACGCCGTCGCCATCCCCGTGCTGGGTGGCTTCGGCGGTGGGCCGTGGCTGGATGGGCGGATCCGCATGTCGAGCGCCGCGATCGGCTACAACTCCGCGTGGATCGACGAGGAGCCCGACACGTACGCGAACGTCGGGCGGATCGCGTTCGAGGCCATCGCCGAGTGCGTCGCCGACATCCGGTCCGGACGTCAGATTCGCGGCGGAATCAACAGCTAGCAGGAGGCGAATTCCATGCCCATCGTAGACCTCGACGGCATCTCGACCCGGTACGAGACCGTGGGCGACGGTCCGCCTGTGCTCATGTTCAGCCCCGGCGGCTTCGACTCCAGCCTGGAGAACTGGACCTCTTTCGGTCGCTACCGCCAACTCGGCTTCGTCGACGCGCTGTCCGCGTCCTACACGTGCATCGTGTTCGACCGCCGCGAGTCCGGTCACTCCGGCGGACGGTTGGATCGGCTGTCCTGGCAGCACTACGTCGACCAGGCGGTTCGACTCCTGGACCACCTCGAGATCGAGTCGACACACGCCATGGGTGGCTGTGTGGGCTGCTCGACCGTCGCGTTGCTCGCCGTCAAGAATCCCGCTCGCGTGCGGTCGATGGTGCTCTTCTCGCCCGCCGGGGGCGTGCCGTATCGCGCCAAGCAGCTCGAACGCTTCGCTCAGCACCTCGGATTCGCGTTGGAGCACGGCCTCGCCGCCGTCGTCGACCTGGCCCGGACGAGTGGCAGTGGCTTCAGCAACGACCCCCGGGTCGGTCCCTGGGCGGCTGCCCTTCGCAACGACGATGCCTTCGCCGCTCACTACGTCGCCTTCGAGCTGTCTCGCTACTCGACCTTGGTGAGCGGGACCGCCCGACTGCTCTTCGACCGTGACACGGTCCCGGGGCCCGAGCCCGAGGACCTGCAGCTGTTGGACGTGCCCGCACTCATCGTCCCGGGTGATGACTCCTCCCACACGCCCTCGGCGGCCCGCTACCTGCAGGAGTGTCTCCCGCTCAACGAGTTCTGGGACGTCCCGGTCGTCGAGCAGACTCCCGCAGCCTCGACCGCCAGGGTCATGCAGTTCCTCGCGAAGCACTAGTGCACCGTCCGCATGCGTGCCGCGGCCGGTGGAGGGCGTCGGGTCGCCCGGCCCTCAGGACACGGGCACGAACACCCGACCCAGCGTCACCGGGGCGGCGAGGATGTGCTGGCGTGCGGCCTGGTCGAGAAGCTCCTCGATCACGTCCCGGTTCGGCGCCAGGCCGTAGGGCAGGGGATCGGCTCCGGTGACGTCCATGACGCGTCGGAGCAGGCGATCCTGCTCGGTCTCTTCCAGGCCGGCGGCCAGGTCCGCCACGTAGCGGCGCTTCGCCTCGGCGAACGCCTCGTAGACGGCGACGGCAACGTCCGGGTCCTCACGAAGAAGCTGATCGCGCAGCACCACGACGTGATTGATCGGGAAGATGCCCCGATCGCGCAGCATCTGCATCCCGGCGGCTTCCGGATCGGCGATGAGCGGCACGACATCGGGATGGTCGATGCCGGCACCGACGACCGCGTCGAGCTCGCCTGCCATCAGCATCTCCTCCAGCGAGCGCTCACCGCCCGCCGGAACGACATTCGACGGTGGGGCGTAGGCGGCGACGTGCTCGTCGCCGGACAGCACCCACGTCACGGAGTCCAGGTCGAGGCCGGCGTCGGCGAGAGCCGCTCGCCCCCACACGCCCGTGGTCACGGTGTATCCCCGGTTGACACCCACGCGTCCGCCGCTGAGATCAGCCGGCTCGTGGATGCGTCCCTCGCGCAGCACCTGGGTAGCGCCGTGGTGAAAGCCCCGCACCAAGAAGATGGGCAGGGCCGTGAAGGCCACGCCATGTTCCTTGGCGGTCAGGTAGGTGGTGAGCGCCATCTCCGCGACGTCGTACTCCAGCCCGCGGACCATCCTGCGAAATCCTTTGACCAGGACGGGTTCCTCCGCCACGCGGAGCTGGTAACCCGCGGGACGCACGCTGCCGTCGATCAGGGGGCTGGTAGCGCCTTGGCGCCGGGTCAGAGTCGAGAGGTCACGCATGTCGCTCCTGTTCCACAGGTCGCCGCCGACGGTCGACGGCGGATATAGATGGTACCTTTGGTCAGACCATTGAGCCAACCTGGATGCAGGAGCAGGGATGACTGAGAAGGTGCGCGCGGCCGTCCGGACCGCGCCGGAAACCACCGAGCTGCGCGAGCTGGACCTGCCGCGCATCGACGCCGAGTCCGCGCTGCTCAAGATCGAAGTGGCAGGCATCTGCGGGACGGACGTGAAGCTCTACAGCAACCCGCCGACGACCCCGGCGACGCGCGGCCCGGTCATCATGGGCCACGAGAATGTCGGTGTCATCGCCGAGGCGGGGAAGAAGTTCACGGCACGGCACGGGCTGCGGGAGGGAGACCGCGTCTTCGTCGAGCACTACGTCGCGTGCTTCAACTGCGAGTGGTGTCGCATCGGCGAGTACCGGCACTGCGAGGCCACCGACTGGCGCACCAACCCGGATGCCCGTCGGTTCGGCTACACGTCCGCCGACAACCCCGGAACCCTGTGGGGCGGCTTCTCCGAATACATGTTCCTGCCCTGGAACGCGGTGCTGCACAGGATCCCCGACGGCATCACCCCCGAGCAGGCTGGTCTGGTGATGCCCTTGTCCAACGGCATCGAATGGGCACTCCTCACGGCCGGCGTCGGCTACAACGACACCGTCCTGATCCAGGGACCGGGGCAACAGGGGTTGTCCCAGCTCGTGGCTGCCAAGCAGGCCGGAGCGGCTCAGATCATCGTCTCCGGCACCACGCGGGACAGGAAGCGATTCGACCTCGCCCTGGAGCTCGGCGCCGATGCCGTCATCGACGTTCTGAAGGAGGATCCCCGCGAGAAGGTCATGGACCTCACCCACGGACGCGGCGTCGACTACGTCCTCGATTGCACCTCACGCGCCGGCACGGCCCCCGTGCTGCTGGGAGTCTCCGTGCTCAAGCGGCGCGAAGGAACGCTGCTGATCCAGGGTGAGCTCGCCGCGTTCCCGGACTTCCCTGTCAAGGCCGTCACCGAGAAGGCCATCACCATCAAGTCGGCGCGCGGGCACTCCTTCAACGCCTGCGAACTCGCCGTGGCGCAGCTGGCGTCCGGTCGCTTCCCCCTCGAGAAGCTTGCTACCCACAGGTACGGCATCGACCAGGTCGATCACGCCATCCGAGTCCTCGCCGGTGAGACCGATGAGGACGCGATCCATGTCTCGATGATGCCCGAGCTCATCGGCCAGCCCGGAGGGGCGGTCACGCGATGAGCGGCCTGGTCGTCACCAATCCGCCGCGAGCAGACATCGGCGTCGCGGCACAGCTCGCCGCCCACGGCGTCGCGACGGTCCACGAGGCGCAAGGCCGGACGGGGCTCCTGGGATCTCACCTCAACCCCGTGTGGCCCGGCGCCCGCATCGGCGGTCCCGCCGTGACAGTGACCGTCGCTCCCGGAGACAACACCACGATCGCCGTGGCTGTCGAGCAGTGCCGCGAAGGTGACGTACTGGTCGTGTCCCCGACGGCACCGTGCGACATGGGCTACTTCGGAGACTTGCTCGCGACGTCCCTGCAGGCGCGCGGCGTGCTCGGACTGGTCATCGACGCAGGGGTGCGCGACGTCGCGGACCTCGAGGCGATGGGCTTTCCGGTGTGGTCGAAGTGCGTCTCGGCCGAAGGCACCGTCAAGGGGACGCTCGGCGACGTCAACGTCCCCATGGCGATCGCCGGCCAGATCGTCGCGCCGGGAGACGTGATCGTTGCCGACGAGGACGGCGTCGTGGTGGTGCCGCGACTCGATGCTGCTCACGTCCTGCAAGCCGCGGAGGCGAGATCGAAGAAGGAGGCAGCCTCCCGCGAGCGGTATGCGGCCGGGGAGATCTCCCTGGACGTCAACAACATGCGACCCATGATCGAAGCGGCCGGCGTGCGATACGTCGACCACGAGTCGTACCTGAAGGAGCGCCGGCGTTGATCATCGACATCCACGGTCATTTCACGACCGCGCCGAAGGCGCTCGACGAGTTCCGTGCCGCGCAGCTGCGCGGTGAGAGGTCTGGGCTCGCGCCGATCTCGGACGACGAGTTGCGGGAGAGCGTCGCGAACAATCAGTTGCGGGTGATGCAGGAGCGCGGCGGGGACGTCATGCTGTTGTCGCCCAAGGCGTCCGGGATGGAGCACCACGTCCCCGACCCGGAGATCGCCAACGCCTGGGCGGCCGTGTCCAACTCTCTCGTGCACAGAGTGAGTGAGCTGTACCCGAAGAACTTCGCTCCCGTCGCTCAGCTTCCGCAGACCCCAGCGGGAAATGTCGCCGGCGTCCTGGCCGAGATCCGCCGCACCGTCGAGGACCTGGGGTTCGTCGGCGTCAACCTCAATCCCGACCCGTCGGGCACCTGGGCGGGTCAGCCACTCACCGACCCGGCCTGGTTCGACATCTACGAGCTCCTCGAGGAGCTCGACGTCCCCGCCATGGTGCATGTCTCCACCGCGTGCAACCCCAACTTCCACACCCTCGGCGCCCACTACCTGAACGCGGACACCAGCGTCTTCATGCAGCTCCTCCAGTCCGACCTGTTCGAGCGCTTCCCCCGGCTGCGCTTCGTCATCCCCCACGGCGGCGGAGCGGTGCCCTACCACTGGGGCCGCTACCGCGGACTGGCGATGCGCTACGGCTGGCCCGATCCCTCGGACCTGCTCTCCCACGTCTACTTCGACACCTGCGTGTACCACCAGGCCGGCATCGACCTGTTGCTCGACGTCGTGCCCTCGACGAACATCCTCTTCGCGTCGGAGATGTTGGGTGCCGTTCGCGGCGCCGATCCCGACACCGGAGTGGAGTGGGACGACACGTTGGCCTATCTACGAGGCGCGTGGCTTCCCGCCCGTGACCGGGAGGCCGTCTTGTGCGAGAACGCGCTCCGGGTCTACCCGCGGCTCGCTGACCGTTTCCCCCGCCCGTAGGCGCGCGTCAGCGTGCGACGGCATCGACGTACATCCGCTCGCGGGCGGGATCACCCGGGAAGATCTCGATTGAATAACGACTCGAAGAATGGTTTGACCTTTATACCGATAATGTGAGCCGATAGGCCTGCGGCGTGACGGGCGTCACGGACGATCGTGACTCGTCCGGCCTGGCGCCCGGTCTCCGCGAACGCCGAACGAATGGGAGTGGCTCTGGTGCTCGAGGCATTCAACAGCAGTCTCACATCCATGCCCCGCCCGCCTCGTCCGCCCGGCTGATACCCGCGATGTCCGGGCGGCCCGAAGGGGACCGACGTCGATCGCCGTGCCGCTCCGGCCCTACCCACACGAACCTGTCCCAGCGCCCACCAGGAGTTGATCCGCAGTCATGACAACCGTGACGGACGGTGTAGTGACCACCGCGTCCGCCGTCCCCTTCTACGTCGCCCAGGCCGACGAGGTGGCCGTCTTCGAAGCTGCCTTCCACAGACGCCTCCCGATCCTCCTCAAGGGCCCGACCGGATGCGGCAAGACGCGCTTCTTGGAGCACATGGCCGCGCGACTGGTCGGCGTGGACGGCAGCACCGGCCTGAGTCTGACCACCGTCGCATGCCACGAAGACCTCACGGTGAGCGACCTGGTCGGCCGGCACCTGCTCAACGCCGACGAGACGGTGTGGGTGGATGGACCGCTCACCCACGCAGTCCGCTCCGGTGGGCTGTGCTACCTCGACGAGATCGTCGAGGCCCGCAAGGACACCACGGTGGTGATCCACCCCCTGACCGACCACCGTCGCACCCTGCCTATCGACAAGCTCGCAACCGAGGTGAGAGCGCACGACGACTTCCTGCTCGTCCTGTCCTACAACCCCGGATACCAGTCCTCCCTCAAGGAGCTCAAGCCGAGCACGCTTCAGCGCTTCGTCGCGATCGAGTTCGGCTACCCGCATGCAGACGTGGAGGTGGAGATCGTACGTGGAGAGACCGAGGCGGACGCGCACACCGCACGACAGCTGGTCACCCTCGCCAACAACATCCGGAACCTGCAGGACTCCACCGCCATCGAGGGCCCGGGCACTCGACTGCTGGTGCATGCCGCTGAGCTCATCCTTGCGGGCCTGCCGCCAGCCCGAGCATGCGATGTGGCCATCACCAGCGTCCTGACCAACGACCCGGACACGGTAACCACGCTCACCGAACTGGTAGAGGCCCAGTTCCGAGCGGCAGAGCGGTGATCACGAGGACCCGTAGGGATCTCCCCGAAGGCCCGGTCGATTTCGAGCGGCAGTCGCGGGTCGCCTCACTGTTCTACGAAGCCATCGCGGGTAGGACGGTTGGCTTCCACCTCCTGGACGACGTGTCCGGCGAAACGCCGATCCCGCCGGACACCGACGACACGGTGAGGCTGCCCGGTGTCGTCGACTTCTTCGACAACGGACACGACAACTGGGGCTGGTACCTGGTGGCTCTGGCACACCGGGCATTCACCTACGCCCCCGGCATCGGCACACTGGGCGAGGTCGGCAACGGCCTGAGCGGGAAGGATCTCGTCAACGACTTCGTATCCCGTTGCCTCCACCCCGCCACAGGCGAGGCTGCCCTGGGCGTCCTCGAAGGCACCCGGTTAGATGGCGTGCTGCGGCGCCGGCATCCCGGCCTTCGCGAGCACCACGCCCGAGCTCAGCGTCATGCCCTCGACCGGCTGGGGATCGAGCGCGTGTCCGACCGCGGGCCGCGCAACCAGTTGCTCACGATCCTGGCCGCCAAGTCGCTGGCACATGAGCCGGTCGACGTGCTCCTCGCCCCCAGCGTGGCGCAGGCACTTCCGCGCTGCGAGGACCTCGTCGACTGGATGACCTCGGAGGTCACCGTTGCCGAGAGCGTGCTGGCTGCGGTGTGCCTCTACCGCTGGCTCAGCGACACCCCGCCGATGACCACCCAGGATCCTGTGGCCTTCACTCTGCACCCCGCGCAACCAGCCCCGCGGCCCGCCGCGGCTGCCGACGCGGAAGCGATGCTCGCCGGTCTCGGCGGCGCTCAGCGCAGCAAGCTCGAAGAGGAGGACAGGTACGCACTGGACGTGCCGCTCGTGCTCTACCGAGGCGTCCTGGGCAGCCGTTACCTGGGACACCGCGACACGGGCCGCCTCGAGAATCCGGCGATGTTCGCATGGCGCGAGGGGCTTGAGGGCCACGCGCACCACGACCACGACCACGGGCACGGGCACGGGCACGACGATGGGGACCACGAGGAACGAGGCGGTCCGCCCGAACCGATCCCGCACGAGCACGGTGCCGTACATCGTTGGGACGTGCCGTGGCTGGCACCCGTGTCCATCGGCAGCTCCAACGTGTTCTTCTATCCGGAGTGGGACTCGGTCCGCTCCACCTACCGACCCTCGTGGTGCCGCGTCGTCGAGGAGCCGCTCGCTGCCGCAGGCGGCCCGTCCCCCTACGGGCGCGCAGTCCTGGCTGCTCACCGCAGCACTGTGACGGCGCTGCAACGCGAATGGAGCCGGCTCCCGACGGAAGGCATGTCGCTTCAGCGCGCACTGGCCGACGGAGACGAGATCGACCTGTCCGCAGCAGTGGACACCTTGGTCGGACTGCGCGCCGGAAGCGGCTTCAACGGCAACGTCTACACACGCAAGACACCGCTCGGACGAGACGTGGTCTGTGGGGTTCTGATCGATGTGAGCATGTCGACGGCCGACCACGTCGACACCCGGTCCGAGGGCGGATTCACGATCGACGAGACCGCCCAGCACCTGTATGGAACCCCCTATCGCACCGTCCTCGACCATGAGCGCGAGACAGCCATGGTGTTGGCCGAGATCATGGAACGCGTCTCGGACCAGTCCATGGTCTATGCCTTCTCCTCCAGTGGGAGGCACTCCGTGCGGATGCAGCGGGTCAAGTCGGTCCACGAGGGCGTCGGCACGGCCGTGTCGCGCCGGATCGAGTCGCTGCGTCCTCTCGACGCCACGCGCATGGGAGCCGCCGTACGCCACATGACGGCCCAGCTGCGGCGCACGGAGGCGCGCTCGAAGATGCTCATGGTCATCAGTGACGGACTGCCGTACGACGAGGACTACGGCGACGACTACGGCGACGGCAAGGACCTGTACGCGCTGCAGGACACCGTCCGAGCCTTCGACGAGGCCGAATCGATGGGCGTTCGCTCGGTGCTGTTCCTCACCGGAGACCTCGATCTCGGACGCCTCGACGTCCTGGGTGACCGCGCCGTGTCGGTCCCACATCCGGGAGACCTCGTCCCGGCGGTCATGAACCGCTACCTACGCACACGCAGCTCCGCGCTCAACCTCGCACGGATCTGACGTCTCACCCATCCCGAAAGGAAATCCATGCCCGAGTTCGGCGACTTCGATTATCCGGCGCCCCGCTACCCGGACTACCTCAACCAGCCTCGCGTGACCGACATCGACGAGCTCATGCCGATCGCGCGTCACCATGTCGGACGACGCTACGGACGTTCGGCGCTGGGTGGGATCGAGAAGAACGACTCGATCCTGATCATGACCCACTCCGACCAGGACCCGTACGTGTTCGAGGCCGTCAAGCGAGCCATGCTCGAGGCCGGCGCCAAGTCCGTCGACCACGTGACGCGCCGAGACCTCGGCATGAGCACCGAGTACTACAGCGCAGCCGACGGTTGGCGCGAGGCCGTCGACCGGCACCGTGAGATGACCGAGACAGGTGTGGAGTACTCCGTCGAGGCTGCCGCGCTGAAGCGCTACCTCAAGGACCGCCCCGCATACAGCCGCATCCATGCCGGTGATTCTGGTCGCCCGCACTGGGCCCGCGCGACGGGCGGAAACATCAAGGGCAACTGGCTCTTCAACGACTACGAGACCTTCATCTCCAAGTGCACCGCCTATCCCGACGAGCTCTTCCGGTTGCTCGACCTGAAGGTCCTCGAGCAGTTCTCCACTGCCGAGGAGGTGCGGATCACCGACCCGCAGGGCACGGACATCAGCTGGAAGGTCACCGAGGAGCAGGCGCGGTTGTGGCCCAAGGGCGCCTACCTGAGCGGTCACATCCTCGGCTCGACCATCCAGGCGGTCAGGTTCGGCTACGACGTCAAGGAGTTCCTCGAGCAGGCCCGGATCTTCTTCCCCACCGTCAACGGCGTGATTGCCGGCACGAGCAATCACACCGGCTTCTTCCCTCACATCGAGGTGGAGGTCGAGGGAGGCATGATCAAGGAGATCCGCGGCGGAGGTCGCTATGGAGAGGTGTGGCGCGAGATCGTCGACCGCTACAAGGACGTCGAGTACCCGGGCTTCCCCTACAAGGGCTGGGCCTACTTCAACGACTGCTCCATCGGCACGGTGCCCAAGGGACACCGAGGCATCGAGAAGATGTGGCGGAGCACCGACCCCACCACCAACCTCCCCGAGCGGATGCGCGCCGGCGTCATCCACTTCGGCTTCGGCGCCGAGCACTGGGATGAGACCTTCCTGGCCTACGCCCGGGAGAACAACCTGCCCACGATGCACTTCCCGCACGTGCACTGCATCTTCCCGACGTTCTCGATCAAGCAGCGTGGCACCGGCGAGTGGATCAACCTCATCGACAAGGGCTTCATGCCGATCACGAAGGACCCGGACGTGGTGCGTCTCGCGGAGACGATCGGCGCCACCGATCTTCTCGAGTACGACTGGATCCCTGCCGTCCCTGGCATCAACTACAAGGGCGACTACTGGAAGGACTATGCCGAGGACTCGGTGGACTGGATCCGTCGTGACCTGGCGGGCGAGTTCGTCCGGTGAACGGAGCCGGGACCGCGCCGCCGATCCGCCGGACCTCGGTCTCCACCTGGTCCTAGGTGTCCGGTCAGGACGTCCGTAGCGGCGGGCCTGGTTGAACGAGCGAGAACCTCCGGACGGGATGTGGCTTTGTCCAAGGCCCACTCCGACCCGGAGGTTCTCGTGTCCCACGGGCACGCCAGCGAGGGCGAAGGCGGCGGAAGCCTCCGCGAGGCAAGGATGTCACTCCCGTCCGCAGTGGTCCGCGCGGACGAGGGGTTGCCCGCCCTGTCTTCCGACGCGCCGTCTCAGTCGCGCAAGAAGTCCCGAAGAGCCACGGTGCCATCGCCAGCGACCTCGACGGGCACGTTCTTGCCGGCATCCAGGATCCGCCGCACGGCCATGTAGTCCAACGGGGAGTTGATGGCGTCGATGGAAACCAGGGCCTGTCCGCGGTAGTACAGGAGGGAGAACTTCTCCGCGTCAGGATCGCCTCTCAGGACCACACGGTCGTACCCCTTGTTGACGCCGGCGATCTGAAGCTTCACATCCCCCTGATCGGACCAGAACCAGGGGACCGCGGGAGGGGGAGCCTCGACACCGAGCATCGTTGCTGCCGCCACCCGCGCCTGGACGATGGCGTTGTCGACTGACTCAAGGCGGATGTGCCCGAGCGAGGGGTGCGTCGAGACGGTGCAGTCTCCAGCAGCGACGACGCTGGGGACGCTGGTGCGCGCAGCTTCGTCCACGAGTACTCCGCCCTCACAGTGCAAGCCGATGGACTCGGCCAGTCCGGTTCTGGGGAGGAGGCCGATGCCGACGATGACCACGTCGGCGGGGAGGGTGTCTCCTGTCGAGATGCCTACCCCGGTGACCCGTCCGTCCGTGCCCGTGAACCCCACGACCGAGGTCTGCACCAGCACGGTGGTCCCCCTGCGGCGGTGGGCGTCGGCGTAGAAGTCGGAGACGATGCGGTCGACGGCTCGTGACAGGAGGCGATCAGATGCTTCGACGACGGTCACATCCTTGCCGGCCGCCCTGGCGACCGCAGCGCCCTCCAGCCCCACGAAGCCGCCACCCACGACGACGACATGTGAGGCTTCCGCGAGCTCGACTCGGAGAGCAGCGGCGTCCGCCACGTCTCGCAGATAGTGGATGCCGCGAAGGTCGTCGCCCGGCACTCGGAGGCGGCGAGGCCTCCCGCCGACGGTGAGGGCGAGGCGCCCGAAGTGCAGTGAATCGCCACCACGAGTAGTCGCCGTGCCAGCCCCGAGGCGTGGATCGCTCAGCTCCAGGTCCTCGATCCATTCACCGCACCGGAGCTCGATCCGGTGTTGTTCGAAGAACTCGGGACCACGCAACAGCAGGCGATCCTCGGCGAGGTCTCCCTTGAGATAGGCCTTTGACAGAGGGGGGCGCTGGTAGGGGGGATGCGTCTCTCCCCCGAGCAACGTGATGCTTCCGACGTCCCCGAGTTGACGCAGGCTCGTGGCCAACTGCAGGCCCGCTTGACTGGCACCGATGATGAGCGTGTCTGTATGCAACCTGTCTCCTAATGGTTATACCATTAAACCATATCGGAGGTGGGGTACGGACAGAAGCCTCGCGGTCGGCGGATCCCTCGGTCCGGGGAGGCCTGCGCGTGGGGTCGGCGGATCAGAGGCTGGCGACTCGCGACGCGGTCCGGCTCAGGTGCGCGTTCATGATGCGACCTGCCTCAGCCACGTCCCGCGACTGGATCGCAATGACGATTGCCCTGTGCTCCTCGTTTCCCTGCGGACCCATCAGAGGCGCGCTCACCTTCGCCTCGCGAAGGGACATGAGCATGGGGCCGTGGAAGCTGTGGATCAACGCCGTGAGCGCGGGATTGTGCGCGCACTCGGCAAGGCGCACGTGAAAGGCAGCAGACATGGCTACGTCGTACTCGCCCTTGGTGAGTGCCTTCTGGCCATCGTCGATCAGTTGTAGCAGGTCGGCGATATCGTCGTCGGTGGCGCGATCGACGATGAGGGGCAGGGCACCCGACTCCACGACCTTTCGAGCCTCCGTCACATCCGAGGCGGTGAGGTGGGACAGGCTCAGCAGATCGGCCAGACCCTCGCCGAGGCGTTCGGTGGTGGGGGTCGTCACGAAAGCGCCGCCTCGGGCACCGACCTTGATCGACACCAGGCCGCTGGATTCGAGCACGCGCAGTGCCTCACGGATCGTCACACGGCTGACGCCGAACTGCTCGCACAGGTCGCGCTCGCTGGGAAGTCGATCGCCCGGCTGCAGAGACCCGTCTCGAAGCAGGAGCTTGACCTGGTCCACGATCACCTGGGAGACCCGGGACGTGCTGACGCGGCTGAACATGTCGCTCTTGGTCGTTGAGCGCTCGTCGCTAGAGCTGGTCATACAGTCCCCCCCGGTGGGTTGAGTGAAGCCTCTTCGCGGTCAATCTATCAGTCCAATGGTCTAACCTGTCGCCGTCACGGTGGACGGCGAACCCGCACACCCGATGAACGGTGGCGGCTGGATCCGGGGGCGGGTGGATAGGCGACCTGCGTGGTCCAGGGAGGTTGCCGCCCTGTCCGACGAACCGAAGAAGATTCCACACCTGAAGGACTATTGGTATAACAATCATGAGGCCGGCGTCGACGTGGGCCACGATGTGCGTGAGCCCGAGGGGAGGGGAGTTGCGAGCGTGGAAGGTCAGAGGATGCCCGACCTTCACCGTGACACCGTCTCCGCCGCCAGCGGGGCGATGCTCTTCTCCTTCGGGCTGGGGGTCGCCTCCGTGGCCATGCCCCTCGCGATGCTGGCGGCCGGCTTCAGCAACGCGTCCGTCGGCCTGCTCACGGCCGCGTCCGCCATCACGCAGATGGGTGCCCGCCTGCTCCTCGTCCCGATCCTGCGGGCGTGCTCCGACTGGCTGCTGGTCATGTCAGCCGCCGTGGTCCTGGCGGCCTCGTTGGTCGTTGTCTCCCTCTCCCCGACGCTCATCGGTTTCGCCGTGGCACAGTTGCTGCAGGGCGTCGCGCGGGCGTTCTTCTGGACCGGTAGCCAGGTGCACGTCGTCCGGGGGAAGGGCCCGTCCGTCAGGGCCTTGGCTCACGTCAACTTCCTGTCGAGCATCGGGATGCTGCTGGGCCCGATCGCTGCCGGTCTCCTCGCCGAACGGTCCCTGAATCACGCCTTGACGGCAGGAGCTGCGGTCACGCTCGCAGCCGTCGTCCCTGCGTGCCTACTCGACAGACTCCCCACCTTCGAGCGACTCGAGAACAGTCCCCCCGGTTGGTTGTGGCGGCGCCCGGGTGTCCAGGAAGGCTGCTGGGCGGCGGTCACAGCGGGAGCGTGGCGAGCACTCCTGTCCTCGTACGTACCCGTTGCCTTGGCGCAGGCAGGGCGTTCCTCGTCGACTGTCGGCTTCCTGGTGTCCAGCGCACATGCCGCATCCCTTGTCGGTGCTCTGGTAGCCGGACGGCTTCGCTGGCGCGGTCTGGCGGCCGCGTTCGGCCTAGGGGTCCTGGCGACCGGGCTGTCGATCGCGGTCGTCGCCCTGGTGGCTGAGTGGACGCTCGCGGTGGCGGCAGCATTGATCATCTCCGGCCTCGGGGCTGGCTGTCTGCAGACCATGGGGCCCGCGATCGCCAGTGACGCGGTGCACCCCCAGGAGCGCGGGGAGGCCATCGCTTCGGTAGGGATGTTCCGGGCCGCGTCGTCCTTTGCCGCCCCGCTGGTCGTGGCGGGCATCGTGACCGCCCTACCGATATCGGCAGGATTGGCCGTCATAGGCCTCGCCATCGCGTTGCCGGCGGTCAGGACGCGCACACTCCGCGATCACCTGTCGAGCTCGGACAACACGTAGATCTACACGATTGACCCAAATGGTCAGTCCATTATATGTTCGGCTCACCTCGCTTCGTTCGCCTCCGTGGGCGCAGCTGACACGAACCGTGTAGTGCGTACCGCTATGTGTGGCCGACTCGAGAATCGAGCGCAGTCAGATGCCCTTGACACCCCATCGGGACGGGACACCTCCCGGACCGCGAACGGTCACCACGCGAAGGAAACCAATGCCTAGTCATGATGTCACCGCGCCTGGCGGCGTGCCCTTTACTGAGCGTCTCAGCTACGGGCCCGGTGTGGTCGATTGGCAGGCGCGTATCGACCCCGCTGAATTGCGCCGGCAGCGGGCCTCTCGTGCCCGCACGGTCATGCGCGAGCATGAGGTCTCTGCGGTGCTGGTGAGTGGTGCGGCGTACCTGCGCTACCTCACGGGACTGACCGGACCAGAGTTCTGTCCGAGTCTGTGGTACGTCCTGTTCCCGGCCGAGGGCGAACCAGTGGTTTTCGCGCATGCGGGATACGACCGTACGTTGCGAGTGGAGGCGCCGTGGGTCTCAGAGATTCGGACGGCGCGGTCGTGGCTGCGTGGCATCCCCGGTGATGGGGCCTGCAAGGAAGAGGCCCGACTCTTCGCGGCGGAGATCAACACCGAGCGCACGCGTCTGGGCATCGACTCGGAACGCTTGGGCATCGTCGGATTCGATCGGTATGCCCGTGAGGCTCTGACCGCGGCCGGAGTGGGCCTGATCCCCGGCGAACCCGCACTGATGGCCGCGATGGCGGTCAAGACACCCATTGAGATCGATTGTCTGCGCATGGCGGGAGCCATCACGGATCGAATGTGGGCTGCCATGGCGAGTGCCACCCGGGTAGGCATGTCTGACGCTGAAGTCAGCGCGATAGGCCGATCGGCGGGTAGCACCGGCGGAGCCGATCAAGCCGTGGCTGGTCTACGGGCGGGGATTCTCACGGTGGATCGTGGGCTGAAGGGCACCAATCAGTTCCTCAATCCCGGGGACCTCGCGTTTGGCAACCTGTGCGGCACGAGCTACATGGGCTACAAGTCGTGCGTCTATCGCACGTTCGTCGTCGGGCGGGAACCCACCGCCGACGAACAGTCCCGAATGAGCGACCTTCAGGGACGAATCTTCGCGACGATCGGGGATTTGCGACCAGGGGGATCGACAGATGTCGCCGCCAGACACTTCCCGAAGGCCAAGGACCTTGGCTTCGACGACGAAGTCGATCTGCTCACGATCGAAATCGGACATGGGATCGGACTGCATCAGTACGAGTATCCCGCTGTGAATCGTCAGTGGTCTCTCAACCATCCTCAAGAGATCACCGCAGGCATGGTGATCGCGGTGGAGGGTCACATCGACGTGCCAGGGCGGGGAGGGCTCCGAATCGAAAGCATGTGCGTCGTCACCGACCGGGGCCCGGAAGTGATCGACCGCTTTCCGACCGACATCCGCTCCGTGGGCTGAGCCGATTCCGATCGCTGGAACGCCGGCTCGGTGAGCCGTGCGGCGCTCGGACATCCGGGCGCGCTCGGCGGGCATCCCGGCGAGGACCGCTTCCAGGCTCCTCGAGGGCGTTCTCGACGAGTCGGGTGCGCACGTGGTTCGAGTCCGGCGTCGTCCCACCCGGGGCTAGGCGCTCTTGTGGACGCGGGTCTTCCAATGGTATGACCATCCTCACAGTGACTAATGGTTCTACCAATCGGTCCGAACTATCGGGCGGCGCGGTGCCGCACACACACTGAAGCCGAAGGGATCAACACAGATGCAGAAGCTCGCAGGAGTCCGCCCGGTGCTCGTGGCGATGGTCGTTCTTCTCACGACCGCGTGCGGGGGCGGCGAAGGCGAAGCGGCCGAAAGCCGCTCGGTCGAGGACGTGCTGGAGGAGGTCGGCGACCTGCCCGTCGATGAGCGACGAGCACGCCTCATCGACCTGGCAGAGAAGGAGGGGAGCTCCATGACGGTCTACACGACGACCGCTGGCGACATCAACGACGAGGTCTCCGCCGCCTTCACTGAAGACACCGGCGTTCAGTTGCTGAGCTACCGCGCCGACGCGGAGGACGTACGCACTCGAATTCTGCAGGAGAGCGAGGCGGGCCGACTCACCGCCGACGTCACCTGGATCGGCGACAGCAGGCTGATCCCGGTGCGGGACGCCGGCCTCCTGGCGCCGTACACCTCGCCGCATCAGGCAGATCTCGTGGAGGGTTCAGTGTCTGAGTTCTGGACCATCAACCACTACAACATGTACGTGCCGGCCTGGAACACCGATGCCGTCGCGCCTGACGAGGCCCCGACCAGCTGGGAGGACCTGGCAGACCCGGTGTGGGACAACAGGATGACCCTCGAGGCGTCTGACTTCGACTGGTACTGGTCGGTGAGCAACTACCTCGCCGAGGACCTCGGACGCAGCGAGGAGGAGATCGACCAGTACTGGGCGGATGTGGTGGACGGCGCCGACTTCAACTCCGGTCACACCAGCACCCGCCAGCTCCTGATCGCCGGCGAGTACGACTTGTTCGCCTCCGACTTCAGCAACGGCGTCGAAGCAGGAAAGAGCGATGGGGCACCGGTGGAGTGGCTGCCGCCCCTGGAGCCGCTGTTCGCGACTCCGGAGGCCGCCGCGATCCTGAACACCTCTGCCAACCCGGCCACATCGGTCCTGTTCATGGATTGGCTGATCTCGGATGGTCAGGACGTGCTGCGTGAGCTCGCCTACGACGTGACCAGGAAGGATCTGCTGTCCTTCGACGCAGACGCCGACCTGCGTTTCATCGACGCGGAACGGTGGTTCGAGGTCGAGGCTGACGTGATCGACGAGTACTCAGCGCTGGCCGCTTCGTGATGCCGAGCCCTGGAGCGCGGGGAGCGGTGGTGAGACTGCTCAAACCCCCTCGACTGCTGAGTGGGGAGTCGGTCCTGGCCATCTCGTTGACGATGGCGATCGCCTGGCTCGCGGTCGTGCCGCTCGGCTTCTTGGTCTACACGACGTTCGTCGTCGACGGGTCCCCGAGCCTCAGCAATGTCTCCGCGGCGTTCGGTGCCGACGCGTCGATGCTGTGGACGCTGACCGCCAACACCATGACCTACGCCGTCGGAGCGACAGTTCTCGCGCTCATCATCGCGACGCCCATGGCATACCTCGCCGCCCGCACAGATGTGCCGTTCCGACCTCTGTTGTTCGTCTCGGCACTGGCACCACTGGTGATACCCGGTGTCCTGCACACGATCGCGTGGATCTTTCTTGGTGCGGACAGGTCGGGCTGGCTCAACGAGCTGACCGAGCTGATGTTCGGGATCAGACCGTTCAACGTGCGGTCCATGGAGGGGATGATCTTCGTCGAGGCGACCAACCAGATACCCCTGCTCTTCTTGCTCATGTATGCCGCCTTCCGGAGCGCTGATCCATCGCTCGAAGAAGCGGCACTCACGACTGGGGCGCGTCTACCGACCGTGATCAGGCGGGTTTCGCTGCCTCTTGTGAAGCCCAGCCTCTTCGCGGGCGTGCTGATCATGATCGTGCTCGCCATGGAGTCGTTCGAGGGGCCAAGTCTGCTCGGCCTCCCAGCGGGGATCCAGGTGTTCACGTCCCGCATCTTCCAACTGTTGCGGACCTATCCCATCGAGTATGGCCAGGCGGGTGCGTTCGCCCTCGTCCTGCTCGCTCTGACCGCCATCGGCGTCTTCGCCTACTCCCGCTTGGGGAAGGGAACCGCTGCCTTCGAGACGGTCAGTGGCAAGGCATTCCGGGCGCGCCGGCACCAACTCGGAAAGCTGCGTGTCCCTATGGGCGCGGCGATCGTGGTGCTGTTCGTCGTCTCGACGGTCCTGCCGGTCGGCGTCCTGGTGCTGATGTCCTTCCAGCCGTACCCGAGCGTTCCCACCATGGGTTCGTTCACCCTCGACAACTATCGCTACGTCTTCGGCAATCCACGTGTGCTGGACGCCCTGGGGAACTCACTGATGCTGTCGATCGGAGCGGCGACGATCATCATGTCGATGATGACCGTCGCGGCTTGGCTGGTCCTCAGGTCGCGGCACCCTGGCGCCTGGGCCCTCGACGGCGTGTCGTTCCTGCCGATCGCGATCCCTGGCGTCGTCATGGGAGCAGCCCTGCTCATCGTCTACCTGCGACTGCCCGTCCCGATCTATGGAACTCTGTGGATCCTCCTGATCGCCTACTGCACTCGGTATATGCCATACGGAATGCGTTATGCGTCCGCTGGGCTCCGGCAGATCAATGGCGAATTGGAGGAAGCCGCGTTCGCCAGCGGAGCGTCGCGAATGCGGACGCTGAGAAGTGTCGTCCTCCCGCTCATGGCTCCGAGTTTTGCGGCCGGCTGGATATTCATCGTGATGTCCGCGATCCGAGAATTGTCCAGTTCGATCCTGCTCTACAGTCCCGGGGGCGAGGTGCTGGGACCGCTCATCTGGGACATGTGGGACACCGGCCTAGCCACGGAGCTGTCTGCTGCCGGGGTAGTAATGATGGTCCTCCTCGGGATTCTGGCGCTATTCGCCAAATTGGTTGCTGACTATTTCGGCGTAAAGGAGAGTAAGGATAATCATGTCGGTTGAGGCCCCCTTGGAGGGCGCCACGCTCAGTGGCGCCGATGATGTCCCGACGGCGATGCTGGAGATTCGTTCGCTGTGCAAGTCGTTCACGGCGGGCGAGAACGAAGCCAGTTCCCGTGTGCTCGCCGTCGATGACCTGTCGCTGACCATCGAGGCCGGCGAGCTGTTCACGCTGCTCGGACCCTCGGGTTGTGGAAAGACCACGACGTTGCGCTGCGTGGCGGGGTTGGAGTACCCGGACAGTGGCGCCATCGTCGTGGACGGACAGACCTTCTTCGACAGCGAGACGAGCGTGCGTCTGCACGCGAACCGTCGGGGCCTTGGCATGGTGTTCCAGTCCTATGCCATTTGGCCGCACATGAACGTTTTCGAGAACGTCGCGTTTCCGCTTCGGGTGAAGCCGCGCGCGAGCAGGCCCGGTCGCGCCGAAGTGAGCAGTCGGGTCGAGCGTGCACTGTCAGTTGTGCAACTCGAGCATCTCTCCGGTCGGCAAGCGACCGATCTCTCCGGGGGCCAGCAGCAGCGACTGGCGCTGGCTCGCGCGTTGGTGATGGAACCGCCGCTCCTGCTGCTCGACGAACCACTGTCGAACCTGGATGCCAAGCTGCGCGAGCAGATGCGCTTCGAGCTCAAGCGCCTGCAGCGCGAACTCAACATCACCACCATCTACGTCACGCACGACCAGGTCGAGGCTCTGGCCATGTCGGACCGGATCGGGGTGATGAATGGAGGACGGTTCGAGCAGATCGGTCCGCCGCGCGAGGTCTATCAGCGTCCAGCGTCGAAGTTCGTGGCCGATTTCATCGGTACGTCCAACCTCATCGATGGACGAGTACTGGGGCGGGATGCGGACGGCTATCTCGTCGAAACCCCTGCCGGCCGACTCCAGGTGAACTCAGATCTGACGCTGCCGGTCGGCGCAGAGGTCATCGTGGCCGTCAGGCCGGAGCACGTGCGCATCGAGCCAGCCCCTCCCGAGCTGGACGCGGTAGGACGATGGAGCGGAGTCGTGAGGGCGAGAGCCTTCTTGGGGGAAGCGGTCGACCACGTCGTCGAGGTCGGCTTCGTCCGACTTCGGGTCCGGTCGCACCCTTCCCAATCCCTCGCGGACGGCACCGAGGTGTCCGTGCGAATCGCGAACGACTGCACGTGGTTGATCTCGGCAGCCTCTGTCTAAGAAGTATCAGGACCGCAGTGGCCCGCCTGGCCACGCGGCCTTCCCGTGACGACGACGTCACTCACCGACCTAGAAAGGGCCGAGCGGGCAGCTATGAACCACGTCTCTGCAGACTCTGAAAGCGGTCCCACGCCGACCGAGCACCTGTTCCAAGCTGTGAAGCGATTCTCGCTCAAGGGCCTCGATCTCGGGGTCGCCGAGCGGGTGACTGAGCATGTGAGATCCACCCCCGGCTCAGACTTCTCCGCCGCGTGGGAACAGGAGGGTCGCCATTGGTGGGAGAGAGCGCAGAATGCTCGGGACCGAGGGCATCTGGTGACCGCTTCGCGGTGGTTCGTCCAGGCCTACTACGCGTTCCGACTGGTCGTGTTCGCTGAGCCAAACGACTCGCCGCGCGCACGGAATGCGTACGATCGCTTGGACGAGTCGTTCCAGGCTTGGATCGCTGCCTCGGGAGCTCGAGTCTTCCCCCGAGTGATCGACCCAGAGGGACTGGGCTGCCCCGCCTACCTCGTGCTTCCCGAAGCCTCAGACAGGCCGGTGCCGGGAGTCGTCTTCGTCTATGGCGCCGATGGCTTGAAAGAAGAGCAGGTGTGGCAGTCGGCACTGCCACTCGCCGAGCGCGGCGTGGCCGTTCTGGTCGGTGACGGACCCGGACAGGGTGCGACCAGGCGTCGGGGCGGGGTAGCCCTCCGACATGACTTCGAGGTGTACGGCAGTGCGGCGCACGATCTCCTGGCGGCTGAACCGGCTGTCGACGCGTCTCGGATCGTCATCTACGGATCGAGCTTCGGAGGACACCTCGCCCCTCGCGTCGCCGCTATGGATGAGCGATTCCGCGCCTGCATCGTCAACAGCACGTGCTTCAACGTGATCGATGGGGTGTGGAACACGTATCCGCCACTGCGTGAGCAGCTGCAATACATCATTCGCGCGGAGGACCAAGCTGACGCTCTCGACAGATACCAGCCCTTCGATCTCAGCACGGTCGCTCCCGGTGCGTCGGTCCCGCTCCGCGTGTTCCACGGGGAGGCTGACCGCCTTTTCGGCGCCGAGCAGGCACAGCAGCTGCACGACACGTGGGGCTGCGAGGACAAGCAGCTGACGATCTGGCCGGGCGCGAGCCACAATCTGTTCAGCCATGCGATGGAGGCACATGAATCCATCTGGGACGTGACTGCGGACCTCGCGCACGGGGCGTCCACCTCGTCGCCGTAGGCGAGCTCGCGCCGTCGCTCCCCAGGGGTCACCGCCGCGTCATTTCAGCGCGTGGCGCGATCGTCGGTGGTGCGGCGGGTCCTAGGACGCCGGGGACGAGGCGGCGGTCGTGAAGTCCTTCGACTTCACGGCCAACGAGATGAGGACGCCACCCGGCACCGCCCAGAACGGGCTGGAGATGTTGATGATCGTCACTCCGCCCATCGCGATGACCCATGCGGCTCTTCACAGTTGAGGGTGTAGGTCGGGTGGGCGCGTCGGTCCCGGGATAGACGTCGAGGTCTCCCGAGGATGAAGGCTCCTACACGCTCATCCTGAGAGACCTCGACTTGCCTGACGCTACCGTCGGCGAGCGCGCAGATGCGTTCGTCCGCCCCGATCTGTCCACCTTCTGTCGCCTCGACGAGCTCGGTCTCGTCGTGACCGGCCAACGCCTCGAGCCCGACCGCGCGGTCCTCGCGTGTCGAGTCCTCGAACCCGACCAGTGGCGAGCCAACGCACCCTCACCGACCTCGACCATCTCCTCGGCGTTGCAGACCTGACCCGCCGGGGAGCGCTACGCCTCCGGCACGCCTCCGCCTCTGTGCCGAGCGGTCCCTTCATCGATCCGGACACAGTTGTTCTCAAGCTGCTCGAGCTGCCCCGCCTCCTGGCCGCAGCGGATGCCGTGGAACGCGACCCTGACGATCAGACGGCCGTCAAGGACTTGCTCGACGCGGGGTCCGGTTCGCTTGGCGGTGCCCGCCCGAAGGCCTCGGTGCGCGAGGGGGAACGGCTCATGATCGCCAAGTTCCCGCACCGCGACGACACCTGGGATGTCATGGCCTGGGAGGCCACCGCACTCGACCTGGCTGAGGAGGCAGGCATCTCCGTACCCGAGCGGCGAATGACTCGAATCAACGGCCGTGCGGTGCTGATCCTGGACCGCTTCGATCGGACCCCCGACGGGCGTCGTGTGCCCTACATCAGCGCGATGACCCTCCTCGGAGGGTCCGATGGCGACGTCGCCGACTACACCGACGTCTGCGACTCGATCAGCGACGAAGGCGCCGCGACGGTCCTTGATCTGGAAGCCTTGTGGCGGCGCGTCGCCTTCTCTGTCGCCATCCAGCGCTCATGGGGCATGAAGCTGCACCCAGCAGCCCGCGCCATGCGCGGTCCGAGGAACGGTACGCCTACGTGCGGTCCGAGAAGGTGTAGAAGGCGCGATTGAAGTCGATCGGTCGCGCTCCTGCACCTGGGCCAGGTGGGGCCCATCCCACGTAACCTCCGGCACCACTGCCTCGTTCTCGGGACATCGACGCGCCCCCGCACGCGTCCTCACCTCCTGAGGAACCCGATGCCCAGATCTCATCGGCTGGCGACTGTCCCCGTCGCGGTCACCGCCCTGCTCGCCGGGATGCTGACGGTCACCGCCGTCGCTACGTCCGGCACGGCCAGCGCCACGAGCGCTCCGGCCTCCGCAGCCGTATCCACCCCCGTCGCCTCCGTCGGCACCGTCGGTGGCTTGGAGGTGGAGAACTCCTTCGTCTCCGCGGTCGGCTGGGTCAAGCCCGGCGACACCTACCCGTCGCGGATCATCGTGCGCAACACCTCCGGCTCGACCGTCTCCGGCGCCACCGTCGACGTCGTGGCGCCCGTCGGCAGCACGATCGTGAAGGCCGGCGCTGCCGACGTCGAGGCCGGCTCCTACACCTGGGAGGTGGGCACGCTGACGGCCGGCGCCAGCCGGACCCTCGTCCTGGAGAGCCGAGCCGCACAGGTGTCCGAGCTCGCCACCGTGGTGTGGCGCGACCTGTCGACCACCGCGACTGTGCTCGTCGGCGGTGCCAGCAAGGAGTTCACCAGCCACGGCCCGAAGGTGATCCCCCCGGGCGAGGAGTACGACACCGCCCGTTACGGCGACCGCCCCTTCCCGGTCGTCCCGGTCGCCTACACCGATCGTGACTACGTCGCTCACGACACCACCCTCGACCAGGTCATCAACGACCCGGGCTACGAGGGCTCGACGTTCAACCTCTTCCAGGAGATGAGCCTGGGCCAGCTCTACCCGGAGGGCACCGTTCCCTCCACCGGGAAGACGACCGCCGACTTCGCCTACGGTCCCGGCTTCCCCTTCAGCAAGCTCCAGCTGGGCAACACCTGCACCGCCGGGGTGACCGTCGCCGACAGCCCGATCCCCGCCCAGGGCACCCCGCTCTACCCCGAGCGCATCCAAGATGGCGTCTACCAGCTGCCCGGGAACACCGCCTACTACGGCGCGGACGCCAACGGGTCGGCCCTCGCCGGCGCCGTTGCCGGCGTCGGCGCGCTGCAGTCCATCGACTCAGGCTGCGGTCCGGCCGGCAAGCTCGTGCTCGACGCAGCTGCCATCGCCGACCCGGAGATCGACTACTCCGACTACGACACCGACAAGGACGGCGTGGTCGACTTCTTCATGGCCGTCTTCGCGGGCTGCGGGGGCAACGGCGCCTCGCAGCTCTCCGTCGCCGGGTGCCCCCAGGAGTACGGCGTGCTGCCCTACGACAACGTGTGGCCGCACTCCTCCAGCCTGGAGTTCTACTACAGCGACCCCGTGACCAAGCTGCCCGGCTTCACGACCGATGACCAGCTCAAGGACCTCGAGGGGCGTCCGCTCTGGTACACCGACACCACCTACTCCGCGATGACGACGGCCGACAAGGGCGAGGCCCTCAAGGTCTACGTCCGCGTCGGCCCCTACAACGTGAACCCCGAGACCGCGATCGACGCCGCCAGCGTGATCTCCCACGAGTACGGCCACTCCCTCGGTCTCCCCGACTTCTACTCCACCGGCGGCCGCGAGACCTACGGCGACTGGAACCTGATGGCGACCGACAAGTCGCACCACATCGACGCGTTCGGGCGCCAGGAGCTCGGATGGGTGGTGCCGGAGGTGCTCGACTCCTCACGCACCGAGTCCGCCATCCCCGACTCCAAGCAGGACACCGACACCATCACCTGGCAGACCCCGGCCGGCGACCCGTACACCCTCACCGAGGGCCAGAACGGCGTCGGCCGCGTGCAGAACTCGCAGATGTACGTCGCCAAGCTCCCCGGTCGCGTGCTCCTCGACCCGGCCAAGTTCGACTCCGGTGACACGGCGACGGCGTCGCACACCTGGTGGTCCCGCTCCGGCAACGACTTCGGTTGCGCCAAGGACCCGGGCAAGGGACACAACATCGACGTCGCCCTCCCGGAGGTCGCCTCGCTGCCCGTAGGCACCACGCTCAGCGCGGACTTCAAGTCCATGTGGGACATCGAGTGGGACTACGACTACGGCTTCGTGCTGACCTCCACCGACGGCGGCAAGACCTTCAGCTCCAACCCGTCGGAGAACGGCTACACCACCTCCAACACCGACCCCCTGGCCGGCAACCCCAACCAGAACGCGTGCCAGCAGGCGTTCGACAACGGCATCACCGGCACCTCGGGGTCCTACGACGCCGGCTCCGAGGCGCTCGACCGCAAGGTCGGCAACACCCCGGAGATGGTCTACCTCGCCGACCGCTACGACGTCTCGGAGCTGGTCGGCAAGCCCAGCCCGGTGCTGCGGTTCAGCTACTCCACCGACCCGGGCCTGGCCCGTCCAGGCTGGTTCATCGACGACCTCACGGTCACCGCGACCCTGCCCGACGGCACCACCAGGGTGATCTACGGGACGGACTTCGAGACCAGTGGGACGCCGGAGGATCTGCGCATCTTCAACGGTGGGTGCCGCGCCGACGGGCCCGGTGGACAGTGCACGCAGGGATGGCAGTACGTCGCCGCCGGTGCCGAGGGACCTTCCGACCACGCCTACTACATGGAGATGCGGGACCGCTCCGGCTTCGACCTGGACGGCAACGGACAGATCGATCGCGACGCGATCGCCTTCGCCTCGGGCTTCTACACCGCCTACACCGACGAGGCCCACGGCTACGGCAACGCCGGGACCGACGACCCGCCGGCCCAGTCGCCTCTGGACAGCCAGCCGGAACCGGGAAGCAACACCCCGGACCTGAGCGACGCCGCCTGGACCGCGACCGCGGGCGACTCCCGCTTCTCCGACGGTGGGGAAGGATGGACCGACAACTACGCCGACCCGTCCAGCCCTTCCGGCAACTGGGAGTTCGACCACGACTGCCTCACCTTCGAGGTGCTCCGGATGACCGGCAACGGTGACGGCACGGTGGCGGGCGAGGGTCCGCAGCAGGCCGACGGCGACCTGACCGGCGACGTGGCATTCACGCTCGGAGCCGGCTGCGGCACCTTCGACTACGGCTGGGGCGAGGAGTCACCGCCGGCGGCGAACACCGCACCCGAGGCGACGGCGACGGCCACGCCCAGCAGTGGCGTCACCGGCACGCGGGTCGTCCTCGACGCCTCGGGGAGCACGGACGCGGAGACCCCGGACGCACTCAGCTGGTCCTGGGACTTCGGCAACGGCGGACCCGCCAAGGACGCGGAGGGCGCGGTCGTCGAGCACACCTACGCGAACCCCGGGACGTACGACGCCACGGTGACCGTGTCGGACGCCGGTGGGCTGACTGACACCGCCACGGTCCGGATCACCATCTCGGACCCCGGAACGACCACCCCGCCCACCGCCCCGCCCACCACCCCACCCACCACCGACCCCACCCCCGGCACACCGGGGCTCCCGTCGGATCCGCAAGGCCCCGCGGCGGGCTCGGGTGAGCCGACCGTCACGGTCTCGTCGTCGCAGCCCGCCACCCTCCCCCGCACCCACCCCTGCCAGGGACGTTCGGTCGGCCACCTGGGCAGCTGGCGCGTCGTACGGGGCCGGGCGCCGGGAGGCTCCTACTGCGACAACGGGGGTACGCGCCGAGGACGTGACGTGCTCCGCCTGGGCTTCCAGGGGGACACGGTCGCCCTGGCCTTCGGTCGTGCCAGGCGTGGCGGCAAGGCGGTGCTCTTCATCGATGGCGAGCGGGTGGGAGTCGTGTCGTTCGCCGGTAGGAAGGCCCGACCGCGTCTCGACCGTTTCGCCGTGGTCAGCGGTCTCGGGATCGACCGGCCGCACCGCCTGCGACTGGTCGTGAAGCGCGGCAGCGCCTTCGTCGAAGGGTTCCGCACCGCCCGCTGATCACCGGCCCCGGCCCCGCAGCCCCACCCCCCGGGAGCTGCGGGGCCGTGGGTCTCATGGCAGCGGTGACAGCCGTCCACCCTCGACGCGGAGCACCCGGTCGGCCACCGCGGCCGCCTCCGCGAGATCCTCGGTGGCGAAGAGGGTGGTGGCGGGGTAGGCGTGCCGTGCCGCCACCAGCCGCTCACGCAGCTCGGTCCGGACGCCCGGCTCGAGGTTGGCGAGCGGCTCGTCCATGAGCAGCACGCCGGGGCGCCTGACCAGTGAACGCGCCAGCGCGACCCGCATCCGCTCGCTGGTCGAGAGGGACGACGCCGTCCGCCTCACCAGCTCTCCCAGGCCGAGCAGACCGACCACGTCGTCGACGTCGGCCGCCACCTGCTCGGTCGTGACCCTGCCGCGCAGCGACGTGGCGATGTTGTCCCGGACACTGAGGTGGGGATACATCGCGTAGTTCTGGAACAGCAGCACGACCTCGACCCCGTCGCGCGGTCCTGGTCGGCCGTCGAGCAGGACCCGGCCGTGGTCGGGCGCCTCGAGCCCGGCGGCCAACCTCAGCAAGGTGGTCTTCCCGGCGCCGGGCGGGCCGACCAGCGCCACCGCCTCGCCATCGGCGACGTCGAGGTCTACGGACGCGACCGCGGGCTCGGCGGCTCCCGAGAAGTGGCGGGTCACGTCCTCGAAACAGATCCGGGTCATCTCCCACCCCCCCTGGCCGCGGGTCCTCTGCCCCGTGTCAGCCACCGTGATCATGGCACCGCCGGGCTCCGGGTGACAGGTGGCTGAGCGGAACCGCCGGCTCTTGGATCGTTACAAGTTGGACATCTGAGCGTAAGGAGGCCGTCGCACGGCGTCGCTACGGTCGTCGCCTCGGGGCCCGCCATCCCCACTGTCCGGGAGGACAGCACCATGGACCACCACGACCTGCTGCAGCTCGACCCGCACATCCCGAGCACGCGCCGCGCGGCCTCGGCCCAGCACTACTCACCCGTGCTGATCGTCCTCACCCTGCTGGCAACGGCGGGGGTGCTGCTCTATGCGACCTTCCTGCTCGACCCGAGCAACCGCGGCGACCTGGTGCCGTGGCTGGTCGTGGTCCTCGCCGAGGGGGTGCTCGTGGTGCACACCCTGCTGGCCATGTGGACGGTGCTGTCGGGGGCCAAGGACCCGCGTACCTACGCCTACTGGGCGGCGAAGGACGACCTGCTCGTCCGCGACGGCGCCGAGGACCCGTCTCGCTGGGGGTTGCTGCTCGATGGTCGGCGCCCCCGTGTCGAGGTGTTCGTGACCGCGTACGGCGAACCGGTGGCGACCATCCGCCGCACCGCCCTCGCGGCGATGGCCATCCGGGGTGAGCACCGCACGTGGATCCTGGACGACGGCCGGTCCGACGAGGTCAGGGCCCTCGCCGACGAGATCGGCTGCCACTACCTCCGCCGGCTCAGCAACACCGGCGCCAAGGCGGGCAACGTCAACCACGCACTGGCGATCGCCAAGGGTGACTTCTTCTGCATCTTCGACGCCGACTTCGTGCCGCACCCGGACTTCATCGAGCACACGCTGCCGTTCTTCACCGACGCGACCGTCGCCTTCGTCCAGACGCCGCAGACCTACGGCAACCTCGTCAACCTGATCTCCCGCGGCGCGGGCTACATGCAGACCATGTTCTATCGCTTCGTGCAGCCGGGCCGGAACCACTTCAACGCGGCCTTCTGCGTCGGCACCAACGTGATGTTCCGCCGCAGTGCCGTGCACGAGATCGGCGGCATCTGCGTCGACTCCAAGTCCGAGGACGTCTGGACCTCCTTGCTGCTGCACGAGCGAGGCTGGCGCAGCATCTACCTGGCCAAGTCGCTGGCCGTCGGCGACGCCCCCGAGACCATCGAGGCCTACAGCAAGCAGCAGCTGCGCTGGGCCACGGGCGGCTTCGAGATCTGGTTCCGGGCCAACCCCTTCTCGCCGAGGCGCCGGCTCACGCCCGATCAGCGGATCATGTACGGGATCACGGCGACCCACTACCTCACGGGCATCGCCCCGGGAGCCCTGCTCTTCGTCCCCCCGATGGAGATCTTCTTCGACCTGCACCCGGTCAACCTCTCCGTCGGCGTGGGCCAGTGGCTCCTGGTGTACGCCGGCTTCTACGTCCTCCAGGTGCTGCTCGCCTTCTTCAGCGTGGGCAGCTTCCGCTGGGAGGTGCTGATGCTGGCTGCGGTCTCCTACCCGATCTACGTGAAGGCGTTCGTGAACGCGCTGGTCGGGCGCGAGCAGCAGTGGCACGTGACGGGGGGCACGACCCGCAGCGCGTCGCCGTTCAACTTCATGGTGCCGCAGGTGCTGACCTTCGCCTTCCTGGCCATGACGGGCGCCGTCGGTGTCTGGCAGAACCTGGTGACCGGCCGCTTCACGCTCGGAACCGCCTGGTGCGTGACCAACGCGGTGGTGCTGGGCGCCTTCCTCGTCGTCGCCCTGGGCGAGTCGCGTCGCAGCCGCCGGCCCGCCCGGTCCGCGCGTCATGCGCGGCTCGATCCCCTGCCGGGGGCCCTGCCACCGCGTGACCTCCTGCCATCGCCGCGTCGGCCCGAGCCCGCCCTCGTGGCCCGGCACGCACCGCCGGCACCCGCCGACCCCGTGCTGCACCGGGCGCTCGACCAGGAACCGGCATGACGTGGCGCAACCGGCTCCGGCTCTGGGGCGGGCTGGTCGTGCTGGTCGTCGTGGTGGCCGCGCTGACCCTGGTCGTGAACCAACGGTCCCGGCAGGCCTTCAGCAGCAACGCACAGGTGGCGGCCTCCCGGTCCACGGTCGGATCGGAGTACGGCGGGGTGGTGGTGCGCCAGCTCGCGGAGGAGGGCGACGAGGTCGCCCTGGGCCAGGAGCTCTTCACGATCTCGTCCATCGACCTGCAGCGCGACCTCGCCAACGGCCTCCAACCAGTCTCCACGCAGTCCTACCGGATCGACGGGGCGCGCGGGCGGGTCACCTTCGTGGCGCCGATGGCCGGGACCCTGACCGAGCTCGAGGCCGAGCAGGACACCTTCCTGGCCGCGGGGGACATGGCGACGGTCACCGCCGGCGGCACGCAGTACGTCACCGCGGAGTTCCGGCTCACGCCCGACCAGTACGGCCGGATCCGGGTCGGCGGCGACGCACGCGTCGAGCTGCCGAGCAGGAGCCGGATGTCGGCGACGGTCTCCCACGTCTCGGTGCAGACCTCCGAGGGCATCGCGGTGACCACTGTCGAGCTCTCCGTGCCGCACCTGGCGTCGGAGAGCCTGACCTCGCTCAACCAGCCGGGCAGTCCTGTGTCGGTGACGTTGACCCTGGCCGACTCGGGTGTCCTCGCCGGACCGACCGACAGCTTCATGGACTTCCTCCACCGGGTGGGTGTGCGGTGAAGCGCACCGGGACGGTCGGCGTCGCCCTCGGCGTTCTCCTCTGCCTCGTGAGTGGGTGCCGCGGCGACTCGCCGATGTCGGCTCCCGACGGCGTCGCCCGGCGGCCGGAGGCGGCACTCCCCACGGACGTGGTGGTGCCGCTCGTCGAGGCACTGCCCCGTCGCACCCTCGCCCCGCTGCCGGCGAACCGGCTCGCCGACGGGCTCACGCCCCCCACCAACCGCTGGTTCTCCGGGTTGGTCTTCGGGGACGAGCCCCAGCCGGTCTTCCCGCTGCCGCTCGCCTTCACCCTCGGCCCCCAGGGCTTCGGGGTCGGGCTGCCGCAGGTGGTCACGTCCGCGGCCGCTGTGGTGGGCAGCCACCAGGAGGACGTCACCGTCACGGTCGCCGGCGTCGCCGAGCAGGTCGTCGCGGCCTATGACGATGCCTCGTTCACGGTGAGCAGCCGCGACGAGGAGGACGAGGAGCTCGGCCGCACGGTGGTGGCCGAGGGCTCCCCCTTCGTCAGCCACGTCGCCACGCAGGCCGAGCGGATGACGACCTCGGTGGGGTGGACCCCCACCGGGGACGACCTGTGGACCGCCACGACACCCACGGGCAGCTACGGACTGAGCGTCCGCGACGGCGCCGTCGACGGAGACGCCATCGACCTCGACGCGGGCGGGAGTGCCGTCTTCTTCCCGGTGCCGGCCGGCCACGACCCCGCCGAGCTGGCCGCGTTCGCCGCGCCCGTCACCGGCACCACGACGGCGTACGACGTCGGCGACGGCGAGGTGACGACCTCCCTGACCTACGGCGGTCAGGAGGCCGCCTTCGTCGTCATGCCGGTCCAGGCGGCGGGCCTGTCCGACGAGGTGACGTGCGACCTGGGGTCGTTCGCCAGTGTGTACGGCGAGCTCCCGGTCTGCCGCGGACCCGCACTGACCTGGACGGTGCCGCGGCACCGGGCGAGCGCGGGTCTGGACCTGTCCGGTCTGGGCACGACCCAGCGGTCGGAGCTGGCCCACCAGGTGGCCGCCGACGTCGCCGGGTCGAGTGCGCCACCCGAGGACACCTACTTCGGCGGGAAGTGGCTCTACCGTCAGGCGCAGCTGCTCGACCTCGCGTCGCAGGTGGGTGCGACGGAGGCGGAGGACGCAGCGCGCACCTCACTCACGACCACACTCGAGCGGTGGACCGACCCGGCCGGGTGCGAGGAGCGCGCGACGCAGTGCTTCCTCCACGATCCCGAGTGGCGGGGGATCGTCGGCCAGACACCCGCGTTCGGTTCCGAGGAGTTCAACGACCACCACTTCCACTACGGCTACTTCCTCTACGCCGCCGGCGTCCTGGCCGCCCACGACCCGACGGTGGTCGACCGCCTGCGGCCGGTGATGGACCTGCTCGCCGCGGACATCGCGGGTGGATCGGACACGGGCGTGACGCCCCGCCTGCGGGTGTACGACGTGTACGCCGGGCACTCGTGGGCGTCCGGCACCTCCCCCTTCGCCGACGGCAACAACCAGGAGTCGAGCTCCGAGGCCGTCACGGCGTGGGCCGGGCTGGCGCTGTGGGCGCAGGCGACCGAGGACGCCGACCTCGCCGCCGAGGCCGCGTGGTTGCTGTCGTCGGAGGCCGCGGCGGCCCGGACGTACTGGACCCAGCCCGACCTTCCCACGGGCTTCGCGCACCAGGTCTTCGGGATCAGCTGGGGCGGCAAGCGCGACCACGCCACGTGGTTCTCGTCCGAGGCGTCGGCCGTGCTGGGCATCCAGCTGATCCCGATGAGCCCGTCCGCCGACTACCTCGTCGGCGACCCGGCGCGCATCCGCGCAGCGGTGGCGGAGGTCGACGGCTTCCGTGGTCCGCTGGCGGACTACGTGCTGCTCTACTCGGCGCTCGCGGGCGGGACCGAGGCGACGGCCGCCGTGGCCGACGCGCGCACCCGGCCCGAGGAGTCGATCGACGACGCCGTCAGCCGCAGCTACCTGATGGCCTTCGCGATGACCCGCGAGTGATCGCGCTCAGGCCCGGCTGGGACAATCGAGCCCGTGACCGCCCCCCGCCGCCCCGGCCTGCTGACCGACCTCGGCGCCGCGGCCCTGGCCCTGGTGCTGGTGGGCATCGCGGGGTGGCTCGGGATGTGGCAGTACGACGCGTGGCAGGCGAGCCGCGAGGCCGAGGCCCGTGACCTGTCCGCGCTGACGCCGGTGCCGCTGACCGACGTGATGGGCAACGACGACCCGTTCCCCGCACCCGACCTGGGCCGGCCGGTCGAGGTGGATGGCGAGTGGCTCGACGGCGGCTTCTGGGTCGCGGACCGCGCGCACGAGGGTGAGGCGGGCTACTGGGCCGTCGCCCCGCTCCTGGTCGGCGACGCCGCGGTGCTCGTCGTACGCGGGTGGGCGCCGGAGCCCGACGACGCGCTGCTCGCCGCGACGGGGACCGCCGACGTGACCGGGTGGCTGCAGGCGCCCGAGGGGAGCCTGGTCACCGACGACGACCCGAGCGACGACGTGTTCCCCGAGATCCGTGTCGCCGACGCCGTGCAGCGCGTCGACGTCGACCTCTACTCCGCCTACCTCGTCAGCCAGGAGCCCGCGCAGGGCCTGCAGGCGGCCGCGCTCGACGCGCTGCCCAGCCCGAGCCGCTTCACCGGGGTCCGCAACCTGCTCTACGCCTTCGAGTGGTGGGTCTTCGGGGCCTTCGCGGCCTTCATCTGGTGGCGCTGGCGCCGGGACGCGACGGCGCCCGAGCTGCCGTCACCGAGCGCCGGATAGGTTGGCCGCCGTGTCCCGCAACCTCACCGCCTACCGCGTCATGGCCACCGTCGTCGGTGTCCTGCTCGTGGTGCTCATCCTGATCGGCGTCCCGCTCGCCAACTTCGACGGCTCCTCGATGTGGGGCATCTTCGACAGCACTCCCGCCTGGGTCACCGCGGGCTCCGACGTCAACCAGCTCGGCGAGACGATCACGACCTACCTCGGCGTCGCGCACGGCTGGCTCTACATGATCTTCCTGGTGAGTGCCTTCCTGCTCTCGCGCCGGGCCGGCTGGAGCCTGCCCTTCACGCTGGTGACGCTGGTGTGCGGCACCGTCCCGATCCTGTCCTTCTGGGCCGAGCACCGCGCCACCCGGCGGGTGCGCGCCGAGCACCCCGAGCTGGCCTAGCCCCCTAGGGTCGGGGGCATGGTCACGGCGTTCGTGCTCGGCGGTGGCGGCGTCCTCGGCGCCGTCGAGGTCGGCATGCTGCGGGCGCTGCTCGAGCGCGGCATCGTCCCCGACCTCGTCCTCGGCACGAGCGTGGGCGCCCTCAACGGCGCGATGGTCGCGCGGCAGCCCGAGCTCGCCGTGATCGACCGGCTCACCGAGCTGTGGGCCGCGACCGCGCAGGGCCGCGAGGTCTACGGCGACAAGCCGCTGCGCACGGTCCGCCGGGCCGTCTCGTCCGGCACCCACATCTACTCGTCGGCGCCGCTGCGTCGCCGGCTGGAGGAGGAGCTGGGTGACGCCAGGTTCGAGGACCTCCCGGTGCGCTTCGAGGTGTGTGCGGCGAGCATCGAGCGCGCGGCCGAGCACTGGTTCACCAGCGGCCCGATCGTGCCCGCGATCCTGGCGAGCGCCGCCGTACCGGGTCTGCTTCCCCCCGCCGAGATCGACGGCGAGCACTTCCTCGACGGCGGCCTGGTCAACTCGATCCCCGTCAGCCGGGCGGTCGAGCTGGGTGCGAGCCGCATCTTCGTGCTGCAGGTCGGGCGCATCGACCGGCCGCTCAAGGCACCGACGAAGCCGTGGGAGGTGGCGCGGGTGAGCTTCGAGGTGGCGCGCCGCCACCGCTTCATGCGCGACATGGCGACCATCCCCGACGGGGTCGAGGCCCACGTGCTCCCCGCCGCGGGCACGTCGGCGCGCGACGACTCGCTGCGCGCCCACCGGGACTTCGGTGGCGTCGAGGCCCGCATCGACGCGACGTACGACGCCTCGCGGGCCTACCTCGACGGCGCCCTCGGCGCCCGGCCGGACCAGCCGTGAACCACCCGCTGGCCTGGGCCCTGCGGCGCCTGGTGGTCGCACCGGCGGTGATCGGCCTGACCGTGGTGCTGTGGGTGACCCTCCCGGTCTGGCTCCTCGTCGCGGCCGCGCTCGCGCCGGTGCTGCCCGGCCGCTGGCGGGCGCTGCGCCTGCTGTGGGTCGTCATCCTCTACCTGACGTTCGAGTCCCTGCTCCTGGCCGTGCTGCTGGGCCTCTGGGTCGCGAGCGGCTTCGGGTGGAGGATCCGCTCGCCCTACTTCGCCGGCATCCACTACGACCTTGTGCAGGGCACGCTGCTCGTGTTCTTCCGCGAGGCCCGGCGGGTGCTCGCGCTGCGGATCCGCACCGACGGACCGCACCCGGCGCGGGTGCCCGAGCGCCCGGTGCTCGTCATGTGCCGCCACGCGGGCCCCGGCGACTCGTTCATCCTGATGTACGCCCTGCTGCACTGGTACCACCGCGAGCCGCGCGTGGTCCTCAAGAACACCCTCGCCTGGGACCCCGCGATCGACGTGATCCTGCGCCGCATCCCGGCGCGCTTCATCTCGCCCAACCCGGAGGCCGGCGAGGACCTCGAGTCGCAGATCGCCGCGCTCGCCACGGACCTCGACGACAACGACGCCTTCGTGATCTTCCCCGAGGGCGGCAACTTCACCGCGGGCCGGCGCGACAAGGCGATCGCGAGGCTCCGCAAGCTCGGCCTGGAGCGGATGGCCGTGCGCGCCGAGGAGATGACTCACGTGCTGGCGCCCCGGCCCGGCGGCGTACTGGCCGCGCTCGAGGCCGCGCCGGACGCCGACGTGCTCGTGGTCGCCCACACCGGGCTCGACCACCTCGTCACGGTCAGCGACCTGTGGCGCTCGCTGCCGATGGACAAGCAGATCACCATGCGGTGGTGGGAGGTCTCGCGCGCGGAGATCCCCGAGGACCGCGACGCGCGCATCGACTGGCTCTACGGCTGGTGGGAGCGGGTCGACGACTGGATCGAGGACAACCGCGTCACGCCCGTGGAATGACGACGGGCGGTGCCCCACCCACGGTCCCGGCTCGCGGGACGTGGGCGGGACACCGCCCGGAGCGGTGAGCCGTGGCGCTACTTCTTGTGCGGCACGTCGTCGATGTCGATGACCTCCGCGGGCTCGTCGGGCGTGGTCGCCTCGTGGGCTTCCTCGACCGAGTCGCTGATCGCCTCGCCGGGAGCGCCGCCACCGATGTCGTCGGAGGCTGGCGGGTCGACGGTCACGACGTCGTCGGCCGAGACGTCCTCGCCCGGCAGCGGGTCGGTGAGCGGGTCACCGGTGATCGTCGTGGTCGCCGGTGTGACGGGAGCCGCAGGGGCTGCCGGCGACGGCTTGGGCGGTGCGGGCGGGACGTAGGTCGACTGCCAGTGGGCGTTGTCGTCCTGCTTGGCGCGCAGCTTGCTGAAGATGACACCACCGATGGCCAGCAGGCCACCGAGGAGCAGGACCTTCTTGAGCTTGCAGCCCCTGGGCTCGGGCTCGATGCCCCGGAGCTCGGCGACCTTGGCTGCAGCCAGGTCGCGGCTGGCCGACGCCCGCTCGGCCGCGAGGGCTGCGCCCACGGAGGCCTTGTCGGCGGCGGTGGCCCGGGCCTCGGCGATGAGCGGCGCGGCCTTGTCGCGGGCCTCGGACGCCTTCTCCGCGGCGAGGGCGCGGCCCTCGGCGATCAGGGGGGTGGCCTTGTCGCGAGCGTCGGCGAGAGCGGGTCCGGCCTTGTCCACCGTCTGCTCCCACGCAGACTCCAGCTGGGGGAGAACGGTCTCCGAGAGCTGCTCGACATAGTCGTGGGCCCGGTCCATGAGGGACTTCTTGCGGCCGAAGGGCATGCGTGACCTCCTCTTTCAGTGTGACTCCATCTCACCATGCCGACCCTGAGCCGACCAGCCCCGTCCGGGTGAGTCACCGACGGGCGACGTCGTACGCCGTCACGCCGGGCGCCCTGCGTGGGGTCGGGGTGGGTCCGGCGTGGCAGGATCGAGGCGCACACGACACAGATCTGAGAGGCACATCCCATGGCCGACCTGAAGGCGACCCTGAAGACCAACCGGGGCGACATCGTCATCAACCTGTTCCCCCACCACGCACCCGAGACCGTCGAGAACTTCGTCGGGCTCGCGGAGGGCACCAAGGACTACCGCGACGACGCCGGTCGCAGCGGCGAGAAGTACTACGACGGCCTCGGCTTCCACCGCGTCATCGACGGCTTCATGATCCAGGGCGGCTGCCCCCTCGGCACCGGCACCGGCGGCCCGGGCTACACGTTCAAGGACGAGATCCACCCCGAGCTCGTCTTCGACAAGCCCTACCTGCTCGCGATGGCCAACGCCGGCCCGGGCACCAACGGCTCGCAGTTCTTCATCACCGTCGGCGCCACCCCGTGGCTCAACCGCAAGCACACGATCTTCGGTGAGGTCGCCGACCAGGCGGGCCGCGACGTCGTCGACGCGATCGCCACCACCCCGACCGGTGCGGGTGACCGACCGGTCGAGCCGGTGGTCATCGAGTCCGTCACCATCGAGCGCTGACCGACTCCTGATCCCGACCTGATCGCCATCAGCTGATGACCCAGTCGTCCGAGGGCCAGGCCGCGACCGGGGTGCCGACGTGCTACCGGCACCCCGATCGCGAGACCTGGATCCGCTGCCAGCGGTGCGAGAAGCCGATCTGCCCCGACTGCATGCGCGACGCCGCCGTGGGCTTCCAGTGCCCCGACTGCGTCAAGGCGGCCAACAAGGGCTCACGGCAGAACCGCGCCATGTACGGCGGCGAGCGCAGCGCCGACCCGCGGCTGACGACGTACGTCCTGATCGGCATCAACGCCGTCGTCTGGCTCGCCATCACGGCGACCGGCGGGCGGCTGTCCCGGGTGGTCGACCTGCTGGCCCTCGCGCCGATCGGCCGGTGCGGCTCGACGTCCACGCCCAGCCAGTACTACCCGAGCATCACCGACTCCCGGGTCTGCGAGCAGGCCACCTCCGGTGACGGCATCTGGCACGCGGGCGTCGCCGACGGCGCCTGGTGGCAGCTCGTCACGAGCGCGTTCACCCACGTGGAGATCTGGCACGTGGCGATGAACATGTTCGCCCTCTTCGTCTTCGGCCCCGCGCTCGAGGGCATCGTCGGGCGCGCCCGCTTCCTGGCCATCTACCTCGTCAGCGCCGTCGCCTCGTCCGTGCTGGTGCTCTACCTCGCCGGCCCCGGCTCCAGCACCGTGGGCGCCTCCGGCGCGCTCTTCGGCCTGCTCGGCGCCCTGCTGGTCACCGCCAAGAAGGCCCGGCTCAACTCCCAGTGGCTCATGCAGAACCTGGTCATCGGCGTCGTCATCAGCGTCGTCGGCTGGCGCCTCATCTCATGGCAGGGCCACCTCGGTGGCTTCCTCGGCGGCGTCGTGACGGCCGCGATCATCGCCTACGCGCCGAAGTCCAACCGCTCGGTGATCCAGTGGGGCGGGCTCGGCCTGTTCACAGTCGTCCTGCTGGCGCTCGCCGTCGTGCGCGCCGGCACGCTCGTCTGAGCCGCTCGCTCCTCTGGCACACCGCATTCCGCCTGGCCCCCGCCCCGCGTCGTACGACGTGGTGGCGGGGGCCGACCTTTACCCACAGGTGTGTACACACCTGTGGATAACTACATGCGTGTAATTCTCCACAAGCGTTCTCCACAGTGTGGAAATCCGCTCGCCTGCACGAGCGGTGGTCCAGCCACAGTCCTGACGACGGGAATGTGGCTCCACCACCGCTCGCGGAGGGGGGCGGGGCGGCCCCGAAATCGACTCGAGCGGTGAGAGAGACGCCTTCCCTTCCCCAGGAAGGCGCCTCACTCACCGCTCGAGGCGCGGGACCCGATCACCGGGCCGAAGGAGAACCTACTCCCACTTGGTCGCGAAGCTGAAGCCGACCGCCATGAAAGCGATGCCGACGACGAGGTTCCACTGCCCGAGGTCGTTGAAGATCCACAGCTTGGAGAGGTCGTCGGAGAAGACGTAGAAGGTGCAGATCCAGAGCAGGCCGACGAGGAAGCAGCCCAGCATGCCGACCACGACGCCTCGGCCGCGGCCGAGCGGGGTCGAGGGGTGGGCCGAGACCATGAGGCCGAGCATCAGCGCTCCGAAGCCGATCGCGTAGTTCCAGTCGCCGAGGTCGCTGACGGCCTTGGGCGAGCCCTCCACCGGCGGGAAGGCGAGCGGGTTGCCGCGGGCCTGGGCGTAGTAGAAGACCAGCCACGCGATGCCGGCCACGACGAGGACGAGACTGATCAGGAACCTGACGGTGAAGAGCGACCTCTTCTCGTCGGTGATGACCGTCGTGGACTTCGACACTGCTGCTCCTGGGGCTTGCGGGATGTGGCTGCGAGAGGTGGTCCGGCGTCGTGCGCAGCCGGCCGCGGACGCCTCAGCGCCCGACGGGGGGCTAGCGTAGTCGTCATGCCGTCCCCGTCCCACCCATCCCCCGGGCGCCGACGCGTCTGGCGGGTCGCGACGCCGCTGGTGGTGCTGCTCAGCGGCACCCTCTTCGCGGTGAGCGCGGAGCAGAGCGACGGCCTCGACCTGCGCGCCGGGCGGCTGACCGACCTCGCCTCGGTCGTGCGCGCCGAGCGCGACGAGGCGGGTGACCTCACCGAGCAGGCAGCGACGCTCAACGCCGAGGTGGAGGCGCTGAGCGCGCAGCTCGGCGACCGCTCGGTGTCGCGCGTGCAGGACGAGATCGCCACGCTCGTGGACCCGGCCGGACTGACCGAGAAGAGCGGGGCGGCGGTCCAGGTGACCCTGGACGACGCCTCGATCGAGGCGCGGCTCAGCTACGAGGGCGATCCCAACGACATCGTCGTCCACCAGCAGGACATCCAGGCGGTGGCCAACGCGATGTGGAACGCCGGGGCAGTGGCGGTCACCATCCAGGGCCAGCGGCTGATCTCCACCACCGGCATCAAGTGCGAGGGCAACCAGGTGACCCTGCACGGGCTGCCCTACTCCCCGCCGTACGTCATCGTGGGCATCGGCGACCCCGCGCAGCTGGAGTCCGAGCTCATCACCGACCCGATCCTGGCGACCTACCGCGACTACACGACCGTCCCCGGCGGGGGCGTCTCCTGGGACATGACCGCGCTGGAGTCCGCGACCGCACCGGCCTACGCCGGCCTGCTCGACCTGACCTACGCCACGCCGATCCCGGAGTAGGGCGTCAGCCCACCCGGGTCCGGCCCGAGGGGGGCGGGGTCGTCGGCGGCTCGGTGGGGATGGTCGGCGTCTCCGTCGGCGTCGTCGGAGTCTCGGTCGGAGTCTCGGTCGGGGTCTCCGGCTCCTCGAAGGCGGAGACGAAGATCGTCACGGTGCTGTTCTGGTCGGCCGTGCCGCCCACCGGGATCTGGTCCACGACCGTGCCCTTGGGCTCCGTCGAGGTGGCGTCGGTGCGCACGTCGGGGACGAAGCCGGCGTCGCGGATCTGCCGCTCCGCCTCGGCCTGCCTGAGGCCCCGCACGTCGGGGACCTTCTCGGGGCCGTCGGAGAAGACGACGTCGATCGTGGTGCCCTCGGCGACCGAGGTGCCGGCGGGCGGGTTGGTGCTGAGGACCTGGTTCTGGTCCTCGTCGGAGTCCTCCTCCACGAAGCGCACCTTGAGCCCCAGGGCGACCAGCTGCGCGCGGGCGTCCTTCCGCAGGCCGCCCACCACGGAGGGCACCTCGACCTCGGGCTTGCCGAGGGAGAGGACGAAGTCGATCGAGGAGCCGGGGTCGGCGAAGACGTCACGGTTGGGGTCCTGCTCGATCACCAGGTCGGCCTCGACGGTGTCGGAGGTCTCCCGGCTGATCCGCCCGACCACGAAGCCGGCGTCGGCGATCGTGAGCCGCGCCTCGTCCTCGGTCATCCCGACGACGTTGGGCACGGCGGTGCGCTCGGGCGGCGCGTCGAAGAGCAGGTCGTTCATCAGGTAGGCGCCGAGGAGCAGGAGCGCGATCACCGCGAAGCCGCCGAGGAACCACCAGCCGGCGCGGCTCCTCGAGGGCCGGTCCTGCTGCGGCGGGAGGCCGCCCGCGGTCCCGGTGACCGTGCCGGCGGCGGGCATGGTGGTGGTCGCACCGGCTGGCACGGAGGGGACGTACTGCGTGTCGGCCGGGGCGGGCACCACGGCGGGAGCCTGGATCGGGTGCCCGGCGAGGTAGCGCTCGATGTCGGCCTTCATCGCCGCGGCGCTCTGGTAGCGGTCCTCGACGCGCTTGGCCAGGGACTTCATGACGATGGCGTCGATCTCCGCGTCGAGCTGGTCGTCGAGGTCTGACGGCGGCGAGGCCGGCTCACGGACGTGCTGGTAGGCCACGGAGACCGGGCTGTCGCCGACGAACGGCGGTCGGCCGGTCAGCAGCTCGTAGAGCATGCAGCCCGTGGAGTAGACGTCCGAGCGCGAGTCGACGGTCTCGCCCCGCGCCTGCTCGGGGGAGAGGTACTGCGCGGTGCCGACGACGGCCGCGGTCTGGGTCATCGTGTTGGAGGCGTCGGACATCGCCCGCGCGATGCCGAAGTCCATGACCTTGACGTCGCCGGACGGCGTGAGCATCACGTTGCCGGGCTTGATGTCGCGGTGGATGATGCCGGCCCGGTGGCTGTAGTCGAGGGCCGAGAGCACGCCGGAGGTGATCTCCAGGGCCCGCTCGGGCAGGATCTTGCGGCCCTCGCGCAGGATGTCGCGCAGCGTGCGCCCCTCGACGCACTCCATGACGATGTAGGGCTGGGCGACGCCCGAGCCGTCGGTCGCCATCTCCTCGCCGGTGTCGTACGTCGAGACGATGGAGGGGTGGTTGAGGGAGGCCGAGGACTGGGCCTCGCGGCGGAAGCGGGCCTGGAAGGTGGCATCGCTCGCGAGGTCGGTGCGCAGCCGCTTCACGGCCACGGTGCGACCCAGCCGCCGGTCCTTGCCCTTGCGGACCTCGGCCATGCCGCCGCGGCCCAGGAGCTCGCCGAGCTCGTAGCGGCCGCCGATCAGTGTCGGCTCCGACTGGCTCATCGCTGCTTGCCCTTTCCAGATGCGTCCGACGAGCCCTTGGGGGGCTTGCCGTAGAAGGTGATGGTCACGGTGTCGCCCTCCTCGAGGGTGCCACTGGGCGACACGTCGACCACGGTGTCAGGCTCGGCGTCGCCCGGGTTGGCCAGCTCGACGAGCTCCGGCACCAGGTCCAGTCGCTCCAGCTCCTTCTCGGCGTCCTTGGCACGACGGCCGATGTAGGCGGCCGGGTCGACCTCCACGGTGGCCGGCTCGGTCGCGGTCTCGGTGGGCGTCTCCGTCGGCGTCTCGCTCGGGGTCTCGCTGGGCGTCTCGCTCGGGGTGTCGCTCGGGGTGTCGCTGGGCGTCTCGGGGGGGCTCTGGCTCGGCGTCCGGCCGGGGGTCTGCGAGGGGGTGTCGGAGGACCCGCCCGCGGGGGTGTCGTCGCCTCGAGTGCCGAGCCAGACCGCGAGCAGCACCGCGATCGCGACGGCCGCCAGGCCGACGGGGAGCGGCCACGGCGTCGTACGGCGCGGGGCGGGAGGTGGCGGGGCGACATCCCGGTCGTACGCCGGTGCGGCGGGGGCACCGCCGACCGGCGCGGCGGCCGCCATCACCTGGGTGGACTCCGGTGCCGGCGCCGCGACCGGGGCGACGACGGTCGCCCCGTCGTCGCTCCCCGGCTCGCGCAGGGCCCGCGCGAAGGCCGCGCCGTCGGGGTAGCGCTCCTCGGGTGCCTTGGCCAGCGCCCGTCGTACGACGCGGGCGAGGTCGGCGGGCACCGAATCGGGCAGCTCGGGGACCGGGTTGCGCAGGTGGGCGATCGCGGTGGCGACCGGGGTGTCGGCGAGGAAGGGCTTGCGGCCGGCGAGGCATTCGAAGGCGACGACGCCGAGGGCGTAGACGTCGGAGGCCGCGGTGGCCGTCTTGCCCTCGGCCTGCTCGGGCGAGATGTAGGCGGGCGTGCCGAGCACCTGGCCGGTCTCGGTCAGCGACATGCCCTCGGCGGCGCGGGCGATGCCGAAGTCGGTGATCTTGACGCGGCGGTCGGGCGTGACGAGCAGGTTGGCCGGCTTGACGTCGCGATGCACGATCCCGCCCGCGTGGGCGACGCCGAGGGCGTCGGCGGCCTGGGCGAGGAGGTCCTGCGCGGCCGCGGGGTCGAGCGGGGCGCTCGGGCGCAGCAGCGCCGAGAGCGGCTGGCCCTCGACGAGCTCCATCACGAGATAGGGGCGCGGCGTCGCGGAGCCGTCGTCGAGCGAGCTCGCGCCGTAGTCGAAGACCGCCGCGATGCCGGGGTGGTGCAGCGAGGCCGCGTGCCGCGCCTCGGTCTCGAAGCGCTGGCGGAACAGCGCGTCGTCGGCGTACTCGGCCTTGAGGACCTTGACGGCCACGGGCCGGTTGAGGACGGTGTCGCGCGCCGACCAGACCTCGCCCATCCCGCCGGTCGCGATGCGCGACTCGAGGACGTAGCGGCGGGCCTCGTCGACGTGACCGCCGGGCGCGAGGGCGGTCACTGGTTGATCACCGCCTCCATGATCGCCTTGGCGATCGGGCCACCCAGCAGGCCACCGGCGATCTCGTCGCGCGAGGTGTCGCTCGACTGCACGAGCACGGCGACGGCGACCTTGGGGTCGTTGGCGGGCGCGAAGGAGACGAACCAGGCGTACGGCGGGCGGTCGGCCGTGGACTGCGCCGTGCCGGTCTTGCCGGCGACCTCGACGCCCGGGATCTGGGCCGGGGTGGCCGTGCCGGTCTCGACGGTCGCGACGAGCATCTTGGTCAGCTCCTCGGCGGTCGTGCTCGAGATCGCCTTGCTGATGCTCTGGGGGTCGGTGCGGTCGAGCACGGAGAGGTTGGGGGCGCGGACCTCGTCGACGACGTAGGGGCGCATCACGTCGCCGTCGTTGGCGATCGCGGCGGCCACCATCGCCATCTGCAGGGGCGTCGCGGTCACGCTTGACTGGCCGATGCCCGACATCGCGGTCTGCGGGGCGTCCATGTCGCGGGGGTAGAGCGACGGCGCCTGCCCGCCGAGGTCCTCGAGCGAGGTGGAGTTGAAGCCGAAGGCCTCGGCCTGGTCGGCCATCGCCTCGTTGCCCAGCTCGTTGGCCAGGGTGAGGAAGGTGACGTTGCAGGAGACCTGGAGCGCCTGGGTCAGGGTGATCCGGCGCCCGCCGCAGTCGCCGCCGTCGTGGTTGCCGATGGACGTCGACGACTGGGGCAGCTTGAACCTGAAGCCGCCCGGCACCATCGAGTCGGCGTCGTAGTCGCCGGACTCGATCGCCGCGGCCGCGGTCACCAGCTTGAACGTCGACCCGGGCGGCAGCGTCGTGGCGATGGCCCGGTTGATCAGGGGTTCGCGCTCGTCGGCGTTGAGCCGCTCGCCGAGCTCGGCGACCGCGGCGAAGTCGTGCGAGGCGAAGTTGTTGGGGTCGAAGGTCGGCGTGGACGCCATCGCCAGCACGCGACCGGTGGTGGGCTCCAGCGCGACGACCGCGCCCTGGGCGTCACCGGGCAGGTTCTCCAGGCCCGCCCAGGCGGCGTCCTGCGCGGCGGCGTTGACCGTGAGCTGGACGTTGCCGCCCTTGGGGTCGGTGTTGCTGAGCAGGTCGACCAGCCGGGTGACGAAGAGGCGCGAGTCGTCGCCGGCGAGCACGGAGTTCTGCGAGCGCTCCACGCCGGTCTGGTTGAACCACGAGAAGTAACCGGTGATCGGCGCGTACTTGAAGGGCTCGGAGTAGGTGCGCTGGAACTTGTACTTGTCGTTCGAGGGCACGCTGCGCGCGATCGCCTCCTTGCCGACCAGGATCGCGCCACGCTCCCGGGAGAACGTCGCGGTGATGATGCGGCGGTTGCGCGGGTCCTTGCCGAGGTCGTCGGCGCGGACGTACATCAGGTAGGTCGCGTTGACCAGGAGCGCGAGGAAGAGCACCAGGCAGAAGACCGAGACGACACGGATCGGCTTGTTCACTTCAGCTTCACCACCTGGGTGTGCTCACTGTCGGCGGCCGAGTCGTCGACCGGGTCCATCCGCGGCACGGGTCGGCGGGCCTGGTCGGAGATGCGGAGCAGGAGCGCGATGACGACCCAGTTGGCGACGAGGGAGGAGCCGCCGTAGGACAGGAACGGCGTGGTGAGGCCGGTCAGCGGGATCAGGCCGGTGACGCCGCCGATCACGACGAAGACCTGCAGGGCGAACACGGCGCCGAGCCCGACGGCCATCAGCTTGCCGAAGCCGTCGCGCGAGATCAGGGCCACGCGCAGCGCGCGCTCGACGATCAGGCCGTAGCAGAGCACGACCGCCATGACGGCGGTGAGACCGAGCTCCTCGCCGATGGTCGAGAGGATGAAGTCGGAGTAGGCGAAGGGCACGCGCTCGGGGAAGCCGCCGCCCAGTCCGCGCCCGATGAGGCCGCCCCAGCCCATCCCGAACATCGCCTCGACCAGCTGGCCGCTGCCGGGGGACTGGTCGTAGTAGTCGAGCGGGTGCAGCCAGAAGTTGAAGCGGTTCTGCACGTTGCCGACGACGGAGTACGCCGCGAACGCGCCGGCCGCGAAGAGCAGTCCGCCCACCAGCAGCCAGCCCGGCCGCTCGGTGGCGACGTAGAGCATCACCAGGAACAGGCCGAAGAAGAGCAGCGAGGAGCCCAGGTCGTTCTGCAGCACCAGGATCATCATCGAGACGCCGAACATCGCCAGGATCGGGCCCAGGTCACGACCGCGGGGCAGGTCGACGAAGACGACCCGTCGGCCCGCGAGCGCCAGGGCGTCGCGGTGGAGGACGAGGTAGCCCGCGAAGGCCACCACGAGCAGCACCTTGGCGACCTCGCCGGGCTGGAAGCTGAACCCGGCGAGCCGGATCCAGATGCGGGCGCCGTTGAGGTTGAGCCCGATGCCGGGGATGAACGGCAGGATCAGCAGCAGGATGCCGGCCAGCCCTGAGGTGTAGGTGAAGCGCTGCAGCGAGCGGTGGTCGCGCAGCAGGACCAGGGTCAGGATGAACAGCACCACCCCCAACGTCATCCAGGTCAGCTGCTGGCGCGCGAACGTGTGCTGGTCGAAGCCCTGCGCCTCGTAGGTGATGTCGAGCCGCCGCAGAATCGCCAGGCCCAGCCCGTTGAGGGCAGCCACCAGCGGCAGCAGCACCGGGTCGGCGTACGGGGCGAAGACGCGGACGGCCACGTGGGCCGCCACGATGAGCGCCGTCAGCCAGCCGCCGTAGCCGACGAGGTCGGTCGGCACCTGCCCCTCGAGGCCCAGGCCGACGGCGGCGTAGGCGCCGATCCCGACCGCGAGGGCGAGGACGAGCAGGAACAGCTCCGCACCCCGGCGGCGCCGGTGCACGAAGCCCATGAGGGTCCCGGTCTGACTCATCGCGGGGCGCTCGTCACTCTCACTCGACGTCCTGGCGAGCGGCGTAGTTGTCGACCGTCAGCCGCGCGTCGTCCAGGTCGTCGGCCTCGATGCCCTCGCGCACCTGCTCGGCGTCGATGTCGCTGAGCCGGTCGAGGTCCACGTCGGTGACCTCGTAGGGGTGGGAGAGCGAGATGCCGGGCAGGTCGGCGTTGAGGCCGCGGAAGATCGCGACCTTGCCGTTGTCGTCGGCGACGTAGAACTGCTGCTGGCTCCACGACCAGCCGGCCGCGAGCACGATCCAGGCCAGGCCGAGCACGACGGCCGCGGCCATCAGCCGGCGCGGCCAGGTGTAGCGGCCCGGCGGGCGGGGGGCGTAGCGCGCGGACTCAGGGTCGATCGGGTCGGCCGCGAAGGCGCCCTCGGGGATGTCGCCGGGGACGGGAGGGATCTCGCCGGTGTCGCCGGAACGGTGGCCGCGGAACAGGCCACCGACGGCGCCGGCCAGCGGCATCCGGCGCGGCAGGTCGGCCGCCGCACCGACGAGGAGGGGAGCGAGATCCTCCGGCGGCGCCTCCTCGGAGACGTCGGCGACGATGCAGGTGACGTTGTCGGTGCTGCCGGCCTCGAGGCTGGCGCGGACCAGCTCGACGGCGGCGAAGTCGGGGGTGCCGGTGCCGAGGATGTCGGCCATCTGCGCGTCGGTCAGCGTGCCGCACGCGCCGTCGCTGCAGAGGAAGATCCGGTCGCCGACCTCGGCCGGGACGTCGAAGAGGTCGGGCTCCTCGTGACGGATCCCGTCGAGCGCCTTGAGGATGAGGTTGCGGTGCGGGTGGGTCCGCGACTGCTCCTCGGTGATGCGCCCCTCGTCGATGAGCGACTGGACGAAGGTGTGGTCGTGGGTGAGCTGGCGCAGCTCGCCGCGGCGGTAGAGGTAGGCCCGGCTGTCGCCGATGTGGCCGATGCCGAAGCGGGCGCCGTCGAAGAGGGCGACCGTCGCGGTGGTGGACGTGCCGTTGAGGCCCGGGTCCTCCTCGACGAGCTCGGCGATCCGGTCGTCGGCGCGGTGCACGGCACCGGCGACCTGGCCGAGGATGTCGTCGTCGGGCTCCTGGTCGAGCTTGCGCAGCGCCTGCACGGCGGTGCTGGACGCCAGGTCACCGCGTACGGCGCCGCCCACACCGTCGCAGACGGTGAGCAGCCACGGACCGGCGTACCCGCTGTCCTGGTTCTCCCGGCGTACCCGGCCGACGTCGGAGATCGCGGAGTAGTGGAGGTAGAGGGTCACTTCCGCAGCTCCAGGATCGTCTTGCCGACGCGGACCTGGACGCCGAGGCCGATGGTGGTGGGCTGGGTGATGCGGACCGGCCCGACGTAGGTGCCGTTGGTCGAGCCGAGGTCCTCGACGAACCATTCGTCGCCGCTGGCCGCGACCCGCGCGTGGCGGGTGGAGACGTAGTCGTCGTCGAGCTTGATGGCGGCGTCGCTGCCGCGTCCGATGAGGAGCGGGGCGTCGGCGAGCTCCGCGCGCGTGCCGGGGTTCTCGCCCTCGACGACGAGGAGGTGGGTGGGTGAGCCGCGCCGCGGCTTCTTGCCGGGCTTCGCGCCCTTGCGGCCGGTCGGGGCGGGGGCCGCGCCGCGGGCGCCCTCGGGGACGCGGGCGCCGAACATGTCGGAGCGGATCACCGAGATCGCGGAGAGCACGAAGATCCAGAGGATGGCGAGGAACGCCACCCGGATCAGGAAGAGGGTCAGCTCAGACATTCCAGCCCCCGGCCTCGTCGCGACCTCCGTCGATGCGGACGGTCATCTCGGTGTGCCCGATCTTGATGGTGGACCCGTCGTGCAGCCGGGCGCGGGTGACCTTGGAGCCGTCGACCAGGATGCCGTTGGTCGAGCCGAGGTCGACCGCGTCGACGCCGTCGATGCTGACCTCGAGCTCGAGGTGGCGCCGGCTGACGCCGGGGTCGTTGATCCGCAGGTCGGCCTCGGTGCCTCGGCCGATCACAAGGCCCGGCGGGCGCAGCGGGTGGCGAGTGCCGTTGACCTCGAGGGTCGCGTGCGAGGACCGGGTGCGGGTGCGCTGGTCGTTGTCGGTGACGCTCGCCTGCGCCTTGCTGCGGATCCGGAACCGGCCCGTGGTCAGGTCGTCGGCGGACTCGAAGCCCACCGAGACGGGGCCGGTGAAGACGTAGCCCTGGGCGTCGGCGTGGTCCTGCAGCTGGTCGACGAGGTCCTGCTCGAGCGCGCGGCCCAGGCCGACGATGCGGTCGAGGTCGGTCACCGACAGCTCGACGTGGAAGTCGTTGGGCACCAGGCGCCGCTGGCGGCTCAGCACCTGGGCGTTGTTGTCGCACTCGCGCTGCAGCGCCGCCGCGATCTCGACGGGCTGGACGGCACTGCGGAAGGCCCGCGCGAAGACACCGGAGATGACCTGCTCGAGCCGCTGCTCGAACCGCTGGATGGCGTTCACCACGGGCCTCCTTTCCGCACGCTCACGTCGCATCGTCGTAGTGGGCAGGCTTCACACACCGCCCGGCCGGTGCCGCCGAGCGTACCGGCCGGTTGCGACCACGCAGGGGTGCCGCCCCGCCGAAGGGTGCGATTGGGAACGTGCCGCGAGCGTGGGGTATCTTTGCCGCTGCTTCTGGCGCGAGTGGCGGAATAGGCAGACGCGCACGGTTCAGGTCCGTGTGTCCGAAAGGACGTGGGGGTTCAACTCCCCCCTCGCGCACAGAACGAAGGCCCCGGGTTCCCCGGGGCCTTCGTCGTTCCCCGGGTCGCCCTGCCCACGGTGGCATGCTCGATCCATGGCCGAGCCGACCGAGGACGAGAAGTGGCTCGTGGTCGACGGCCGGCGCTGGCGGCGTACGGACCCGCTCATCCCGGCCGACGAGCTCGCCCGGCTCACGCGCCACCTCGGGCGCGGGCGCTCCGGCGTGCGCACGGCCGGGAGCGACGCCGAGCTCGCCGCCACGCGCCACCGCACCCACCTCGCCAAGGTCGGCCTCGGGGAGCGGGGCGAGAAGTGGTGGGAGCAGTCCGACGACGAGCGGCGCGAGCGCTGGACCTCGGCGCTGGCCGAGCTCGACGCGTTGGACGCCTGACCTCCGCAGGCGCGCGGACCTCGGTCGGTCCCGCTCTCCGGCACCACGCTGCCGTCGGGCGTCCGGGGTGACCCGTGCCCGCGTGTCCACGGCGGCCATACTCGCGGCGTGACCGACCCCGCGCCTGCCCAGGCACCCCAGCCCACCGCCGCAGCCCTGGCCGAGCCGATGCGGTCGCGCTGGAGCGCGAGCGTGTACGACGACCGGCACCGGCTGGCACCGGCGGAGATCGAGACCCTGCTGCGCGCCGCCCAGTGGGCTCCGAGCGCCGGCAACAGCCAGCCGTGGGTGTTCTTCGTCTGCGTGCCGGGCACGCCCAACCACGACCGGCTCCTCGCCCACCTCAGCCGCGGCAACTCGAGCTGGGTCCCGCGGGCCTCGGTCGTGTTCCTCACCGCCGCCCACGTGCGCACCGGCGACGAGCCCGACGCGCCGGTGTACAGCGACTATGCCCTCCACGACGTCGGGCAGGCCGCGGCGCACCTCACGCTCCAGGCACGGGCCATGGGCCTGGACGCCCACCAGTTCGCCGGCTTCGACCACGACGCCCTCGCGGCGGAACTCGCCGTGCCGGCGACCCACCAGCTGCTGACCGGCATCGCGGTCGGGCGCCCGGGCGACCCGGCCGACGTCGACGAGCGGACCGCGGCCCGCGACCACCGCGACCGGGTCCGCAAGCCGCTGGCGGAGTGGGCGTTCGTGGGGCGGTTCGACGAGGACCCCGTTGGCGACGGGCTGGCAGACTCGGGGTCATGACCTCTCTCTCCGACTTCTCGGCGCCGGCCATCGACGGCACGGACACGGATCTCTCGCAGTACGACGGCAAGGTCGTGCTCGTCGTCAACACCGCCTCCCAGTGCGGGTTCACCGGCCAGTACAAGGGCCTCCAGCACCTCCACGACACCTACGCCGACCAGGGCCTGGTCGTGCTGGGCTTCCCGTGCGACCAGTTCGGCAACCAGGAGCCCGGCAGCGAGGCGGAGATCTCGGACTTCTGCGAGAAGAACTTCGGCGTGACGTTCCCGCTGTTCTCCAAGGTCGACGTCAACGGCGACGACGCCCACCCGCTCTTCGAGTGGCTGAAGGACTCCAAGGGTGGGGTGCTCGGCTCGAAGATCAAGTGGAACTTCACCAAGTTCCTCGTCGGGCGCGACGGGCAGGTCATCGAGCGCTTCGCGCCGACGACCGAGCCGGAGAAGATCAGCAAGGACATCGAGAAGGCGCTGTGATGCGGGCCGGCGTCCTCGTCGCGGCGGTCGTCGCTGCGGTGGTGGCGCCGGCTGCTCCGGTCCCGGCCTCGGGCCTCGACACGGTCGCTGCGCGACCTGCTCCACCAGCGAGCACGAAGGCGGCGTCGAGGGCGGCCGACACGGTGATCGGCAACGGCACCCCCGCCTCCTGCACCTCGCGAGCGGTGGTCCGCGCGGTCGCCGCGGGTGGTCGGATCGGCTTCGACTGCGGGCCGCACCCGGTCACCATCGCGATGAAGAAGACCGCCAAGGTGGTCAACACCTCCACGAAGGTCGTGCTCGACGGCGCTCACATGGTGACGCTCAGCGGGCTCGGCGAGCGTCGGATCCTCTACATGAACACCTGCGACCGCGCGCAGGTCTGGACGACCTCGCACTGCAACGACCAGGCCCGGCCGAAGCTGGTCGTGAGGCGGATGGGCTTCGAGGACGGCAACGCGACCGGGGAGACCACCGACGGCGGTGGTGGCGGCGCGATCTTCGTGCGCGGCGGTCGCCTCACGATCCTCGACTCGATGTTCGTCGGCAGCCGCTGCGACAAGACCGGGTCCGACCTCGGCGGCGGTGCCGTACGCGTGCTCGACCAGCACCGCGACCGCCCGGTCCTCGTGCGAGGGACCGGATTCGTCGGCGGCCGGTGCAGTAACGGCGCCGCGCTGAGCAGCATCGGGGTCTCGTGGCGGGTCGTCGGCTCGACGTTCGTCGACAACCGGGCCATCGGCCGCGGCGCCAACCCGTCACGGCCCGGCACGCCCGGCGGCGGCTCGGGTGGTGCCATCTACATGGACGGCAACGCCATCCACCTCACTGTCGAGGACTCCAGCATGAGCGGCAACCTCGCACGCGAGGGCGGCGGCGCGATCTTCTTCGTCTCCAACGACCGCACCGGCACGCTCACCATCGACGGCTCGCGGCTCACCGACAACCCGAGCGACGGCTTCGAGACGCTGCCGGGGATCTTCTTCCTGGGCGCGACCCGGACGATCACCGACTCGGTCGTGCGCTAGAGGCTGGGGGCGTCCGGCCCGACCCGCTCCGCCAGCCACTCGGCGACCTGTGCCTCGGTCGGCGCGAGCCCGTCGGAGATGACGTGGGGTGCCACGCGGGAGAAGTAGTCGGTGACCATGCTGTCCGACTCGCGCACGAGCATCCCGGCGGCCTCGCCGTCGACGATCCACGAGCCGAGGACGACACGGTTGCCCTCGAAGCTCGGCAGGTCGGTGTAGGCCTGGTAGACCCAGCCCTCGTCGCCGTAGCCGCCCGGCATCACGACGTCCTCGATCATGTCGTCGAGGTGGATGCGGATGTTGTCGCCCTCGCGGCCGTGCAGGGGCTTGGCGACCCAGCGCTCCATGCCGTGCGGGTCGTCGAAGTACGCCGGCAGCAGCAGGCGGTGGCGCGGGAAGAGCTCCCACAGCACCGGGAGCAGCGCCTTGGTGCTGAGCAGCACCTTCCAGGCCGGCTCGATCCAGCGGGTCGGCCGGGCCTCGGTCCGGTCGACGACGAAGCGACCGAAGGGCTCGGCGAGCATCTCCTCCCAGGCATAGAGCTTGAAGGCGTTGCGGATCGGCTCGTCGTGGACGTCGCGGTACTCCTTGGCGTCGGGGTTCCAGCCCACCTCGGCCATCGGGTGCGCGAGGGCCAACCAGCCGCCCTGGATCGCGGTGTCCATGAGGTAGTGGACGGTCATCTCCATCTCGCCGCCGTCGTAGGAGTCCTCCTCGCCCAGGTCGTAGAGGAAGTGCATCCGGTCGCCGTCGAAGTGCCCGGAGCGGCGGAGCGTGCGCCAGCCGGCGACGAGCCGGTCGTGGACGGAGTTCCACTGGTCCATCTCCGGCATCACGTCCTCCATCCAGTTCCACTGGATGATCCCGGTCTCCACGAGGCCGGTCGGGGTGTCGCCGTTGATCTCGAGCATCTTGACCTGGCCGTCGGCGCCGTAGGCGAGGTCGAAACGCGCGTAGAGCGCCGGGTCGCCGGCCTCGACCGAGCGGCGTACGACGGCGAGCGAGCCGGGCGGCAGGCCGAGTCGCTCGTCGGTCATCGTCGTGGCCATGTGGGAGACGGCCTGCAGGCACATCGCCCACAGCTCCTCGGTGGCGGCCTCGAGGGTCTCCACCTCCTCCATGGTCACCTCGTACCAGGCGTCCTCGTTCCAGTAGGGGAGCTCGGAGCCGTCGGGCATCTTCGTGACGGGGAAGACGAGCCCCTGCTCCACGACGGTGTCGCGCCAGCCCTCACGGGCCCGCGACCGGTGCCGCCACATCAGCCGACGCCCCTCGCTCGACGGGTCGTCATGCGATCGAGGCGCAGACGATGGCACCCACGGACAGCGCGACCGACGCGGCGACGTACGCCAGCGGGCGCACCGGGCCGGGCTCGGTGACGATCGTGCGCAGGCTGCCGGGGGTGATCGCCTCGACCGCGAAGAACATCAGCGTGTTGAGGGCGATGCCGACGGCGCCGAACGACACCGTCCAGCCGAGCGCCCAGCCGAGCGAGGTCTCGCCGTTGGTCCAGATCGCGGTGAAGAGCACGGCCGCGTTGGAGACCAACCACGCCGAGGTGACGACGCCGGCCGAGCGCGAGTGCGCGTGCACCGACTCCATGCCGTTCTCGTCGACCCCGCGCAGGTGGGTGCCGAGGTGGCCGGGCGTGGCCAGGTCGAGGACGTAGTAGGCCGCCACCAGCATGGCGCCGCCGACGAGGGCGTAGGCGACGGCGTGGAGGAGGGCGTCGAGCAGGTCGGTCACGGGTTCTCCTGGAGGGGGGAGGAAGGCTGCGGACGGGACGGCGTCGTACGACGGGCGGGCGGGGCGGTCGGGCCGGTCGGGGTCACCCGAAGCCGCGCGAGCTGCCGCCGAACCCGCCCTTGGTGGTGCTGGACCTGACGGTGGAGCCGCCCGTCGTCGGCAGGCCGCCGCGCTGGACGGAGCCGTTGAGGGTGCTGCCGCGGAAGGTGCCTCCGGAGGTCGTCTGCCCGATGGCGGGGACCCGCGAGCTGGCACCGAGGTAGTACCAGAAGAAGCCGGAGCCGGCCCCGTCGTAGTCGGAGCCGTCGTCACACTGGTCGTCGTCGACGCGCTCCTGGGTGTCGGGGTTGACGCAGACCGCGGCGTAGTCGGCGCTGGACGCGCAGCCCGTGAGGCTGGAGGCCATGACCGCGGTGATCCCGAGCGAGATGCTCGCGGACCGCATGCGGCGGCGGGTGGGCGAGGTGGTCATCGGGTGCCTCCGGGAGGGTCCGTGGGGTCGAGCGACGGTGTGAACAGGGCGAGCATCTGCTCGGCGACGTCGGTGCGGGCCGCGTCGGTTGCGTCGTACTCCGCGAGCCGCTGGTCGAGCCACTCGCGACCGTGCTGCGCCTCGAGCGAGGCGAGGGTGAGGTGCTCCATCCGGTCGATGCGCTCGTGGACGTCCTCGAGCACCGTCGCGACGGCGAGCGACTCCTTGTCGAAGACCAGGTTGGCGATCACGTGCCCGATGGCGATCGGGACGAGCACCAGCATCGACACGATCAGCACCGCGCCGACGGCGCGTCCGGTCGTGGAGGAGGGGTAGAAGTCGCCGTAGCCGACCGTCGAGCCGGTGACGATGCCCCACCAGAGGCTCTCGATCGGGCCCTTGCCCTCGAGCACGGCGTAGGTGAGCGAGCAGCCGACCCAGATCGCCAGGATGAGCAGGACGAGGAGGTGTGGCGCGTTGACCAGCGCGCGCAGGGGTCGGGTGAGGAATCCCAGTCGTCGTGCGACGACGGCATCCGCCCCGTCGACGTCCGTCTCAGCCATGTGACCCTCGATCTCCTGCTGCCGCCGGACTATAGGGCTTCCCCGCCGGGCGCGGCCGAAACGTGGCCCGGTGTCATCGGTCGGCCGGCGCGACCAGGTCGGCGTACTCCGGGTGCTTGCCGATGTACGACGCGACGTAGGGGCACGACGGCACGACTGACAGCCCGCGCGACCGGGCGTCGTCGAGCGCGCCGCGGGCCAGCCTCGCGGCGAGGCCCTGGCCGCTGTGGGCGGGGTCGACCTCGGTGTGGACGAGGGTGATCACGCCGTCGCGGAGGCGGTAGTCGATGAAGCCGAGCACCTCGTCGCCGTCGCGCAGCTCGAACCTGTGGGCGTCGGCGTGGTCGGCGAACTCAATGGTCACAACCCCAGCCTAGGCGCAGGTGACTTGCCCGTAACCCCGGCGCCGGGGGAGGGTCTGGGCCATGGCCGCCACCGCATCGTCGTACTCGATCACCATGCGGTTGTACACCGCTCCCGACCACGGCGTCGTCGGCGCCGTCGCGACCGCGATCGCCACGAGCGGCGGTGTGGTGACCGCGATCGACGTCACCGAGTCGCGCCACGACCGGCTGGTGGTCGACGTGACGTGCTCGGCCTCCGACGCCGACCACGCCCAGGACCTCGTCGCCGCGGTGGCCGCGGTCGAGGGCGTGACCGTGCACAAGGTCAGCGACCGGACCTTCCTGCTGCACCTCGGCGGCAAGATCGAGGTCACCTCCAAGGTCCCGCTGCGCACTCGCGACGACCTCTCCATGGCCTACACGCCGGGCGTCGGACGGGTCTCGATGGCGATCTACGAGAACCCCGAGGATGTCCGCAAGCTCACCATCAAGGGCAACTCGGTCGCCGTCGTCACCGACGGCTCCGCCGTGCTCGGCCTCGGCAACATCGGCCCGGGCGCCGCGATGCCGGTGATGGAGGGCAAGGCGGCCCTCTTCAAGCGCTTCGCCGACATCGACGCCTGGCCGATCTGCCTGGCCACCCAGGACACCGACGAGATCGTGAAGGCCGTCGAGATGATCGCGCCGGGCTTCGGCGGCATCAACCTCGAGGACATCGCCGCCCCGCGGTGCTTCGAGATCGAGCGCCGGCTGCGCGAGTCGCTCGACATCCCCGTCTTCCACGACGACCAGCACGGCACCGCGATCGTCGTCCTGGCCGCACTGACCAACGCGCTGCGCTGCGTGACGAAGGAGCTCGCCGACGTCCGCATCGTGGTGTCGGGCGCCGGTGCCGCCGGCACGGCCATCGTCACGCTGCTCCTGGCCGCGGGCGCGGGCGACGTGGTCGTGGTCGACCGCGAGGGTGCGCTGTCGGCCGGCGACGCGTCCCTGTCGTCGGCCCACACCGAGCTGGCCGCCGCCACCAACCCGCGCCGCGCCACCGGCTCGCTGCGGGAGGTGCTGGCCGGCGCCGACGTGTTCGTGGGCGTCTCCGCCCCCGGCATCCTCGACCCGGAGTGGATCCGGACCATGGCCACCGACCCGATCGTCTTCGCGCTCGCCAACCCCGACCCGGAGGTCGACCCGGCCGAGGCCGACAAGTACGCCGCCGTGGTGGCCTCGGGTCGCTCCGACTACCCCAACCAGATCAACAACGTTCTCGCCTTCCCGGGCGTCTTCCGCGGCCTGCTCGACGCGGGCGCCGACGAGGTCACCGTCGACATGCTGCTGCGCGCGGCCAAGGCGATCGCCGACACCGTCAGCGCCGAGGAGCTCCACCCGGCCTTCATCATCCCGAGCGTCTTCCACCCCGACGTGACCAAGCGCGTGGCCGCCGCCATCAGCGGCCGCGACGGCTAGCGGGGATCCGGGCTCCCCTCAGGCCGACACCTTCCGCGGCCACCAGAACTTCTCGCCGAGGGTCAGCGCGAGCGCCGGCACCAGCACCGTGCGTACGACGAGCGTGTCCAGCAGCACGCCGACGAAGATGATCGCGCCGAGCTGGGCGAGCACCACCAGCGGCAGCACGCCCAGCACCGCGAAGACCGCGGCGAGCAGGATGCCCGCGCTGGTGATCACGCCACCCGTGGCGGTCAGCGCACGGAGCATCCCGGTGCGGGTGCCGTGCTCGCGCGCCTCCTCACGGGCCCGGGTGACGAGGAAGATGTTGTAGTCGACGCCGAGGGCGACCAGGAACAAGAACGCCAGCAGCGGCACGCCGGTGTCCATCGCCTCGAAGCCGAAGACGCCCTGGAAGATCCACCACGAGGCGCCCATACTGGCGGCGTAGGTCGCGACCACGGTGGCCACCAGCAGCAGCGGTGCGACGACCGACCGGAGCAGCAGCAGGAGCGCGCCGAGCACCAGCAGCAGGATCAGGGGCAGGATCAGCAGCCGGTCCTGGGCGGCGTGGTCGGCGGCATCGAGGGACTCGGCGTCGCCACCGCCGACGTGGGTGTCGGTGAACTCGGCGACGGCCGCCCGGACGTCGAGCACGATCGCCTGGGCCCGGTCGCTGCCGGGGTCGGCATCCGGTACGGCGTCGATGCGGGCGATGCCGTCGCCGGTGGTGGTCACGCGCGCCGAGCTGACGCCGTCGACCTCCTCCACCGCCGCGAGGACCTGCTCGGGCTCGTCGCGGGTGACGACCTGCACCGGGTCGCTGGTGCCGGCGGGGAACGACTCGCCGAGGCGCTCGGCGGCGGAGATCGCCTCGGGCTTCTCGAGGAACTGGTCGGCCGGGTCGAGACCGGTGGTGATGCCCAGCGTGCCGCTCGCGAGGGCGGCGAGCACGACGACCGTGGCGACGACGAAGGTGCGCGGGCGGCGCGCCACCGCGTCGCCGACCCGGTGCCAGAGCGAGGTGTCGGAGTCGACGAGGACGGTGTCGCCGACGTGGGGGACCTTGGGCCAGAACACCCAGCGGCCGAAGAGCACGAGCGCCGCCGGCAGCACCACGAGGGCGAAGGTCGCGGCGATGACGACGCCGACGGCGCACGCCAGTCCGAGACCTCGGGTGGTGGGGATCGCCGACAGCAGCAGGGTCAGCAGCCCGAGCACGACCGTGACGGCGCTCGAGGCGACGGCCTCCGCCGTGCGCGAGACGGCGCGGGCCATGGCGAGGTGCCGCCTGTCCTCCTTCTTCAGCTCGTCGCGGTAGCGCGAGATGAGCAGCAGGGCGTAGTCGGTGCCGGCGCCGAAGACGAGCACGCTCAGAATCCCGACCGTGGACTCGTCCCAGGCCACCCCGGTCACCTGGAGCAGGTTGGTCGCGACGATCGCGGAGAGCCGGTCGGCGATGCCGACGACGATCAGCGGCACCAGCCAGAGGATGGGGCTGCGGTAGGTGATGATCAGCAGGATCGCCACGACGCCCGCGGTCGACAGCAGGAGGCGCAGGTCGGCGCCGTCGAAGACCTTGCCGAGGTCGGCCTGGATGCCCGCGGGCCCGGTGACCTGGACCTCGAGCCCGTCGGGGGCGTCGTCGCGCAGCTGCTGGCGCAGCTCGTCGACCTGGTCGATGTTGTCGGTCGCCGACGTGGACGTCACGGGGATCGCGGCGAACGCCGCCGACCCGTCCTCGGCCACGACGACCGGCCCGGCCTGCTCGCCGCCGGGCTGTCCGCCGCCGGGCTGCTCGCCGCCACCCTGTCCGCCACCCGACTGGCCGCCCTCCTGCGAGATCAGCTCCACCGCCTGGCGGTTCAGGTCGGTCTGCGCGGCCTGGTCGATGCTGCCGGACCCCGCCGTCCAGAGCACGATCGCGACCTGCCCGTCGTCCTCGGGCAGGCGGTCGGCGAGTGCGACGGCGAGCGTGCTGTCGGCGCCCGCGGGGAGCGTGTCGACGGCACTGGCGTCGCGCTCGCCCTCGGGCACCAGCGCGATCACCGCGAGGGCGAGGAGAATGGGCACGAGGGCCACCAACCACGCCGTACGACGGCCTGCGACGAGGCGGGCAGGGGCGGGGGGCTGGTGACCGGGCACGTGAGTTCCTACCATCGAGTGGCTAAGTGAGTAGATTGCTAACTAAATTAGCGATTCCCGCGGCCGAACTCAACACCGAGACGAGAGGAAGACCGTGAGTCCACCGGACCAGCAGCCCGAGCAGGGGTGGGACGAGTCCGGCAGCCTCGAGGCCCTGCGCGAGCTGGTCACCACCGGGGCGCGGGTCAACCACGTGGTCGCCCGCCGGGCCGGCATCAGCGACACCGAGCTGGTGACGCTCGAGCACCTGGGCCGCGAGCAGATCGGCCCGGCCGAGGTGGCGCGCCGGCTCGAGGTGTCCACGGCCGCGGCGACCGGCATCGTCGACCGGCTGGTCGCCCGCGGGCACGTCGAGCGCCGACCGCACGCGGCCGACCGCCGGCGTACGGAGCTGGTGCTGACCGAGTCCGGGCGAGGCGAGGTGGTCGGCCACCTGATGCCGATGTTCATCGCCCTCGACCGGCTCGACCGGAGCTTCACCGCCGACGAGCGGGCGCTGGTCGAGCGCTACCTGCGCGGGGCCATCGAGGCCTTCGAGCAGGTGTTGGAGCCGAAGGACTCCTAGTCGTCCGTGCCGGCCTTGCGGTGCGCGACGAGAGCCGCGCCGACGATGCCGGCCCGGTTCTGGAGGGTGGCGGGCACCATCTCGGTCTCCACCTTGATCAGGTGGCCGAACTTGTCCCAGGACTTGCTGACCCCGCCGCCGACCACGAACAGGTCGGGGGTGAAGAGCCGCTCGAGGTGGCGGAAGTAGGTGGTGAGCCGCTCCGACCACTCCTCCCAGCTGAGCCCCTCGCGCTCGCGCGCGCTGGTGGCGGCGCGGACCTCGGCGACCTCGCCGTCGATCTCGAGGTGGCCCATCTCGGAGTTGGGCACGAGCTGGCCGTCGAAGATCATCGCCGAGCCGATGCCGGTGCCGAGGGTGATGACCATGACCAGCCCCTGGCGGCCCTTCGCGGCGCCGTACTCGGCCTCCGCGAGCCCGGCCGCGTCGGCGTCGTTGACGACATGGACCTCGCGGCCCAGCGCCTGGGTGAAGATGGCGTCGGCGTCCTCGCCGATCCAGGACTTGTCGATGTTGGCGGCCGAGAGCACCACGCCGCGGCGCACGATGCCGGGCACGGTCACACCGACCGGTGTCGTCGCCGCCGGGAAGCTGTCGACGATCTGCTGGAACACCTTCGCCACGGCCTGCGGGTCGGCCGGCTTGGGGGTGTCGATGCGGACGCGGTCGAGGGCGAAGTCGCCGTGCGCGAGATCGACGGGCGCGCCCTTGATCCCGGTGCCGCCGAAGTCGATGCCGAAGGGATGCTGCATGGGGGTCAATCTAGCGGCCGACGCGGGGGTGGTGTGCCGGGCCCGCGTCGCGACCACCGGGTACCCGGGCCTCGGTGAGGTTCTCGACCGTTGCAACGGTCGAGAACCCGACGGACGGGCGGATACCCGGTGGTTCTCCGGTTGACAGATCTGCGCCTCTTGTCAAATTGCTTTACAGATCGTATGGTCTTGTAAACCCCGACCCAGGAGGTCCGACTGATGGCCGGCTACCCCACGCGACTCGCTCCGAGCGGCACGGTGCCCGAGGGCACCACCGCGCTCTGGAAGGACCGCAAGCGCTCCTTGTGGCTGATCGGCCTCGTGGTGCCGAGCCTGGCCTTCGTCGCGTTCGGCGGCTACGTCGCCACCGGATGGAGCACCTGGTTCTGGATCGGCCCGATCGTGATCCTCGGCGTCGTCCCCGCGATCGACCTGATCGCCGGTCTCGACCGCTCCAACCCGCCCGACGACGTGATCGAGGCGCTGGAGAAGGACAAGTACTACCGCTGGATCACCTACCTCTTCCTGCCGATCCAGTACGTCGGCTTCGTCTCGGCGATGGCCGTCGCCGGGGGCTGGGACGTGTTCGGGCTGCTGGCCGACCAGCCCCTGACCACGCTCGACAAGATCGGCCTGGCGATCTCGATCGGCTGCATCGGCGGCATCGGCATCAACACCGCCCACGAGCTCGGCCACAAGAAGGAGGCCAACGAGCGCTGGCTGTCGAAGATCGCGCTCGCCCAGGTCTTCTACGGCCACTTCTACATCGAGCACAACCGCGGCCACCACGTCCGCGTGGCGACCCCGGAGGACCCCGCGAGCGCGCGGCTGGGCGAGAACTTCTACCAGTTCTGGCCCCGCACCGTCGGCGGCTCGGTGAAGTCCGCCTGGCGGCTGGAGAAGCGCCGCCTCGCCCGCCGCGCGCAGAGCCCCTGGCGCCTCGACAACGACGTGCTCAACGCCTGGCTGATGTCGCTGGTCCTCTGGGCCGTGGTCATCGCCGCCTTCGGCCTCGAGGTGGTGCCGTACCTCCTCATCCAGGCGGTCGTCGGCTTCTCGCTCCTCGAGGTCGTCAACTTCATGGAGCACTACGGGATGCTGCGCCAGAAGGTCGGCGAGGGCGATCGCCAGCGCTACGAGCGAGTGCTGCCCAGCCACAGCTGGAACTCCAACAACATCGCGACCAACGTCCTGCTCTACCACCTGCAGCGCCACAGCGACCACCACGCCAACCCGACCCGGCGCTACCAGACGCTGCGCGACTTCGAGGAGAGCCCGACCCTCCCGACCGGCTACGCCGGGATGATCGTGCTCGCCATCGTCCCCGCGGTGTGGCGCCGCGTGATGGACCATCGCGTGGTCGACCACTTCGGCGGCGACGTGTCGCTGGCCAACATCAGCCCCCGCAAGCGGGAGGCCTACCTCGCGAGGTACGACGCCGCCGGGCACGCCGCTGCCGCCGAGGCCGCGCGCGCCGCCCAGGAGTCCCTGCCCGGCGCGGTGCGCGAGGTGCTCGCGGCCCGCTGCCCCGGCTGCGACTACGTCTACGAGGTCGCCGCGGG
>NZ_JAOPWY010000150.1 GCF_025965415.1 Nocardioides sp.
GCCAGGACCTCCTCGACCAGTCCGTCCTCGGCAGGGGCCAGTTCGAGATCGAGGTCATGCGCGACCACCACGACAACGTCGTGATCGACTGCTCCATCGAGAACATCGACCCGATGGGCGTCCACACCGGCGACAGCGTCACCGTCGCCCCGCAGCAGACGCTGACCGATCGCCTCTACCAGCAGCTGCGCGATCAGGCGATGGCGTGCATCCGCGCCGTCGGCGTCGAGACCGGCGGCTCCAACGTCCAGTTCGCGGTGAACGCCGAGACCGAAGAGATCCTCATCATCGAGATGAACCCGCGCGTCTCGCGGTCCTCCGCGCTGGCCTCGAAGGCCACCGGCTTCCCGATCGCCAAGATCGCCGCCAAGGTCGCGATCGGTTACACGCTCGACGAGATCCCCAACGACATCACCCTGCGGGCCGACGGCTCCAGCACCCCGGCCGCGTTCGAGCCGACCCTCGACTACGTCGTGGTCAAGGTGCCGCGGTTCGCCTTCGAGAAGTTCCCCGAGGCCGACCCGACGCTGACGACCCACATGAAGTCGGTCGGCGAGGCGATGGCCATCGGCCGCAATTTCACCGAGGCCCTGCAGAAGGCGCTGCGCTCCCTGGAGAGCAAGCACGCGCCCTTCGACTGGCACAAGGAGTGGGTCGAGCTCGACAAGTCGGCCCTCCTCGAGGAGATCGCGGTCCCGACCGACGGCCGGCTCAAGAAGGTCATGGACGCGATCCGCGCCGGCGCGACCCCGGAGGAGATCTTCGAGGCCACGAAGATCGACCCGTGGTTCCTCGACCAGCTCGCGCTGATCAACGAGGTCGCCGTCCAGCTCATCGAGGCCACCGAGCTCACCCCCGACCTGCTGCGCCTGGCCAAGCGGCACGGCTTCTCCGACGAGCAGATCGGCAAGATCCGGGGCCTGAGCTCCGACGTGGTGCGCGGCGTGCGGCACGCCCTCGGCATCCGGCCGGTCTTCAAGACCGTGGACACCTGCGCCGCCGAGTTCGCCGCCCGCACGCCCTACCACTACTCGTCCTACGACGAGGAGAGCGAGGTGGAGCCGCGCGCCGCGGGCAAGGAGGCGGTGATCATCCTCGGCTCCGGGCCGAACCGGATCGGCCAGGGCATCGAGTTCGACTACAGCTGCGTGCACGCGTCCATGGCGCTCGCCGAGGCGGGCTACGAGACGATCATGGTCAACTGCAACCCGGAGACGGTCAGCACCGACTACGACACCTCCGACCGGCTCTACTTCGAGCCGCTGACGCTCGAGGACGTCCTCGAGATCGTGCACGCCGAGCAGCTGGCCGGCCCGATCGCCGGTGTGGTGTGCCAGCTCGGCGGTCAGACGCCGCTCGGGCTCGCGCAGGGACTCGCGGACGCCGGCGTCACGATCGTCGGCACGTCGCCGGAGTCGATCCACCTGGCCGAGGAGCGTGGCGCCTTCGGTCGCGTGCTCGCCCACGCCGGCCTGCCGGCCCCCAAGCACGGCACCGCGACGTCGTACCCCCAGGCGCAGCGCATCGCCCACGAGATCGGCTACCCGGTCCTCGTGCGCCCGTCCTACGTCCTGGGCGGACGCGGCATGGAGATCGTCTACGACGACGCCGCTCTCGAGGCCTACCTCGAGAAGTACGTCGCCAACGGGCTGATCAACGAGCGCCAGCCCGTGCTGGTCGACCGGTTCCTCGACGACGCGGTCGAGATCGACGTCGACGCGATCTTCGACGGCGACGAGCTCTTCATGGGTGGCGTGATGGAGCACATCGAGGAGGCCGGCATCCACTCCGGCGACTCCTCCTGCGCGCTGCCGCCGATCACCCTGGGCCGCGAGGAGATCGACCGGATCCGCCGCTCCACCGAGGCCATCGCCCGCGGCCTCGACGTGCGCGGCCTGCTCAACATCCAGTTCGCGCTGGCCTCCGACGTGCTCTACGTCCTCGAGGCCAACCCCCGCGCGTCGCGGACGGTGCCGTTCGTCTCCAAGGCGACCGCCACCCCGCTGGCCAAGGCGGCGGCGCGCGTGATGCTCGGCGAGTCGATCGCCCAGCTGCGCACGGCGGGCGTCCTGCCGGCCACGGGCGACGGTGGCCACCTGCCCGACGGCTCGCCGATCGCGGTCAAGGAGGCGGTCATGCCCTTCGACCGCTTCAAGACCGCCGACGGGCGCACCGTCGACGCGCTGCTCGGCCCCGAGATGCGCTCGACCGGCGAGGTGATGGGCTTCGACGCCTTCTTCGGCACCGCCTTCGCCAAGGCGCAGGCCGCGGCCTACGGCTCGCTGCCCCTGTCGGGGAAGGTCTTCGTCTCGGTCGCCAACCGCGACAAGCGGCACATGATCTTCCCGGTCAAGCAGATCGCCGACATGGGCTTCGAGATCCTCGCGACCGCCGGCACCGCCGAGGTGCTGCGGCGCAACGGCGTGCAGGCCACGGTCGTGCGCAAGCACTCCGAGGGCGAGGGCCCCGACGGCGAGCCGACGATCGTGGGCCGCATCTGGGCGCGCGAGGTCGACCTGGTCATCAACACTCCCCACGGAGCGACCAGCGGCGGGTCCCCGCGGATGGACGGCTACGACATCCGCACCGCGGCGGTGTCGACCGACATCCCGTGCATCACGACCATCCAGGGCCTGGGCGCGGCGGTGCAGGGCCTCGAGGCGATGCGCCGCGGCGACATCGGCGTGCGCTCGCTGCAGGACTGGGCGGCGCTGCTGCGTCCGCAGGAGCCTGCGTGAGGCCCTACGACGTCCTCTTCGAGCAGGGTCTGGCCCGGTTCGACCCCGAACGCATCCACCACGCGGCGTTCCGGGCGATCCGTGGGGCGGCTCCGCTCACCGGGAGGGTGCTGCGGGTGCCGTCGGCGCCGGTCCGGGCGCTGGGCCTCACGTTCCCGCACCCCCTCGGCCTGGCCGCGGGCTTCGACAAGAACGCCGTCGGCATCGACGGGCTCGCGGCCCTCGGCTTCGGCCACGTCGAGATCGGCACCGTGACCGGTGAGGCCCAGCCGGGCAACCCGCAACCGCGGCTGTTCCGGCTCACCGCCGACCGCGCGATCGTCAACCGGATGGGCTTCAACAACGACGGCGCCGAGGTCGTGGCGAGGAGACTCGCCGCCTGGCGGTCGGCGGGTGGCGACACCCTGCTCGGTGTGAACATCGGCAAGACCAAGGTGGTGCCCGAGGAGGAGGCGGCCCGCGACTACGAGAAGTCGGCCGGGCTGCTCGCCCCCTACGCCGACTACCTCGTCGTCAACGTCTCCTCGCCCAACACGCCCGGACTGCGCGACCTGCAGTCCGTGGAGAAGCTCGAGCCCCTGCTCACCGCCGTACGGCGTCGCGCCGACGAGGTGCGGCCCGACCACCGGGTGCCGCTGCTGGTGAAGATCGCGCCCGACCTCAGCGACGACGACGTGCTCGCGGTCGCGGACCTGGCCCTCTCGATCGGCCTCGACGGCATCATCGCCACCAACACCACGACGAGCCGCGAGGGACTGCGGACCCCAGGCGCCCGGGTCGAGGAGATCGGTGCCGGCGGGCTCAGCGGGCGCCCGCTCACCGAGCGCTCGGAAGCCGTGCTGGGCGCCCTGCGCCGGCGCGTCGGGCCCGACCTGACGCTGATCGGGGTCGGCGGCATCACCTCCGTCGACGACGCCCGCCGCCGCCTCGCGGCCGGGGCCGACCTGCTCCAGGGCTACACCGCCTTCGTCTACGAGGGTCCGCTGTGGCCGCGCCGGATCGTCCAGGGGCTGGCGGCACATGCCTGAGGCCGATGACTGAGCCGTCCGACCGGGTCCGGGGCCCGGTGCACGTCGACGGCGAGGTCGTCGCGACCAAGCGCATCGGCGGCTACCGGCACCTGACCCTGACCGCGCCGGGCGTCCCCGAGCGCTTCCGGGCCGGCACCTTCGTCGCCGTGAGCGTGGACGGACACGTCGCGCGGCGGGCGCTGTGGGTCCACCGGGTCCGGGCCTCGAGCGCGTTCGGACCCACCCTCGACGTCGTCGTCGAGCCACGGGGGAGCGGCACCTCGTGGCTCGCGGCGCAGCCGGTCGGCGCCCGGGTCACGATCACGGGTCCGCTGGGTCGACCCTTCGCCCTGCCCAAGGAGGCGGTGTCCTGCCTGCTCGTGGGCGAGGGCTACGCCGCGGCGCCGCTCTTCCCCCTCGCCGAGCGGCTGCGAGAGCGCGGTTGCGCGGTGTCGCTCGTGGTGTCCGCCCCCGACGAGGCCCACCTGCTGTCGGCCCTCGAGGCGCGACGCTCGGCCCGGTCGGTCACGGTCCTCACCGCCGACGGCTCCGTCGGGCAGCGCGGCACCGTGGCCGACCACGTCGCCGACCTGGTCCGGCGCAGCGAGGCCGACGTCGTCTACGCCGCCGGGCCCACGCAGGTGCTCCGCGCGACAGCAGCGGCGGCCGAGCGCGCCGGCGCCTGGAGCCAGGTCGCCGTCGAGGTCGCCACTCCCTGCGGCACGGGGCTGTGCCACGGCTGCCCGCTGCCGGTCGTCGGGGAGGACGGCGTGGACCGCGTCGTCCGCGCCTGCACCGAGGGCCCGGTCGTGCGCGGCGACCGCGTGCGGTGGGACGACCTGTGAGCGCCCTCCTGGACCGGTTCCCCGGGCCGGTCATGGTCGCCGCGGGGTGCGGGGGCACCGGCCGCGAGCTCGAGGCGTACGCCGGCCCCGCGGGGCTCGTCGGCCTCGACCTCGTGACCCGCTCGATCACCCTCGACGCCCGTTCCGGGGGGCCGGGGCCACGCGTGGTCGAGGTCCCCGGTGGGCTCGTCAACGCCGTCGGCCTCCCCAACCCCGGACTCGAGCACTTCCTGGCCACCGAGCTGCCCTGGCTCGTCCGCGCCGGGGTGCGCGTCATCGTCTCGATCGCCGGCTCCACGATGGGGGAGTACGCCGACCTGGCCCGCCGCCTGAGCCGGGCGCCCGGTGTCGCCGGCCTCGAGGTCAACGTCGGAGCACCAGACGAGGTGGGCTCCGGGCTGTTCGAGGTCCGTGAGCCCTACCACTCGGCCAGCGTCATCGCCGCCGTACGCCGCGAGTTCCCCGCCGACCGGCCGGTGCTGGCCAAGCTCCGCCCCGACGTGTCGCGCGTCGTGGAGGGCGCCCGCTCCTGCCACGAGGCCGGGGCGACAGCGGTCGTGGTCGGCAACGCCGTGCCGGCGGCGTTCCCCGACGGACGGGCCGGCGGCCTCAGCGGCCCGGCGATCGCGCCGATCGCGCTGCGGTGCG
>NZ_JAOPWY010000154.1 GCF_025965415.1 Nocardioides sp.
CGCAGCCGGCCGCGCAGCAACCCCCGCGGCAGCAGCCCCCCGCCCACGCGGGACCGCCGGCGCAGATGCCCCCACAGGCGCCGCCGCGCCAGCAGGTGCCACCCCAGCAGCAGCGTCCGGTGGCCGCCTCGCCCCGGTGGCGGGTGCACTTCGACAACGGCGAGAGCTTCGTGATCGCCGGGCTCGCCCTCGTGGGCCGGCGCCCCGAGGCCCGCAGCGGTGAGCAGGTGGCCCACCTGATCCCGCTGGCGTCCGCCGACATGTCGGTGTCCAAGACGCACGCCCAGTTCGGCCCGGCGCCCGACGGCACGATCGTGGTGATGGACCGGGGCTCGACCAACGGCACCGTGCTGGTGCGGCAGGGCGTCTCCCGCCAGCTCGCGCCCGGCAAGCCCGCGTCGCTGGTCGAGGGCGACAAGGTCGTCTACGGCGACCGCGAGATGACCATCACCCGCGAGCGCTGAGATCCGCCGGGCCCGCCGCCGGGTGCGCGCGACCGGCAGTGGCGGCAGGATGTGCCCGTGCCGACCTTCCTCGACCTGCTCTACGACGAGGCGCCGCTGGCCGCCTTCGACGAGCGCCTCGCGGAGGCGGAGCGTGCCCTCGGCGAGGACGAGGCCGCGGTGGCGCGCTCGGAGTACGACGTCGCGCTGCGGCTGCGCGACCTGATGTCCCGCATGCGGTCGCGGGAGGCGGAGCTGTCGGCGCTCTACGAGACGGCGTCCGACCTCACCGCGATCCGTGACGTCGACACGATCCTGGCCGCGATCGTGCGCAGGGCGCGCCAGCTGCTCCACTGCGACATGACCTACCTGTCGCTCAACGACGACGGTGACGGCGCGTCCTACATGAAGGTCACCGACGGGGCGCTGACGCGCGAGTTCCAGACCCTGCGCCTGCCGCTCGGCACCGGGCTGCTCGGCCTGGTCGCGCAGACCGGCGCCGCCTACTTCACCGAGGACTACGCCACCGACGACCGCTTCGTCCACAAGGGCTACATCGACGCGGCCGTGGCGGGCGAGCAGATCCGCGCGATCCTGGGCGTGCCCCTGGTGCTCGACGGCGTGGTGATCGGCGCGCTGCTGGCCGTGCACCGCTCCGTCCGCCGCTTCCCGCAGGCGGAGGTCAGCCTGCTCACCTCCTTCGCCGCCCACGCCGTGGTGGCGCTGGAGAACGCACGCCTCTTCGCCGAGCTCGACGAGGCCAACCGGTCGCTGACCCGGCACACCGAGGCCGTCGACGCGGCGGCGCTCGCGCACGACCGCCTCACCGACCTGCTGCTCGGCGGCGGCGGCGTCGCGGAGGTCGCCGAGGTGCTCTCCACCGTGCTCGGAGGCGAGGTCTCCGTGTGGACGCCGGCGGGAGAGCTCCAGGCAGGGGAGGACACCGGCCTGGCCTGGTCAGACGCCGTCCCGGCCGCGGTGGCGTCCGGTCGATCGGTGGTGGTCGGGTCGGGTCTCGTCGCCGCCGCCCTCGCCGGCACCGAGCACGTGGCCACGCTCGTGCTGCGCCGCGACGAGCCGCTCGACCTCGCGGGTCGTCGTACGCTCGAGCGCGGCGCCCTGGTGACCGCCCTCGTCCTGCTCTTCGCACGCTCCGTCAGTGACGCCGAGGAGCGCCTGGGCGGCCAGCTGCTCGTCGACCTGCTGGAGGCCGACACGGAGGCCCGCGAGCGCCTGCGCGACCGCGTACGCCGCCACAGCGCCAGCCTCGACGGTCCCGTGGTCGTCGCCGCGGCCACCGTCGACGGCGCCGACCGGCACCGGGCCAGCCGGGCCGCGGTGGCACTCGCGCGCCGGATGTCCGGCCTGGCCGGCGAGCACCGGGGCGCCGTCGTCATGCTCGTGCCCGGCGAGGACCCGCAGCGGGTGGGCGCCGACCTGCAGGCGGCCGTGTCCGGGTTCGGCGGCGTCGCCACCGTGGGCGTGGCCGCCACGAGCGATCCCCTCCACGGCGACCGCCTGGTGGTGGCGCACGGCGAGGCCCGCCGCTGCCTCGACACCCTCGTCCGCCTCGGTCGGCGTGGTGACGTGAGCGACCCGGCGGGACTCGGCGTGGCACGGCTCCTGCTCGGCGACAACGACCCGGAGCACGTGACGGCCTTCGTCGAGACGATGGTAGGTCCGGTGCGCGACTGGGACGCCCGGCGCGGCACCGGGCTGGTGGACACCCTCGAGGCGTGGTTCGCCAGCGGCGGGCACCTCAAGGACACCGCGAGCACGCTCCACGTCCACCCCAACACCGTGACCCAGCGGCTGGACCGGATCGGCGAGCTCCTCGGCACCGGCTGGCGGGAGCCCGGGCGGGCACTCGACCTCCAGCTGGCCCTCAGGCTGGCGCGGCTCCAGGCTCCCTGACCCGAGAGGTGTGGCAGGGCCACACGCTCGCGGTGCAAATGTGGCGACGCCAGCCATGTGCTCTGCGTCACGTGCGTCCCTACGGTGAAGCCATGGCCACCGACACCGACCACCCCTCCAGCGAGTCCGCCCTGCACGGACGACGGGCCCTGGTGACGGGTGCGGCCAGCGGCATCGGCGCGGCGGTCGCGACCCGTCTCGCCGAGAGCGGCGCCGAGGTCCACCTCCTCGACCGTGACGAGGAGGGCGTGGCCAAGGTCGCCGCCCGGGTGCACGGCACCCCGCACGTCGTCGACCTCACCGACGAGGCCGCGATCGAGCGGCTCGACCTCGACGTCGACATCCTCGTCAACAACGCCGGGATCCAGCACGTCGCGCCGATCGAGGACCTCGACCCCGACCAGTTCCGCCTGATCCACGCGCTGATGCTCCACGCCCCCTTCCTGCTCGCGCGCCACGCCCTGCCCGGGATGTACGGCCGGGGCTGGGGCCGGCTCGTCCACGTCTCCAGCATCCACGGCCACCGCGCCTCGGCCTACAAGTCCGCCTACGTCAGCGCCAAGCACGGCCTCGAGGGGCTGTCGAAGGTGATCGCGCTCGAGGCCGCGGACAAGGGCGTCACCAGCAACACGGTGTGCCCCGGCTACGTCCGCACGCCTCTGGTGGAGGGCCAGCTCGCCGACCAGGCCCGGACCCACGGCATCGCCGAGGACGAGGTCCTCGAGACGGTCCTGCTGGCCCGCACGCCGCTGAAGCGCCTCGTCGAGCCCGAGGAGGTGGCCGACGCGGTCGCCTTCCTCTGCGGACCGGCGGCCACGTCCATGACCGGCTCCTCGCTGGTCCTCGACGGCGGCTGGAGCGCCGCCTGACCCACCCGCACGTCCTCTCCCACGGCACCCCCATGAAAGGTCTCCCATGTCCACCGACACCTCCACCACGGCCGGGACCGGCACACCGGGCGCCCGACCCGAGCGCACCGGCATCGTCAAGGTCGTCTTCGCGTCCCTGATCGGCACCGCCGTCGAGTGGTACGACTTCTTCCTCTACGGCTCGGCCGCCGCCCTCGTCTTCGGCACCCTGTTCTTCCCCGAGAGCGAGCCCGCCACGGCCACCCTGCTGGCCTTCGGCACCTACGCCCTCGGCTTCGTGGCGCGACCGCTCGGCGGCGTGGTGTTCGGCCACTTCGGCGACAAGGTCGGCCGCAAGAGGATGCTGGTCCTCTCGCTCTTCCTGATGGGGCTGGCGACCTTCGCGATCGGCCTGCTGCCGACGTACGCCGCCATCGGTGTCGCGGCCCCGCTGCTCCTGCTGCTCTGCCGTCTCGTGCAGGGCTTCGCGGTCGGCGGCGAGTGGGGCGGTGCCGTGCTGATGGCCGCCGAGCACGGTGACGACTCGCAGCGCGGCTTCTGGTCCTCGTGGCCGCAGGCCGGCGTCGCGCTCGGCAACCTGTTCGCCACCGGCGTCCTGTGGGTCCTCTCCGCCGTGCAGTCCGACGCGGCGTTCGAGTCCTGGGGCTGGCGCATCCCGTTCCTGCTGAGCGCGGTGCTCGTGGGCGTCGGCCTGTGGGTCCGGCTCTCGATCGAGGAGTCGCCCGTCTTCGCGGAGGCCAAGGCCGAGATGGAGACCAAGGAGACGCCCCACATGCCGATCATCGAGGTCTTCCGCAAGTACCCCAAGGAGGTCTTCGTGGCCATGGGGATGCGGATGGCCGAGAACATCTCCTACTACCTCTTCACGATCATCTCGATCTCGTTCCTCACGCTCTACGCGGGCACCGCGGACGACAAGCCGCTGATCCTCAAGGCGCTGCTGATCGGCTCCGTGGTCCACTTCGTGACGATCCCGCTCGTCGGTGCGCTCAGCGACCGGGTCGGGCGACGCCCGCTCTACCTCGCCGGTGCCGTCGGTGTGGCGGTGTGGTCGTGGTTCTTCTTCGACCTCATCGCCTCGCGCTCGGAGCCCAGGATCATCCTCGCCATCTGCGTGGGACTGGTCCTGCACGCCCTGATGTACGCCCCGCAGGCGGCGTTCTTCTCCGAGCTGTTCGGCACCTCGGTGCGCTACACCGGCGCCTCGGTCGGCTACCAGCTCGCGTCGATCTTCGCCGGCGCGCTGGCCCCGATCATCGCGATCGACCTCCTCGGCGACGCCAGCGACGGGACCGACAACGTCTCCAAGGTGGCGATCTACATGACGATCGCCTCGGTGCTCACGGTCGTCGCGGTCCTCTTCGCCAAGGAGACCAGGGCGACCTCGCTGCGCCACGACCGCGTGCTCAGCGACTGAGCCCTGCTGGTCCCGACACGGCCGTCGTCCCTCGGGGGACGGCGGCCCGTCGCGTCGTACGGGCGGGCTCAGCGCGTCAGCGCGACCGGGATCCGGGTGACGCCGCCGAGGGCTCCGAGCCACACCAGCGCACCGTCGTCGAGGCGGCCGGGGGCGGTGGGTCCGGTGACCGTGATGGTGAAGCGGGCCGACTGCCCCGGCGCCAGGCGTACGGCGAGGGGCTGGACGGTGACGCGGTGCGAGGTGAACCCGCGGGCGGTCACCGAGAAGTACTCCGCGCGGGTGCCGACGTTGGTGATCGTGCGCACCGCGCTGGTCTGGCGCGACGGCAGCAGGAGCGAGCTCGTGTTGAGCCCGGCCAGGGAGTGCGTGCGCAGCGCGCGACGCCAGGCGCGCGCGGGCACGTCGAGCGCCAGGTGGGCGGTCGGCGCGCGGCTGGGCAGGGCGCCGGACCCCTGTGCCAGCACCGACGCGCCCCGGACCGTGGTCGCCGAGGCGACGAGCTGCGAGCGCACCACGGCGGCGGACCAGTCGTCGTGCTCGCCCACCAGGAGCGCTGCGAGGCCGCTGGCGTTGGCGGCAGCCGCGGAGCTGCCGCTGAAGACGCCCCAGCTCCGTCCGGTCGCGTCGGGCACGGCGCCGAGCACGGCATCCCCGTCGGCGACCGCGTCGGGCTTGAGGGCGCTGCCGCGCGGGTCGCCCGACGCGCTCCACGGAGCCGTACGCCGGGTGCCGGGGTCGCCGGTCACCCGGGTCATCCGCAGGCGGCCGTCGGGGTGGCGGGCCACCCACCGGCTGAACCGCCGGCCGGCCGGGGCCGTCAGGTGGACCGTCGGCACCGAGTGGAAGTCGGCGGACACGGCGCCCGGCGTGAGGTTGACCAGCACCATCGCGCGACCGCCGGCCAGGGCGACGGACTCGGACTTGTCGATGCGGCCGATCCCGCCGCGGCGGCAGACCACGACGCGGCCGGCGACGAGCCGGGAGTCGAGGGCACCGCGACGGCACTGGCC
>NZ_JAOPWY010000159.1 GCF_025965415.1 Nocardioides sp.
GGTCACGTCGAGGCGGCGCTCGAGCCGCTCGAGGCGTGCCATCACGCCGTCGGAGGTGTGGTCGGCGCCGGGGAGGAGCACGCGGGCGCACAGCAGCTCGAGCAGGAGCCGCGGCGCGGTGGCGCCGCGCATCTCGGTCAGTCCGGCGGCCACGATGTCGGCGGCCCGGCTCAGCTCGATCGCGCCGAAGCGTGCGGCCTGGGCGACGAGGCGCTCCCCCGCGTCCTGGGGGACGTCGATCAGCCCGGTCGCCGGGGCGTCGGGCACCGCGGTGACGATGACGAGGTCGCGCAGCCGTCGCAGGAGGTCCTCGGTGAAGCGCCGCGGGTCCTGCCCGGTCTCCACGACCTTGTCGACGACCGAGAAGACCGCGGCCCCGTCGCGCGAGGCGAACGCCTCGACGACCTCGTCGAGGAGGGTGTCGGGCGTGAAGCCGAGCAGGTCGGTGGCGAGCTTGTGGGTCACGCCCGCGGGCCCGGCGCCGCCGAGCAGCTGGTCGAGCACGGACAGCGTGTCGCGCGCGGACCCGGCCCCGGCTCGTACGACGAGGGGCAGGGCGGCCGGCTCGATCGCCACACCCTCCTCGCCGGCCAGCTGGGAGAGGTAGTCGCTCAGCAGCCGCGGCGGGATCAGCCGGAAGGGGTAGTGGTGGGTGCGCGAGCGGATGGTCGGCAGCACCTTGTCGGGCTCGGTCGTGGCGAAGATGAAGCGCAGGTGCGGCGGCGGCTCCTCGACCAGCTTGAGCAGGGCGTTGAAGCCCTGCGTGGTGACCATGTGGGCCTCGTCGATGATGTAGACCTTGTACTTGTCGCGCACCGGCGCGAAGAACGCCTTCTCCCGCAGGTCGCGCGCGTCGTCGACACCACCGTGGGAGGCCGCGTCGATCTCGATGACGTCGATCGAGCCCGGTCCGCCGCGCGCGAGCTCGCGACAACTGTCGCACTCACCGCACGGGTCGGCGATCGGCGCCTGCGCGCAGTTGAGCGCGCGGGCCAGGATCCGGGCCGAGGTGGTCTTGCCGCAGCCGCGCGGCCCGGAGAACAGATAGGCGTGGTTGACCCGGTTGGCGGCGAGCGCGGCCCGCAGCGGCTCCGTCACGTGGTCCTGCCCGATGACCTCCTGGAAGGTCTCGGGCCGGTAGCGGCGATAGAGCGCGAGCGGTGACTCCACGTCCTGAACCCTAACCGGGTGCACCCACACCGACCACCGGCAGCACCACCCTCGGTTTCGACGCGCTCGCTGCGCTCGCTGCTCCACCAGCGGGACGGCGCCTCCCGGGCATGAAAAGGCCCCCCACGCACCCGTCAGAGCTCACTGACCCTTGCTGCCTTCCGGCCCTGGGGGATTGGGCGAGGTGACGCCGCGTGGGGGGTTGCCGAGGAGTCTAGGTGAGCCGAGATCGGCTGCCCAAACCCAGGGGCCACTGGTGGACGGGCGGGCGATTTCACCGGCCACGGAACCGACCGGTACTCTCCTCGGCGGAGGTATCGCCTAGTGGCCTATGGCGCTCGCTTGGAAAGCGGGTTGGGTTAATAGCCCTCGGGGGTTCGAATCCCCCTACCTCCGCCACACGCACGTAGCCCCGCAACAGCTGCTGTTGCGGGGCTTCGTCGTCCTACGGCGTACGCCGGTCAGCGCAGCTGGGCCTGCAGGCCGTAGCGCCACTCCTCGGAGATCAGCAGGCTGTCGTCGCCCAGGCGACGCTCGACCGCGTCGACCAGCATCGCCGAGGCACCCTCGGGGTAGACGCGGTCCCACGACAGCTCGGCCCGGTGCTCGAAGACGTTGTGGATGACGCTCGTCATCAGCGCCTTGTCGATGGGTGGTGCGAGGAAGTTGCTGCCGGCCAGGAAGGTCTCGGACCGGTCGGAGCCGAAGCGCAGCGTCACGCACGGCACCTCGAGGACGTTGGCCTCCTCCACGATGCTGCCGGAGTCGGTCACGATGACGGCACACATCGACATGGCGGCGACCACGTCGAGGTAGCTGTCCCACACCGGGGTGGAGATCAGCGCGTCGCCGTAGCGCGCCTCGAGGTCCTCCAGCCACTGGCGGCGGCCGAAGTTGTCGATGGCCGACTCGGTGCCGAGGAGCCGGATGAAGAGGACGTGGTGGCCCTGCTCGAGCAGCGACTCCATCGCGTCCATCAGCAGGTTGAAGCGGTCGCGGTTGGTGGTGTTCTCGCGGCGGTGCACGCAGAAGCGGAGGAACGAGCCGTCGCCCATCTGCGGGAACCTGGCCAGCACCTGGTTCTTGTCGCTGCCGGCGACGGCCTGCGCCAGGGCGTCGACCACCGAGTTGCCGACGACGTCGATCGCGGCGGGCGCGAAGCCCTCGTCGATGAGGAACTCGCGGTTGAGCTCGACGGGCGCGGCGTGCAGGTCGGAGCCGGCGTCGGCGATCCGGGTGTTGAACTGCTCCGGCGACGGCTCCCGGCTGCCCTTGGACCAGCTGGCGCGGTCGATCGACTGCTCGCGGAACGACGCCCAGTCGAGGTCGGCGCCCTGCTCCAGCCACCCGCGCAGCACCTCGGGCTTCGGCGACAGCGTGCGCAGCCCCGCCTCGACGTGCACCAGCGCCTGCCGCTCGCCGAAGGTGGCGAGCGCGCCCGCCATCGCGGTGGTGGTGTCACCGTGGACGTAGGTGATCGGGAAGCCGCCGCGCTCCGCGAACCCGCGCAGGTAGAGCGCGAGCTTGGCGGTGATCCCGGAGACCAGGTCGTTGACGCCGCCGCGCACCTCGAGGTTGATGTCCTCGCGGACGCCGAACTCGTCGAGCATCGACTGCGACAGGTTGTGGTCGTAGTGCTGTCCCGTGTGGCACAGGACGACGTCGTGACCGCGGTTGCGCAGCTCGTGGTAGATCGGCGCCTGCTTGATGATGTCGGGCTTGGTGCCGACGACGACGATGTGCTGGCTGTTCTCGTGGGTCATGGGTTCCTTCGCGTCAGGTGCTGTGCGTCAACGATTCAGAGGAGATCTTCGCGCGTGCTCGCGGCGAGCAGCGAACGCAGGTGCTCCAGGGTGCCGGCGTCGAGGGCCTTCTTCTTGTCCAGGACGTAGACCGCGTCCTCGTGGGTCACCACGATCAGGCCGGTCGTGCCGAGCGTGACGACGGGTCGTCCGTCCATGCTCGCCACGAGCACGTCCTCGGTCTCGAGCTGGAGCGAGGGGCCGATCGACGTCACCCGCTGGTCCGACAGCACCTGCTCGAGGCGCTTCCACGTGCCGACGTCGCTCCAGCCGAGGTGGCGCGGCACGACGAGGCACTGCATCCCGGCGGCCAGCAAGGGGTAGAGCTCGTGGCCGCCGATCGCGGCGCCGCGGTAGCCGACCGAGTCCGGGCGCGCCCGGGCGAAGCGCTCGATCGAGTCGAAGATCAGCGGCAGCGCGGCCCGGTAGGCGTCGCACGCCTGCTGGACGCGTACGCCGTAGCAGGCCGTGTTCCAGTAGAGGGATCCGCCCTCGCCCTCGAGCTTGTCGACCGTGTCCTGGTCGGGCTTCTCGAAGAAGGACTCGATGACCTCGACCCCGCCGCCCTCGCCCCGGGTGTGGATGTAGCCGAGGCTGGCGTCGAAGCCGCTGGGCTCGGCGCCGAGGACCACCATCGACGTCGGCGTCTCGACGAGCTGGGCGAGCATGTCGCGGGAGGCGGCGTTGAAGGCCTCCTCCTCGTTGATGAGGTGGTCGGACGGGGCGATCAGCGCCGGCGCGTTGCCGTACTTGTGGGCCAGCGTGGCGATGCTCAGCGCGAAGGCGGTCGCCGGACCGGCCGGGTCCTCCTCGAGGATCAGGTTCTCCGGCGGCACCGGGCCCAGCGTCTCGCGCGCGGCGTCGGCGAAGCGTGCGCGGGTGGAGACGTGGATGCGAGAGGGATCGACCAGCTCGCTGAGGCGCTCGATGGTGCCGGTGAGCAGCGGCCGGTCGCGCACGACCGGCTGGAACTGCTTCGGGCGACGGTCCCGGCTGATCGGCCACAGCCGCGACCCCTGACCCCCGGCCAGGATGACGGCAACGGGCTCGTCCGAGGTGTCAGTCATGGAGTGATTCCATCACGCTCGCGGTCCGCACCGGTCAGCGTCGCAGCAACGGACGCAACATGAAGGCGAGCGCGAGCAGCGACCCGGCGACGAGCCCCGCCCACAGCAGGATGGCCCGCGGCGTGCTGAACAGGTCGATGCGCTCGGGCGCCGGCGGCGCCTGCGCGTCGGCCCGGGTCTCGGCGACGGTCGTCTCGACCTTGCCCTCGCGCCCGGGCCTGATCTGGCGGGTCAGGGCGTCGTGCGCCTGCACGACACCCGCGCCCGTCCACGGGTTGACGACGTCGTCCGGTCCCTGCGGGGGGCCCGCACCCTCGGTGGTGGCCTGGAGCCGCGCGACCAGCTGCTGGGGGGTCTCGCGCGGGTAGCGCTCGCTCAGCAGGGCGAGGATCCCGCTCACCTCGGCCGCCGCCCACGAGGTCGCCACCTGGTCGATCACGCACACCTGCCCGGTCGCGTTGGCCGAGATCGCGCCCAGGCTCGGGGCCGCGACGTCGGTGTCCAGGTTGGGTACGACGTAGGTGCCGGGGTCCTCGTCACCGGGCGGGGTCGCGCTGACCGCCACGACGCCCGGGTAGTCGGCCGGGTAGACGTCGGCGTCGTTGCCGGGGGTCCCCTTGAAGGTCGAGTCGCTGGAGTCCGGGTCGTCCTCCTTGTTGCCGGACGCGGCGACGACGACCAGGGGGAGCTCCACGAGCCGGGCGACGGCGGCCGCGAGCCTCGGGTCCGACTGGCGCACCGCGAGCGAGATGTTGACGACGTCGAACTTCTGCTGCGGGTAGGCGTCGATGACGGCGTCGATGCCGGCGATGATCCCGGCCGACGTGAGGGGTCGCTCGCCCTGCGAGGTGTCGGCGCTCTCGGTGTCGAAGACCTTCACGTCGAAGACCTGCGCGTCGGGCGCGACGCCGTGCGGTCCGGCGATCAGGCCCGCGACGATCGTGCCGTGACCCGAGAGCAGGGTGGTGGCGGAGACCCCCGGGATCGCGAGTCCGCCGTAGGGCTGGAGGCCGCCGACGTCCATCACGCCGCTGTCGATCACGGCCACCTTCACGCCGCGGCCGGTGGCGACCCCCTGGGCCTGCTCGACGTGCATCCGGTCGTGGGCCGGGTTGTCCTTCTCGTGCGTGTCGGCCAGCCGTTCGGAGCCGGGGATCTCGTCGACCGAGCAGGGGGCCGGGTGGTCGGCGACCGCCGGTCCGGCCCACACCGGCACGATGGTGGCGGCGACGACACCGGCCGCGAGCGTCGTACGCACTCGCGCGCGGCTCATGAGCCGCCGTCCGCTTCCGGCTCCGACTCCGCCGGCGGGGCGTCCTCGGGCACCCGGCGCGCGCTGTTGGTCGACAGCGGCACGCCGGTGGAGAAGAACTCCAGCCACGCGCTCGGCACCAGCGGCGGCTCGACGTCGGCATAGCCGATGAAGTCCGGCACCTGCGTGCCGATCAGCTCGTACTTCTCGCCCTTGGTGTCGATGACGTAGGGCGAACCGGCGTCGGCCGGGTCGTCGGACCCGGACAGGACGTAGGCCCCGGCGCTGGGCTCGACGTCCACGTCGTGGCGACCGGCCGACACCTCGGCCGGGTCGGCGGCGCCGGTCGGGTTGGTGGCCAGGGTGACCGCCGGGGCGGCGTCGTCGGCCGGGTGCAGCACGCCGCACATGGCGCCGCCGGACACGGCGGTCGGCAGGCCCGTCGGCCACTCGGCGGGGAAGGTCGTGTCGTCGAACTGGGCGGAGAGGTCCTCGTCGAGCTCGATGGCACTCGCCCCGACCACTTCGTAGACCATGCTGGCGAAGTCGCCCAGCGGCTCGGGTCCCTCGTCGCCGAGGAGGTAGTACCTGCCCGAGCTGGACTTCAGCAGGTCACCGATCTGGTACTGCGAGAGGTCGGTGCCGGTGTCGGCGTACGGCACGGGCTGGCCCTCGCCGTCGACGCCGAAGGAGTCCCGCTCGAGGGCTCCGCCGAGCCGGAAGAGGTTGAGCCACTCCTCGTCGACCTCGGGGACCGTCGCGCTGAAACCGATCCTGTTGCCGATGGTCGAGGCCTGGGTGGGGTCGACGGGCATCGGGAAGCGATAGGCGCGCCCGGGCTCGCTGCCGACCGAGGGAGCGGTGGCGATGAGCCACTGCTGGTCGTCGCTCGAGACCAGGAAAGCGGATCCGGTGATGTCCTCGACCGTCGGCTGCTGCTGGATCGCGACCTTGATGCCGACGCCGGACGCAGTGCAGGCGGTCCAACCGTCGTCGACCAGCTCGCCGACCGACGGCAGCCCGGCCGGGGCGCCCTCGATCCCGAGGTCCTCCCCGAGCTGGACCGTGCGGATGTACTTGTCGCGCACCGTGAAGGGCGTGAGCTCCGCCTGCTCGAGCAGCAGCTGGGCCGAGACGTAGTTGGGCACCCGCTGGAGCAGCGGATCGTCCCCGCCGCGCATCACGACGTACTGCTCGCCGGTGTCCTTGGAGATGATGAAGCTGCCGGCCTCGAGCCACTGCGCGGGCGGACGGCCCAGCAGGAAGCCCGCGATCGCCGCCCCGGCGAGGAGCAGCACCGAGAGCGCGACGCCACCGATCAGGACGCGGCCCGGTCGCACCGGCTCGACCTCACGCCCGCCGGGCGCACCCGAGACGAACGCGGTGACCAGGCGGCGGCGGCTGAAGGCGTGGGCCTCGACGAGGTCCTTCTTGGTCGCCATCGATCAGCCCGCTACCGCGGAGACCAGGCCCGATCCCAGCACCATGAGCGGCAGGAGCGCGAGCAGCGTGACCGTCTCGACGACGTCGCCCATCCGGCCACGGCGCACGGACGCCGATGCCGGCACCAGGGTCAGCGCGAGCAGCACGGCGCCGACGGCGGCGAGGCCGATCGCCGCACCGGCGCGCCAGCCGTCGTGGATCAGCAGCATCGAGATCGCGACCGAGACGAGGCCGAGGATGCCGGAGGTCAGCCCGGCGAGGACCTCGGCGCCGGTGCGGTACTGGCGGGTGCGGAACATGACGGCCAGGCAGCACACCGCCGCGAGGACCGTGCCGTAGACGCCGCGACCGACGGCGAACGGAGCGAAGAGCACGAGCAGCGTGCCGACCGTGGCCGAGACCGCGAGCAGGATCTCGTGGCCCACGCGCGCGTCGCCGGCGACCTCGTCGGGGTCGATCTCGTCGGGGTCGGCGGTGATGTCGTGCAGCGAGTAGAGCTGGTCGACGCTGGTGCCGGTGACGCCGAGCGCCAGCCACGGGAACACGCTGCCGGCCAGCACGACGAGGGTCATCAGCACGGTGAAGACGGGGCTCGGCTCGAGAGAGGCGAGGCGGATCAGCACCGAGCTCGCCACCAGGACGGCGCCGACGACGATCGCGGGGATCACGAGCGGGCGGCCGTCCTGCAGGCCCACCACCGCGACCAGCCCGATCGCGAGGACGCCAAGGCCGGCGAAGAGGAGCGGATCGGTGAAGAAGGCGTCGCCCAGGGGCCAGGTCCAGTCGGGCAGGTCGCCCGGCGCGAGCAGCAGTCCGGCCACCCCGGCGTAGAGCGCCGCGAGGAGCGAGACGGCCACGCCGGCCTCGGGCTCGCCCTGGGCCCGGGCGAGCACCACGCCGCCGACGACCAGCAGGGCCGCGATCACCGCGGCGGCCACGCCACCCAGCAGGCTCTCGCCCTGCAGCAACAGGGCCAGGGCGCCGAGGCCGAGCAGGATGCTGCCCGCGCCCAGCGCCGTACGACGTCCTGCCGCCGGCTCCCACGGCTTGAGCTCGTTCTCGACGACGTCGGCCATCGCCTCGACCACGTCGTCGTAGACGCGGGGCGCCTTCTCGTCGACGCCGGCGGTCACGGTCAGCAGGCCACCGTCCTCGATGCCCTGCATCGTGAGACCGGCGTTGTTGACGAGGATGCGTCCCTCCTGGGTCACCAGGCGGTAGCCGCCGTAGACCGTGGAGGCGTCGAGCAGGCCGACCGAGCGGGCGAGCTCGGGGACGAGCTCGGCGACCGGGATCGAACCCGGCAGCACCAGATCGACCCGTCGCGACCCCGAGGCGATGGTCACGCGGACCAGGCCCGAGGCGACCGAGGACCCCTGACTCATTGGTGTTTCCCCCTGTTGGTGCTCCACCTGCGCCCGCCCGAGAGGCCGGGGCACTGAACGGGGTGCAGCCTAGGCGAAATCCGGCGGCGTGCCAGACGCGGCGTGCCCGGAGGAGTCACCGCAGGACGCCCGGCCCGTCCCGGCTGCCCCGAGATGCACCGAGGCCGGTCGTCCCCGGAGGGACGACCGGCCTCGGCGAGGCGAGGTGCGCTCAGAAGCGGTTGGCGCCGCGGGCGTCGGCAGCCTTGTACTCGGCGTTGGAGGAGTCCACGCCCTGGCTGGCCTGCTGGAGCAGGAGCGTCATCTCGGTCATGGCCTGGTCCCACTTGGCCTTGGCCTGGTCGTAGGCCATCTTGGCGTTACCGTTCCAGTCCGAGCGCAGCGGGTTGAGCTCGGTCTCGAGCTGGTCGAGGCGGGCCTCGATGTCCTTGGCAGCCTTCATGACGTCGGCGGCACCGGCGTCGAGGTGGCCGTGCTGAACCTTGATTCCGTCGAAACTCATCATCGATCTCCTTGGTCAGTGAGGGGTGTCGGCGTCAGCCGAGACGGCCCTGAAGGTTGGTGTGGGTGGCGGACTGGTTCTCGTCGGTCGAGACGTTGTCGCGCTCGGTCTCCTTCATCGACGCCGAGAGCTGGTCGAGCGCCTTGAGGATGGTCTCCTGCTTCTGGTCCCACGAGATCATGAGGTTGTTGAACGCGGTGGCGCCCTGGCCGCCCCATCCGGCCATCATGGTCTGGATGTTGCCGGAGAGAACGCCGCACTTGTTCTTGACGTCGCCGCGGGCCTGGTCGACGAAGTCGGCACCCTTGGAGAGGGCCTTCTCTGTCTGGCCGTAAATCTCGCTCATGTCGATCCTTCTCCCTCGGCGGTCGAACCGACCGAGTTTCTTGTGGTTGGTGATCCACTGTCTTGGTGAACCCAGGTGCTCGGGGAGACGTCCCGGCCCCCCGCGCTGACGTGCATCTACCCGACGAAATCGGGGCTAAACATCAGATCCACCGATCGTGGATCAGGAGGTCATCTCCCACAGCCGGCGGAAGACCCCGGCCGCGACGACCGCCGCGGCGAAGGCGAAGCTGCCGCACAGCGACTCCGCCACCTCGGCGCGACGCGACCACCAGACCGACCGCCAGCCACGGCCCGCCGCGACGCCGGCGGCCAGGGCGATGACACCGAGCCCGACGACGACGTAGAAGAAGGTGCCCAGCAGCGGGCCGCCCGGTCCGACGACCAGGTGCGCCGCGAGGGCCGTCAGGGCGCCGAGCCCGGCGAGACGCAGCAGCGCACGCGCTGCGGCGTGGCGGTAGGAGCGGGCGGCGAGGAGCAGGGAGCACCCGGCGAAGAACACGAGGCACCGCGCGCCGATGCGGTCGAGGTCGATGGACGCGCTGTGCAGCAGCAGCGGGCTGGCGACGACCACCGTCACGAGGATCGCGACCGACGCCCCGGTGACGATGCGCGAGGCCCGGTGGACCAGCCGCTCCATCGCATCGGCACCGACCACGATGCGACCGCGCCGGCCGCCTCGCTGGCTGTCGCGCGCCGACCAGGCGGTGACCGCCAGTCGGTCGAGGTCGAGGAGCGCCTCGTCGGGCACGTCGATCGCCAGCGACGGCGCGAACCTGGCCGCCATCATCGAGAGGAAGACCAGCAGGGTCCACGCGACCCGCGCGTCCCACCCCAGCATGGCGGGGACCGCGCAGCAGGCGAAGACGGTCAGCCCGCTGGCGATCCACACGGTGCTGATCTCGTCGCCACCCACCGACAGCGCCCGGCCGATGCCGGCGACCACGGCCGCGGAGATGCCGGCGGCGCCGAGGATCGCGGGCAGCAGGTGGACACCCGGCTCGTAGAGAGCGGCGAAGGCCGCCGCGGCGGCGAAGGCGGGCGCCGCGGCCGAGCGCTGGCGGAGGTGCCGGCCGACGGGCAGGACGCCGACCAGTGCGCAGGCGAGCAGGATCCCGACGGCGACCGTGCGCACCGTGTCCTCCCCCGCGCGGCCGGCGTACCAGGCGGCGAGGACGGCGGCACCCGAGGCGATCGTGGCGATCATCGACGCGAGCGCGGGGCTCTCCGGCGCGTTCTTGGCCGCCTCGAGCAGGGTGACCCTGTGCGGGCGGTGGACCCCGGTGGTGGCCACCAGCACGTCACCGGCCTGGACGTCGGCGTCGCTGAGCGGCAGGGCGGCGTTGAGCCGCTGGCCGAGCGCGGTCTGCAGCAGCGGGATCCCGGGGACCTCCGCCTGCTTGGCGTACTCGCGGGCGACGTCGACCGAGGTGGCGCCCGCGGGCACGACGAGGTCGAGCACCCCGGCGGGGCCGTGGATGCTCACGGCGATGGTCGCGTCAGCAGAGCTGGGCATCGCGACGTCCGACACGAATCTCCCCCTTCGCGTGCATCGGGCGGGCGCTTCTCGGCTGCACAGTAGTCGCGCCGGTCCGGGAGCACACCTATCATCGTCGCGACTGCGACGGGTGAGGCAACGGGGGATGCGTGAGCACGACACTGCGAGGCGGCCAGAGGCTCGACGAGCCGGAGATGCCGGGCGGCCAGATCGTGCTGCAGCCCCCGCCGGAGCTGCAGGAGGGCGAGGGCGCCGGCGGCGTGCTGATGAACGCCATCCCGATGCTGGGCAGTCTCGGGTCGATCGTGCTGGTGGCGACGATGGGTGGCGCCAACAAGGGCCGCAGCTTCCTGGCAGCGGGCATGTTCCTCTTCGCCACGCTCGGCTTCATCGTCGTCCAGATCGACCGGCAGCGTAAGCAGCGCGCGCAGCAGGTCACCGGCTCGCGGACGGAGTACCTCCGCTACCTCAGCAACATCCGCAAGGTGGCCCGCGAGGCCGCCGACCAGCAGCGCCGCGCACTCAACTGGCACCACCCCGAGCCGGCCGCGCTCCCCTCGCTCGCCGAGGACCGCACCCGGCTGTGGGAGCACACCGGCACCGACGACAACTTCCTGCACGTGCGCTACGGCCTGTGCTCGCAGCCGCTGTCGCTGGAGCTGGTCCCGCCGGAGAGCGCCCCCGTCGACCAGGTCGACCCGGCCGCCGCGTCTGCCCTGCACCGGCTGCTCGTCGTGCACCGGCTCCAGCCCCACCTGCCGGCCTCGATCGACCTGCGCGCCTTCGACCGCATCGAGCTGTGCGGCGACGCCGAGGAGGTCCGCTCCACCGCCCGCGCCATGATCTGCTCGGCGACGGCCTTCCAGAACCCCGACCAGCTCGTCGTCGCGGTGCTCAGCTCCGAGCAGAACCTCACCCACTGGGACTGGGTGAAGTGGCTCCCCCACGCCCAGAGCGCTCGCGAGGCCGACGCCGTCGGCCCGATGCGACTCGTCTCCACCTCGCTCGACGACCTCGGCAACCTGCTCCCGCCCGACCTGAGCGACCGCCCGCGCTTCGGCGCCGACGAGCGCGCCGCGACGCCGCACATCCTGCTGGTGATCGACGGCGGCCACCTGCCGCCCGGCAACCACATCGTGCCGCCCGACGGCCTGCACGGCGTGACGCTGCTCGACCTGCCGAGCCGCTGGGACGAGCTCGAGGACTCGACCCGGCTCCGGCTCGAGTTCGCCGACGGCCCCGACGAGCTGGAGAAGCGCCCCGTGCTCGCGCTGCGCCTGCGCGGCGAGCCGATCAAGGCGCTGGCCGACCAGTGCGACATCGCGACGGCCGAGGCGTTCGCTCGCCGCATCGCGCCGCTGAAGACCGCCAGCGCGGAGTCGTCGTCCGCTGGTGGCGCGGTCGACATCACCTCGACGACGCCCGACCACATGGACCTGCTCGGCCTCGGCGACATCTTCGCCTACGACCCCTCGACGGCCTGGCGCCCGCGCCCGGCCCGCGACCGGCTGCGGGTCCCGATCGGCATCGGCGACTCCGGCGGCCTGATCCACCTCGACATCAAGGAGTCGGCCCAGCAGGGCATGGGACCGCACGGCCTGGTGATCGGCGCGACCGGCTCCGGCAAGTCGGAGTTCCTGCGCACCCTCGTGCTCGGCCTGGTGATGACGCACTCGTCCGAGCAGCTCAACCTCGTGCTGGTCGACTTCAAGGGTGGTGCGACCTTCGCCGGCATGGCCGACATGCCGCACGTGTCGGCCGTCATCACCAACCTCGCCAACGAGCTCACCCTCGTCGACCGCATGCAGGACGCCCTGTCCGGCGAGATGACCCGGCGCCAGGAGCTGCTGCGCGACGCCGGCAACTACGCGTCCGTGCGCGACTACGAGAAGGCCCGCGCCAACGGCGAGCCGCTCGAGCCGATGCCGTCGCTCTTCATCGTGGTCGACGAGTTCTCCGAGATGCTGTCGGCCAAGCCGGAGTTCATCGACCTGTTCGTGGCCATCGGTCGCCTCGGCCGCTCGCTCGGCCTGCACCTCCTGCTCGCCTCGCAGCGCCTGGAGGAGGGCCGGCTGCGCGGCCTGGAGTCGCACCTGTCCTACCGGGTCGGCCTGCGCACCTTCTCCGCCGGCGAGTCCCGCGCGGTCCTCGGGGTGCCCGACGCCTACGAGCTCCCCGCCGTGCCTGGCTTGGGCTACCTCAAGCCCGACCAGTCCACGCTGCTGCGCTTCAAGGCGGCGTACGTCTCCGGGCCGCCGTCCAGCCGGGTGCGGGTCGCCCGCGACGAGGGCGGCGCGATCCGCGGCATCCTGCCGTTCACCATCTCCGAGGTGCAGGCGCTCGAGCCGACCGCCGACGAGCGCCAGGACGTGGTGGCGCCGCAGCCCCAGCAGCAGGGTGAGCAGCCCTCGCTGCTCGACGTCGCCGTCCAGCGGATGATCGGCAAGGGCCCCGAGGCCCACCAGGTCTGGTTGCCGCCGCTCGACATCCCCGACACCCTCGACGAGCTCATGCCCGACCTGGTCGAGCACCCCGACCTGGGCCTCGTCTCGCAGCAGTGGCGCAACGTCCCCGGCCTGGTCATCCCGCTGGGCACCGTCGACCGCCCGCGCGAGCAGCGCCGCGACACGATGACGCTCAACCTCACGGGCGCCGCCGGCCACGTCGCCGTGGTCGGTGGTCCGCGCTCGGGCAAGAGCACGCTCCTGCGCAGCATCGTCACGAGCATGGCGCTGGTGACCACGCCCACCGAGTCGCAGTTCTTCGTGCTCGACTTCGGTGGCGGCACGTTCGCGCCGCTGACCCGGCTGCCGCACGTCTCCGGTGTCGCGACCCGCTCCGAGCCCGACGTCGTACGACGCGTCATGGCGGAGGTCGAGGGCATCGTCGACCGCCGCGAGGCCTACTTCCGCGAGAACGGCATCGACTCCATCGAGACCTACCGCACCCGCCGCGCGCAGGGCCGGGCCGACGACGGCTGGGGCGACGTGTTCCTCGTCATCGACGGCTGGAGCACGCTGCGCGCGGAGTTCGACGACCTCGAGATGGAGATCCAGCAGCTCGCCGCGCGCGGCCTGACCTTCGGCCTCCACATCGTCACCGCCTCCACGCGCTGGGCCGACTACCGCGCCGCGATGCGCGACGTCTTCGGCTCCAAGCTCGAGCTGCGCCTGGGCGACCCGCTCGACTCCGAGGTCGACCGCAAGGTCGCCGCCCTCGTGCCGGTCGGCCGCCCGGGCCGCGGCCTGGTGCCGTCCAAGCTGCACTTCCTCGGCGCGCTGCCGCGCATCGACGGCGACGGCAACGCCGACACGCTGGGCGACGGCGTCGACGACCTGATCGACAAGATGGCCGCCGCGTGGAAGGGCCCCCAGGGACCCAAGCTCCGGCTGCTTCCGGAGAAGGTCACCCTCGAGGCGGTCCGCGAGGACGCCGTACGCCGCCAGGTGCCCGAGCGCCACATCCTGCTCGGCATCAACGAGAAGGAGCTCGCGCCGATCGGCCTCGACGTGGACTCCGAGCCGCACATGCTGATCTTCGGCGACGGCCAGTCGGGCAAGAGCGCGCTGCTGCGGGCGTACGTCCACGAGATCATGCGGACGCGCACGCCCAAGGAGGCGCAGATCGTGCTCGTCGACTACCGGCGCTCGCTGCTCGGCGAGGTCCCCGACGAGTACCTCCTCAACTACCTGACGTCGGCCACCCAGGCGACGCCGACCCTGAAGGACATCGCGACCTACCTCGAGGGCCGCATCCCCGGCCCCGACGTCACGCCCGACCAGCTGCGCAACCGGTCCTGGTGGACCGGCGCGGAGGTCTTCGTCGTGGTCGACGACTACGACCTGGTCGCCACCGCGCAGTCGTCGCCGGTCTCGGCGTTGCAGCCGCTGATGGCCCAGGCCCGCGACGTCGGCCTGCACGTCGTCGCGGCACGGCGTACGGGTGGCGCGTCCCGGGCGCTCTACGAGCCCGTCATCCAGTCGTTGCGCGACCTGGCGATGCCCGGCGTGATGCTCTCGGGCCCGCGCGACGAGGGCGTGCTGATCGGCAACCTGCGACCGCAGCCCGCTCCCGAGGGGCGCGCGCGGATCGTCACGCGCGACCGCGGCACCGAGGCCGCGCAGCTGGCCTGGCTCGACCCGACCATGTGAGGTCGGGTCGGTCTACGGCCGTCCGCCAGTCCTCACCGTGTGCTTCCCGCCCGTTGCAACGGGCGGGAAGCACGGCAACCACCGGGTACCCGGTGGTTGCGACCGAGCCGGCGTCAGCGGCGACCGCTCTTGAACATCCCCCGCGCGATCTCGCGGGCCGCGGTGCGCATGAAGTCCTTGAAGGCGGGCGACCTCACGACGTCCATGACGAGGCCGTCGTCCTCCTTGGCCGCCTTCTCCGTCGACTTCTTGGTGACGCGCTCGTTCTTCTGCTCGCGCGCCATCTCTTTGACGCGGGCGTCCTCGGCCGCCTTGCGGGCGCCCTCCTCGAGCTTCTTGGCCAGCAGCTCGCGCGCCGACTCGCGGTCGATCTCCTCGGCGTACTTCGCCGACAGCGGGGACGCCGCGACCGCCGCCTCCATGCCGTCGGCCGGCGCCGCGTCCATCAGCGACTCCGGTGCGCGCAGGCGGGTCCAGGCGACCGGGGTGGGGGCGCCGCGCTCGTTCATCACGGTCACCACGGCCTCGCCGATGCCGAGGCTGGTGATGACCTCGCCCAGGTCGTCGTACGCGCTGGTGGGGTAGGTGTTGACGGTCGCCCTGAGCGCCTTGGCGTCGTTGGGCGTGTGCGCGCGGAGCTGGTGCTGGATGCGTGAGCCGAGCTGGCCGAGCACGTCGTCGGGGACGTCGGTGGGCGACTGGGTCACGAAGAAGACGCCGACGCCCTTGGAGCGGATCAGCCGCACGGTCTGGGCGATCTGGTCGAGGAACGCGTCCGAGGCGTCGTGGAAGAGCAGGTGCGCCTCGTCGAAGAAGAACACCAGCTTCGGCTTGTCGACGTCGCCCATCTCGGGCAGGTCGTGGAACAGGTCGGCGAGCAACCACATGAGGAAGGTGGAGAACAGCTGCGGGCTCGCCTGCAGCCCCTGCAGCTCCATGACCGACAAGATCCCCGTGCCGTCGGGGGTCGTCCGCAGCAGGTCGTGGCTGTCGT